>NZ_JBITFP010000036.1:13304-34577 GCF_044456245.1 Micromonospora sp. NPDC051006
GCCCGGCCCCGGGAGCGGCGGGTGGCCGCGCCCCCCCCCCCGGCGCGCGCCCCCCCCCCCCCCCCCCCCCCCCCCCCCCCCCCCCCCCCCCCCCCCCCCCCCCCGGAGGGAGGAGGCAGGTTCGTGTCGGTTACGACGTCTCGGCGAGCGTCACGGTTGCCGTCGACTCGGCGCCGTTCCGCTTGTACTGCACCTCGACCCGGTCGCCCACCTTGCCGGCCTGCACGGCGCCGACCAGGTCGTCCGAGTCGTTGATTACCTTGTCGCCGAACCGGGTGATGACGTCACCCCGCTGCAGGCCCGCCTTCTCGGCCGGGCTGCCCTGGGTGACCGCCGCGACCAGCGCGCCGCCGCCCTCGGCCATGTTCACGCTGACCCCGAGCGACGGGTGGCTGACCTTCTCGCCCCGCTGGAGCTTCCCCGCGACGTCCTTGGCCTTGTTGCTCGGGATGGCGAATCCGACGCCGATGTTGCCGGTGCTCTGCCCGGAGGTGGCGATCGCGGTGTTGATGCCGATCACCTCGCCCCGGGTGTTGACCAGCGCGCCGCCGGAGTTGCCCGGGTTGATCGGGGCGTCGGTCTGCAGCAGCCCGGCGATAGAGGACGCGGCCTGACGCGGGTCCTGCTGCTGCTGGCCGCCCTCGCCGGCCTGGATGGTGCGCTCCCGGGCGCTGAGGATGCCGGCGGTGACCGAGCCCTGCAGGCCCAGCGGGCTGCCCAGCGCGAGTACCTGGTCGCCGACCTGCATCGCGTCGCTGTCACCGAAGGTGGCCGGCTTCAGGCCGCTCACCCCGTTGGCCTTCACCACCGCGAGGTCGGTCTTCGGGTCGGTGCCCTTGATCTGCGCCTCGGCGGTCTTGCCGTCGGCGAAGACCACCCGGACGGTGTCACCGCTGGCCGAGGCGACCACGTGGTTGTTGGTGAGCACGTAGCCGTCGGCGCTGAGGATCACGCCGGAACCCTCGCCGTTGTCGGTGGCGATGGATACGACGCTGTCCTGTACCGAGGCGGCGATCCGCGGCAGGTCGGCGCCGTTGATCACCGGGGCGGCCGAGTAGGTGCGGGTGATGCCGCCGCCGTCGCCGTCGATGGCGAGCGCGAGCGCTCCACCGGCGACACCGGAGCCGAGCATCAGGGCGAACATCGCGACGCCGGCGCCGGCGAACTTCGCCACCCGGCTCGGCCGGGGCCCGGCGGGGTTGGCGTGGGCGGCCGGCGCCCAGGGCGGCACGGGCTGACCGGGGTGCGGCGCGTGCGACTGCCCGTACGCACCCGGCTGCCCCCCGCTGGCCCAGCCGGACTGCTGAGTCGGGTACCAGTGGCCGCCCGCCGGCTGCGGGTACCCGTGCGGGCCGGAGACCGGCTGGCCGTGCGGGCCGGAGACCGGCTGGCCGTGCGGGCCGGAGACGGGCTGGCCGTGCGGGCCGGACACCGGCTGGCCGGAGACCGGGTGACCGGAGTGGGTCGGCGTGGTCGCCGGCGGCTGCCAGCCGCCGGTGGGGGCGGCCGGGTAGCCGGCGGGGGTCGTGGCGACCGGCACGGTCGGGTCGGCGTCCCGGTCGGTGTCGGGCGTGGCGGGGGCGTCCGCGCGGGTGGGCTCCGGGGTGGCGGAGGCGCCGGCGCCGGTCGCGGGGGTCTGGTCGGCGTTCCCGGCGACCGGGCCGGCGGAGGCCAGCTCGGTGGTCGGGTCGCTGCTCGCGGAGTCGGACTGCGCGCGCTCGACGCGTGGCAGCTCGGCGGTGGGGTGCGCCGGCTCGGCGTCGGTGGGGGCCGGCCGGTGCTGCTGCGGATCAGACTCGTACTCGGTCATGGATCCACCTTCTCCCCTGGCACTGCGACCAGCCTGGAACGGGGCTGGAAGTTGGCTGAAAGTCACTCGCCGCCCTCGTCGGCTTCCGGCAGCAACGGCAGCCGGACCCGGAAGGTGGCCCCGCCGCCCGGGGTCTCCACCACCTCGACCATGCCGTGGTGCGCGCCCACCAGTGCGGCCACGATGGCCAGGCCGAGGCCGGTGCCGGTGTTGCCGTCGGCCCGGCGGGTACGGGCCGCATCGGCACGGTAGAACCGCTCGAAGACCCGCTCGGCCTGCTCCGGGGAGAGCCCGGGGCCGGTGTCGGCCACCTCCAGCACCGCCAGGTTGCCGGGTTCGGCCCGCAGCCGCAGGGTGACCGAGGCGTCCGGCGGAGTGTGGGTGAGGGCGTTGGTCATCAGGTTGCCGATCACCTGCCGCAGCCGGGCGTCGTCCCCGTAGACCACCAGCGGGCCGGAGCCGCGGGCGATCTCCAGCTCGATCCGCCGCTCCGGCGCGACCACGCGGGCGGCCTGCACGGCTTCGCTGGCGAGCACCGGCAGCTCGACCGGGACCAGCGTGATGGGCCGCTCCCGGTCCAGCCGGGCGAGCAGCAGCAGGTCCTCCACCAGAAGTCCCATCCGCGCCGCCTCGTCCTCGATGCGGCGCAGCAGCCCGGCGGTCTGCTCCGGGGCTCGGGCGGCCCCCTGCCGGTACAGCTCGGCGAAGCCGCGGATGGTGGTCAGCGGCGTACGCAGCTCGTGCGAGGCGTCCGCGACGAACTGCCGCATCCGCTCCTCCGACCGCCGGGCGCGTGCCTCGGAGGCCTGCGCGGAGACGGCCGCGTCCCGGGCGGCGACCTCGGCCGAGCGGGCGGCGGTCTCCGAGGCGGCCCGGGCGGTGAAGGCCGCCTCGATCTGGGTCAGCATCGCGTTCAGCGCGCGGGACAGCCGACCCAGCTCCGAGGTGGGGCACTCCTGCCCCTCCTCCGGGTCGGGCACCCGCCGGCTCAGGTCGCCGCCGGCGATGGCGGCGGCGGTCCGTTCGATCTCCACCAGCGGTTTCAGGCTGGTCCGTACGATCGCGGCGCCGATCGAGGCGAGCAGGATCAGCACCGACCCGCCGACCAGCAGGTCGATCCAGACCAGACGCTGCACCGCCCGGTCGACGTCGGTGAGCGGCTGCCCGACCGCCAGCACCTCGTCCTGCGGGAGGGCCGTGTAGTACACCCGCCACCGGGTGCGGCCGTCCTGCGAGGTGGCGTTGAACGGCTCCCCCTCCCGGGCGGCGAACCCCGCCACGTCGGTGGGGAACCGGGGCAGTTGCTGCGGATCCAGCGAGATGTCGTCGTAGCTGGGCTGCGACACCGAGTTCGGGCCGGCGATCACCACGACGTAGTCGCTGGGCAGCATCGCGTTGACCTGGCGGGCACGTAGCGCCGGGATGAGCGGGGCCAGGGTCTGGCTGGCGCTCTGCAGTTGCCCGTCCACCTGACCGACCAGGTAGCTGCGGAGGAAGAAGGTGGTCAGCGAGCTGATTACCAGGAGGGCGGCGGCGACCAGGGCCAGCACCGCGGTGACCAGCTTCACCCGCAGCGGTACGCTCCGCAGTCGCCCCTTCGCCTGTGCGACCGCGTTCACGCCGCCGGCTTGCGCAGTACGTATCCCACTCCGCGCAGGGTGTGGATCAGCCGGGGCTGGGTGGTGTCCACCTTGCGCCGCAGGTAGGAGATGTACGACTCGACGATGTTGTCGTCGCCGCGGAAGTCGTAGTTCCAGACGTGGTCGAGGATCTGCGCCTTGGAGAGCACCCGGTTGGCGTTGAGCATCAGGTAGCGCAGCAGCTTGAACTCGGTCGGCGACAGCTGCACCCGCTGGCCGGCCCGGTAGACCTCGTGGGTCTCCTCGTCCAGCTCCAGGTCGGCGAAGGTGAGCCGGGAGGGCGCCGGCTCGCCGCTGCTGGTGCGGCGCAGCACCGCCCGGATCCGGGCGGTCAGCTCCTCCAGGCTGAACGGCTTGGTGACGTAGTCGTCGCCACCCAGGGTCAGGCCGCGGATCTTGTCGTCGGTGGCGTCCCGGGCGGTCAGGAAGACGACCGGGGTGCGGGTGCCACCCTCGCGGAGCATCCGGATGACCTCGAACCCGTCCAGGTCGGGCAGCATCACGTCGAGCACCACCAGGTCGGGCCGATGGTCCTTGGCGGCGTTGAGCGCCGCGCTGCCGCTGGTCGCGGTGGCCACATCGAAGCCCGCGAACCGCAGGCTCGCGGAGAGCAGTTCGAGGATGTTGGGGTCGTCCTCGACGACGAGCAGTCGCGCCTCGGTCTGGGTAGCCGGCATGGCCCCCATCTTCCGCGCTCCGGCTGCGCCCGCGCTGGACGCTCCCTGGAAAAAGGCTGTGAGCCGCCGGGGTGCCAGGCCGGCCCTCTCAACGCTCGTCGAGATCCTGCCGGATCAGGCCGGCTGGGGCAACGGCCGGGCCGGTCAGCGCAGCAGCCGGCGGAGCCCCTCCAGCGCGCCGTCGATCAACCGGATCGCGGTACGCAGCTGGGAGTCGCTGAACCGGCGGGCCCGGACCAGCCGACCCACCTCGGTGGTGAAGGCGGCCAACCGCTGGTCGAACTCGGCGAGCAGGCCCGCCTCGTTGCTCATCCCCGGCCGGGGTTCCGACCCGGGGCCGAACTGACCCGATCCGGGTTCCGCCGGGCCGAACGGCGGCCCGGCGGGGAAGGGCGAGGTGTCCCAGCGGTTCCGCCGAGTCTGCCGCGTCTGCCGGGCGGCCTCCCGCAGCTCCCGCTTGAGGTCGCGGACCGAACCGCGTACCTCGGTCTGGATCTCCCCCGCGAGGCTGGAGAGGTCCTGCACCGAGGCGGCGATGTCGGACTCCAAGGTGGCCAGCTCGTCCGCCCGCTGGCGCAACTCGCCCCGGCCCGCATCGGTGATCTCGTAGGTCTTGCGGCCGCCGGCGGCGGTGTGGCTGACCAGCCCTTCCGCCTCCATCCGCTGGAGCCGGGGGTAGATCGTGCCGGCGCTGGGCGCGTAGAGACCGAGGAAGCGATCCTCCAACAGCCGGATCAGCTCGTAGCCGTGCTTCGGCCCGTCGTCGAGGAGCTTGAGCAGGTAGAGCCGGAGCCGTCCGTGACTGAAGACGGCCGTCATCGCAGCTCATCCTCCTCGTCGTCGTCGCCCACCGGACGGGCGAGCAACGCGATGCTGCCGGACGTGGCGGATGCCCAGAGCTTACCTTCGCCGGCCCCGATGACCCCCTCGCTGCTGGTCACCGAGCCGATCGCCGACTCCGTACGCACCTGGGGGAAGCCGCTGGTGATCCGGCCGGCGGTGGTGTGCAGCCGGACGGCGAGGTCACTGTCCTCGCGGACCCGGACGGTGATGCTGCCCGAGATGGTGTGCAGCCGGATCTCGCTGCGCCGAGGGTTGTCCAGGTCGCAGGTGATCGAGCCGGAGACGGTCTGCGCGCGGACCTGCCCGGCCGCGCTGTCGGCCAGGATCACCTCGCCGGAGACCGTCTGCATGCTGAGCTCGCCGGCCACGCCGAGCGCCTCCACCGGCCCGGAGACGATCTTAGCCGAGGTTTCGCCGCGCAGCGCCATCAGGGTGATCTGGCCGGAGGTGACGTCGACGCGGGTCTGCCGGCGCAGACCCGAGACGACCAGCGAGCCGTCCACCAGGCGCAGGTCGGCCGCCACCTCGGCGGGAACCGCGATCGAGACGTCCACCCGGGGCCACCGGCCGAACGGCCCGATCCACCAGAGCAGGTCCGACCAGCGCCGGGTCCGCTCCTGCCGGACGGAGAGCCACCCGTCCTGGTGCTCGACCAGGACCGGCCGGCGCCCCACCCGGGTGATGTCGACCCGGGCCGGCCCGTCGGTGGCGACCACGTTCAGCCGCCCGCTGAACAGCCGCACTTCCAGCCGGCTGACCGGGCCGTCGAGTGTGAGCCGCTGCGGGCTGTCGACCGTCCAACCGGTCATGGCGTCCTCCCCTCGGGACACGCCCACGGCGCGTCCGACGGGACGAACAGTAACGCGATACATCGCGACAGCACAAGACTGTCGCGATGTCGTCAGGCCGCCAGGTCGAGCTCCTGAGCCGGGCCCTCCGGCACGAGCAGGCTGGGCAACGGGACCGGCTCGCCGGTCGAGGGCGGCGGGACCACGGGCATCGCGGGCACCAGGTGCACGGCCGACTCGGCGGCCCGGGCGAGCCGCCGACGGTCCGCGCCCCGGGCCGGGTGCAGCGCGGCGGCGACGGTCACAGTGACCTCCAGCTCCCGGGCCGCGACCACCCGGCGCACCGAGCGCAGCAGGGTCTCCTCGCCGAGGAACGCGGCGGCCGTGGTGCCTGCCCCGGTCGCCGCGCTGCGGTAGCCGATGCGCAACGGCACGACCGGCGCGCCGGCGTCGACCGCCGCCTGGAACATCGCCGGCCGGAAGCCGCCGCCCGGACGGCAGTCACGCGCGCCGTCCCCGGCGCACCAGGTCGTGCCCTCCGGGAAGACCGCGACCGCCCGGCCGGCGCGCAGCGCGTCGGCGACCCGGCGCACGGTGACCGGCAGTTGCCGCGGCCGGGACTTGTCCACGAAGACCGTGCCCGCCGCGGCGGCCACCTGCCCGACCAGCGGCCAGGCGCGGACCTCCCGCTTCGCCACCATCCGGGCCGGCGCGACCGCCAGCACCGCGAGGATGTCCAGCCAGGAGACGTGGTTGGCGACCAGCAGCGCCCGCCGCCGGGGCAACCGGCCGCGGACCACCAGACGTACCCCGAAGGCTCGGGCGGTCCCCCGGGCCCAGGCCCGCACCGCGGCCTGGCCGTCCGCGGTGGGCAGCACCGGCAGCAGCGCGGCCAGCAGGGCCCCGAGCAGCAGCATCCCGGCCCCGGCGAGCAGCCGGCCCAGCCGCACCGCCGGCGGGACCACCGGCACCTCGCCGGCCGCCGGCAGGCACTGCTCGTCACAGCCGGACGAGGGACGCCAGAGGTCGTACGGGACGGCGCTCATGCCTGCTCCCCCAGGAAGTGCCGCAGGTACCGCGGGTTCATCCGGTCCAGCGAGAAGAGCACGTAGAAGTCCGCGCAGTCGAAGTCCGGGTCGTACGCCGGCTCGCCGCAGATCCACGCGCCGAGCCGCAGGTAGCCGCGCAGCAGCGGCGGCACCGCGGCCCGGCCGGCCGGCTCGGCGTGGCCGGCCGCCGGGTCGACGGCGGCGGCCGGCTCGGCGAACCAGGGCCGCAGCGGGCGGACCCGCAGCGGCGGCGGCGCGAGGTGGCGGGCCTGCGCCTGGGCCCACACCTCGGCCACCGCCCGGCCACCGTCGGTCACCGGCACCGAGGCGCAGCCGCCGAGCCAGCGCGAGCCGCGCAGGTGCAGGTAGCGGGTGATGCCGGCCCACATCAGGTTGATCACCGCACCGGTGCGGTGGTCCGGGTGGACGCAGGAGCGGCCCGCCTCGACCAGGTCGTCGCGGAGCGGGTCGAGGGCCGCGAGGTCGAACTCGGCCTCGGCGTACCGGCGATCGGTGCGGCCGGGCGGCAGCAGCCGGTACGTGCCGACCACGTCGCCGGTGCTCTCCTGCCGGACGATCAGGTGGTTGCAGTACGGGTCGAACGGGTCCACGTCCAGCCCGTCGACGCCCGGGTGCAGGGTGGCGCCGAGCTCGGTGGCGAACACCTCGTGGCGCAGGCGTTGCGCGGCCGCGACCGCGGTCGGGTCGTCGGCGATCAGCAGGGTGTAGCCGCTGGTCGTCAGGGGTGCCCCAGCGGCGTGCAGAACGGCCATGGGATCTGTGTAGGGCCCCCGGGTTGCCAACCACACGGCGAGGAGTGTCGATCCGGTGAACGCCGGTCGGCGGCCCGTGTACGCAGGCCGGATCGAGTCGTGCGAGGCTGCCGGGCGGGCCCCGGCGACGACGCCGGCCCCCCGCCCACCCGGAGGTCGCCGATGCGCATCGAATCCCGCTACAACGGGCCGCCCGGCTCCGGCAACGGCGGCTGGAGCGCCGGTGTCTTCGCCGCGGCCGCGGGCGGCGCGGGACCGGTCGAGGTGACGCTGCGCCGGCCGCCGCCGCTGGACACCCCGCTGGTCCTGGCCGACGGCGAGGTCCGCGACCCGGCCGGGCAGGTGGTCGCCGAGGTACGCCCGGCGGACCGGTTCGACGCGGTGGTGCCGCCGGTGGACCCCTGCACGGCGACCGACGCGTCGGCGGCGTACCCCGGGCTGGTCGACCACCCCTTCCCCGGCTGCTTCGTCTGCGGCCCCCGCCGGCCGGACGGGCTGCGGATCTTTCCCGGCCGGCTGCCGGACGGCCGGACCGCCGCGCCGTTGCGGGCACCCGAGCAGGTCAGTCTGGCCACGGTCTGGGCGGCGCTGGACTGCCCGGGCGGCTGGGCCGTGATCGCCCCCGGCCGGCCGTACGTGCTGGGCCGGATCGCCGCGCTGGTCGACGCGCTGCCCGAGCCGGGCGACGAGTGCGTGGTGACCGGCGTCGCCGTCGGCGTCGAGGGCCGCAAGGCCCGGGTGCACACCAGCCTGTACGGACCGGACGGCTCGCTGCTGGCCAGCGCCCGGGCGACCTGGGTGGCGTTGCCGCCCGGCGCGGCCTGATCGGCGGCGCGCCCGTCGTCCCTGAGGATGAGTGGGGTCCTGCCTGAGGCGGAGGCGAAAGTACCGACCGCGCCTGATTGACCTTGTTGCGCTCGCCCGCCACGCTGTGCAACGGCGTACCTCGACGCCACCCGCACGGGAGGAGAACGATGTCTGACGGGCAGCGAAGCCCCACCAGCGACGGTCAGATCGTGGTGTCCGGCCTGACGAAGCAGTACAAGAACGTCAGGGCGGTCAACAACCTGTCCTTCACTGTCGAGCCGGGTCGGGTGACCGGCTTCCTCGGCCCGAACGGCGCCGGCAAGACGACCACCCTGCGCATGCTGCTGAACCTGGTCACGCCGACCAGCGGCACGGCCACCATCAGCGGCGCCCGGTACGCCGACCTGGTCGAGCCGTTGCGGCACGTCGGCGCGGTGCTGGAGGCGTCCAGCGCGCACAAGGGCCGCACCGGCATCAACCACCTGCGGGTGATCTGCGCGGCGGCCGGGCTGCCGAAGCAGCGGGCCGACGAGGCGCTCGCCCTGGTCGGGCTGACCCCGGCCGCGAAGCGCAAGTTCAAGGGCTACTCGCTGGGCATGAAGCAGCGGCTCGGCATCGCCGCCGCGATGCTCGGCGACCCCCGGGTGCTGATCCTCGACGAGCCGGCCAACGGCCTGGACCCGGAGGGGATCCGGTGGATGCGCGGGTTCCTGAAGAACCTGGCCCACGAGGGGCGGACGGTGCTGGTCTCCAGCCACCTGCTGTCCGAGATGCAGCTGCTCGCCGACGACGTGGTGATCATCGCGGCCGGGCAGCTGGTCCGGCAGGGCCCCGTCGACCAGGTAATCGGTTCGATGGCGCAGGGTGGCCGGGTCCGGGTCCGCACCCCGCAGGTCGAGGCGCTCACCACCGCGCTCAAGGGCCAGTCGGCCACCGTCGACACCGACGAGCAGGGCACCCTGCTGGTCTCCGGGGTGGACGCTCCGGCGATCGGCCGGGCGGCCCTGGCCGCCGGGGTCGAGCTGCACGAACTCACCACGGAACGCCCCGACCTGGAAGGCGTCTTCCTGGAGCTGACGGCCGGAAAGGCGGGCATCCGATGAACCTGGTCCGAGCCGAACTGACCAAGATCCGTACCACCAGCACCTGGTGGATCTTCGCGCTGATCTCGCTGCCGCTCTGGGCGCTCACCCTGCTGATCAACTGGCTCCAGGCCGACACGCTGACCAACGGGGATCTCGGCGAGGTGCCGCCCGACCAGGTCGACACCCTGGCGGCGGCGGCCCACCCGGACGCGCTGTCGGCGAACCTCTTCACCACCGGGCAGTTCTTCGGCCTGCTCATCGTGATGCTGCTCGGCATCATCGTGGTGACCAGCGAGTTCTTCCACCAGACGGTGACCACCACGTTCCTCACCTCGCCGCACCGCAGCGCGGTGATGGCCGCCAAGCTGGCCGCCGCGGCCCTGCTGGCGCTGCTCTTCTGGGTGGTCACCACCGGGCTCAACCTGATCGCCGGGGCGGCCGTCCTCAACGCCGTAGGCGTCGGATCGCAGCTCGACAACGCCGCGGCCTGGGAGGCGATCGGGCTCAACGGCCTGGCGTACCTGCTCTGGGGGATCCTGGGCGTCGGCCTCGGCGTGCTGATCCGCAGCCAGATCGGCGCCACGGTCACCGGCATCCTGCTCTACCTCGGCGGCACGATCGGCGCGGCGATCGCCATCAGCATCCTGGCCACCCGGTTCGGCGACTGGATCAACGATCTTCAGCTGCTGGTGCCGTCGCTGGCGTCGTCGCTGATGGTCACCGGCGCCGAGATCCCGGGCAACCCGCCGCGCTGGGCGGGCGCCGTCGTGCTGATCGGGTACGCGGTGGTCGCCGGCGTGGTCGGCAGCCTGACCCTGCGCCGGCGCGACATCTCCTGACCGGCGCATTCGCGCTGGTCACGACGGCCCCGGGGTGGTGGTGGCACGCCACCGCCCCGGGGCCGTCGCGCATAGCAGGAGTCAATGGGACGCGCAGCGCTTACTGAACTTCTGGCATCTTCTGTGAAACGGACCACCCGACGGAGGCGGAAATGCCTGCGGGATCTGTACGGCGTAGCCTTGGAGCCGTCTCGTGCGGGCCCGGGAATCGGGGCCGCCGGGGATCCGCGTGACACCCAGAACCCGCGTGAAAGAGGCGATTAGCGGCCGTGTCGACCCAGCAGACATCGCAGGAGAACCCACTGGCGGGTTTCGGCCCGAACGAGTGGATCGTCGAGGACATGTACCAGCGCTACCTCGCCGACCCCAAGAGCGTCGACTCGGCCTGGCACGACTTCTTCGCCGACTACCGGCCGGCACCCGGCGCCGGCACTCCGCGACCGGACGGCCAGCCGGACACCGCCGCCGCGCCGGAGCCCGCGGAGCAGCAGGAGGCGGTGGCCACGGTCGCCCAGCCCGAGGCGCCGGCACCGGCCCGGCCCGAGCCCGCCAAGGCCGCCAAGGCCGCGCCGCCCGCCAAGGCCGCCGCGCCCGCCGCGCCGGCCAAGGCCGCTCCCGCCAAGCCGGCGGCGGCGGCCAAGGCAGCGGCACCGGCCAAGGCGGCGGCCAAGCCGGCCACCGCGCCGACCGCCACCGGCCCGCAGACCACCCCGCTGCGCGGCGTCGCCGCGAAGATCGTCCAGAACATGGACGCCTCGCTGAGCGTGCCGACCGCGACCAGCGTGCGCGCGGTCCCGGCCAAGCTGCTGGTGGACAACCGCATCGTGATCAACAACCACCTCGCCCGCGGGCGCGGTGGCAAGGTCAGCTTCACCCACCTCATCGGCTACGCGATGGTCCGGGCGCTGGTCCAGCACCCGGAGATGAACAACTCCTACGCCCAGGTCGACGGCAAGCCGGCGGTGGTCCGCCCGGAGCACGTCAACCTCGGCATCGCCATCGACCTGGTCAAGCCGGACGGCACTCGCAACCTGGTGGTCCCCTCCATCAAGGCCTGCGAGCAGATGGACTTCCGGCAGTTCTGGCAGGCGTACGAGGACGTGGTCCGCCGGGCTCGGCGCAACGAGCTGACCATGGAGGACTACGGCGGCACCACCATCTCGCTGACCAACCCCGGCGGTATCGGCACGGTGCACTCGATGCCGCGGCTCATGCAGGGGCAGAGCGCGATCATCGGCGTCGGCGCGATGGAATATCCGGCGCCGTACCAGGGGATGTCCGAGGCCACCCTGGCCGAGCTGGCGGTCAGCAAGGTCATCACGCTGACCAGCACCTACGACCACCGGATCATCCAGGGCGCGCAGTCCGGCGAGTTCCTCAAGGTCATGCACGAGCTGATCCTGGGCGAGCACGGCTTCTACGACGAGATCTTCACCTCGCTGCGGATCCCGTACGAGCCGGTGCGCTGGGTGCGTGACGTCGCGGTCAACTCCGAGGGTCAGATCAACAAGACCGCCCGGGTGCACGAGCTGATCCACGCCTACCGGGTGCGCGGTCACCTGATGGCCGACACCGACCCGCTCGAGTTCACCATCCGCAAGCACCCCGACCTGGACGTGCTCCAGCACGGGCTGACCCTGTGGGACCTCGACCGCGAGTTCCCGGTCAACGGCTTCGCCGGCAAGCGGCGGATGAAGCTGCGCGAAATCCTCGGCGTGCTGCGCGACTCGTACTGCCGGCGGGTGGGCATCGAGTACATGCACATCCAGGACCCGGAGGAGCGGCGCTGGATCCAGGAGCGGATCGAGCGCAAGTACACCAAGCCCGCCCCGGACGAGCAGAAGCACGTGCTCAACCGGCTCAACGCCGCCGAGGCGTTCGAGACCTTCCTGCAGACCAAGTACGTCGGCCAGAAGCGCTTCTCGCTGGAGGGCGGCGAGTCGCTGATCCCGCTGCTCGGCGAGGTGCTGGAGTGCTCCGCCGAGGGCGGGCTCGACGAGGTCGTCATCGGGATGGCGCACCGGGGCCGGCTCAACGTGCTCGCGAACATCGTCGGCAAGCCGTACGAGAAGATCTTTTCCGAGTTCGAGGGGCACCTGGACCCGCGCTCGACGCAGGGCTCCGGCGACGTGAAGTACCACCTGGGCCAGAACGGCAAGTTCACCACCCCGGACGGCGGGCACTCGGTCAAGGTCTCCGTGGTGGCTAACCCGTCGCACCTGGAGGCGGTCGACCCGGTGCTGGAGGGCATCGTCCGGGCCAAGCAGGACCGGATCGACCTCAAGCTGGAGGGCTACACCGTGCTGCCGCTGGCGGTGCACGGTGACGCCGCCTTCGCCGGGCAGGGCGTGGTCGCCGAGACGCTCAACCTGTCGCAGCTGCGGGGCTACCGCACCGGCGGCACCGTGCACGTGGTGGTCAACAACCAGGTCGGCTTCACCACCGCCCCGGAATACTCGCGCTCCAGCCTCTACAGCACCGACGTGGCCCGGATGATCCAGGCGCCGATCTTCCACGTCAACGGCGACGACCCGGAGGCCGTGGTCCGGGTGGCCCGGCTGGCCTTCGAGTACCGGCAGGCGTTCAACAAGGACGTCGTGATCGACCTGGTCTGCTACCGCCGGCGCGGGCACAACGAGGGCGACGACCCGTCGATGTCCAACCCGCAGATGTACAAGATCATCGACTCGAAGCGCTCGGTGCGGAAGCTCTACACCGAGGAGCTGATCGGTCGCGGCGACATCACCGTGGAGGACGCGGAGGAGCTGCTGCGCGACTACCAGGCACAGCTGGAGCGGGTCTTCAAGGCCACCCGCGACGCCGCGTCCACGCCCCGGCAGCTCAGCCGGCCCCGCCGCGAGGAGGAGCCGGAGCCGCAGGTCGACACCGCCACCGATCCCGCGGTCGTCCGGGCCATCGGCGAGGCGCACGTCAACCTGCCGGAGGGGTTCACCCCGCACAAGCGGATCCAGCAGCTGCTGGACCGACGGGCCAAGATGTCCGTCGAGGGCAACATCGACTGGGGCTACGGCGAGATCATCGCGTTCGGCTCACTGCTGCACGACGGGGTCACCGTCCGGCTCGCCGGTCAGGACTCCCGTCGTGGCACCTTCGTGCAGCGGCACGCCTCGATCGTCGACGCCCGCACCGGCGACGACTACCTCCCGCTGAAGTCGCTCACCGCCGACGGCGAGCGGTCCCGGTTCTTCGTCCACGACTCGCTGCTCAGCGAGTACGCGGCGATGGGCTTCGAGTACGGCTACTCGGTGGAGAACATCAACGCGCTGGTCGCCTGGGAGGCCCAGTTCGGTGACTTCGTCAACGGCTCCCAGTCGGTGATCGATGAGTTCATCTCCTCCGGCGAGGTCAAGTGGGGCCAGCGCACCGCGGTGACCCTGCTGCTGCCGCACGGGCACGAGGGCCAGGGCCCGGACCACACCTCCGGCCGCCCGGAGCGGTTCCTCCAGCTCTGCGCCGAGGACAACATGCGGGTCTCCATCCCGACCACCCCGGCGAACTACTTCCACCTGCTGCGCCGCCAGGCCCTGTCGCCGAAGCGCAAGCCGCTGGTGGTGTTCACGCCGAAGTCGCTGCTGCGGCACAAGCTCTGCGTCTCCTCGGTCGAGGACTTCACCACTGGCACCTTCCAGCCGGTGCTGGCCGACACCGCGGCCCCTGCGCCGGAGCAGGTGAAGCGGGTGCTGCTCTGCTCGGGCAAGGTCTACTACGACCTGTTCCAGGCCCGGCAGGAGCGGGGGGTGACCGACACCGCGATCCTGCGGATCGAGCAGCTCTACCCGATGCCGGTGGAGGAGATCCGGGCCGCGCTGGCGCAGTACCCGAACGCCGAGGACTTCGCCTGGGTGCAGGAGGAGCCGGCCAACCAGGGCGCCTGGTCGTTCGTCGCGCTCAACCTGCTGGAGCACCTGGCGGATGTGCGGCTGCGCCGGATCTCCCGCCCGGCGGCGGCCGCCCCGGCGGTCGGCTCGGCCAAGATGCACGAGGTCGAGCAGAACGCGCTGATCGAGGCGGCTCTCCCCCGCGCGTGACCTGACCGCACCGTCGAGAGCCGGGGCAGGGCCGTCACCACGGTCCTGCCCCGGCTCCGTCGGTCCACCCGCCCGGCGGAGCCGGGCCGAACACGAGGACGTACCGATGTACTTCACCGACCGTGGCATCGAGGAGCTGGTCGAGCGCCGGGGCGACGAGCAGGTCACCGTCGAGTGGCTCGCCGAGCGCCTGCGCGACTTCGTCGACCTCAACCCCGAGTTCGAGACCCCCATCGAGCGCCTGGCCACCTACCTGGCCCGCCTGGACGACCCCGACGACGACTAACCCCCGGCGCCCAGGCCCCCCGGGCCCCCTGGACCTCGCCGTTGATCAAGAGGTTTGCGTCATCTTTGATCTCCAGACTGCCGCGGATCTCTTGATCATCGGGGAAGGGGTGGGGAAGAGGCGGGGAAGGGGTCGGGGACGGGTGGGGCGAAGGATCCGGGTGGTGGCGGGTGCGATCTTCTAGGGTGGGTGCGTGGCGCGCAGCGTGTATCTGACCAGCGTTGGGTCGGGCGGGGGGAAGTCGACCATCGCCCTCGGCCTGGCCGAGCTGCTCTCCCGCCAGGTCGGACGGATCGGGGTGTTCCGGCCGCTGATCTCCGGCAACGGCCCGGACCCGATCCTCGCCCTGCTCAGCGAGCGCTACCGGATCGACCTGCCGCCGGCCGACCTGGCCGGGGCGACCTACGCCGAGGCCACCACGCTGGTCGCCGACGGCCGCCGGGAGGAGCTGATCTCCCGCATCGTCGAGCGCTACCGGGCGGTGGAGCGGCGCTGCCCGGCGGTGGTCGTGGTGGGCAGCGACTTCGACGACACCGGCGACCCGGCGCGCCCCCGTGAACTGGCGTTCAACGCCCGGCTGGCCACCGAGTTCGGCAGCGTCGTGGTGCCCGTGGTGGACGGCTTCGGCCAGGAACCCGCAGCCGTCGCGGCGGCGGCCCGCGGCGCGTACCACGACCTGGCCGACCTGGGCGCGACCGTGCTCGCCGTGATGGCCAACCGAGTCTCCGGCCCGATGACGCTGCCGGACCTGCCCGTCCCGGCGTACGCCATCCCGGAGGTGCCGAGCGTGTCGGCGCCCACGGTGGCCGAGGTGGCGACGGCGCTGGACGCGACCCTGCTGGCCGGCGACGAGAGCGCGCTCGGCCGGGACGTGCTCGCCTACGTGGTCGGCGCGGCCCACGTGCCGATCCTGCTCGACCACTTGACCCCGGGCGCGCTGATGATCACCCCGGGAGATCGGGCCGACCTGTTGGTGGCGGCGAGTGCCGCGCACGTGGCCGGGCAGGTCTCCCTGGCCGGGCTGGTGCTCACCCTCGGCGAGCAACCGGACCCGCGGGTGATGCGGCTGGTGGAGGAGCTGAACACCGGCCTCGCGGTGCTCTCCGTGCCCACCGACAGCTACGACACGGTGGCCGCGTCCAGCCGGATCGAGGGTCGGCCCAGCGCGGCCAACCCACGCAAGGTCGAGGCCGCGCTCGGCGCCTTCGAACGCTGCGTGGACACCGACGACCTGGCCCGGCGGCTGAGCGTCAGCCGCTCGAACCGGGTCACCCCGTTGATGTTCGAGAACGAGCTGATCGACCGCGCCCGGGCCCGTCCCCGCCGCCTGGTGCTGCCCGAGGGGGCCGAGGAGCGCATCCTGCGCGCGGCGGAGATCCTGCTGCGCCGTGGTGTCGCCGAGCTGACCCTGCTCGGCCGGCCCGACGACATCGCCCGGCGGGCCCGGGAGCTCGGCGTCGACGTCGCCGACGCGCAGGTGGTGGACCCGGTCACCAGCGAGTGGCGCGACGGGTTCGCCGCCGAGTACGCCGGGTTGCGCGCGCACCGGGGAGTCACCGCTGAGCTGGCGCACGACATCGTGGCCCAGCCCAACTACTTCGGCACCATGATGGTGCGCGCCGGACACGCCGACGGCATGGTCTCCGGGGCGACGCACACCACGGCCGCCACCATCCGCCCGGCGTTCGAGATCATCCGTACGCTTCCCGACGTCTCGGTCGCCTCCAGCGTCTTCTTCATGCTGCTCGCCGACCGGGTGCTGGTCTACGGCGACTGCGCGGTCAACCGCGACCCGGACGCCGCCCAGCTCGCCGACATCGCGATCTCGTCGGCGGACACCGCGGCCCGGTTCGGCATCGAGCCGCGGGTGGCGATGCTCTCGTACTCGACGGGCAGCTCGGGTGCGGGCGCCGACGTGGAGAAGGTCGCGGCGGCCACCGCGCTGGTCCGGGAGCGCCGGCCCGAGCTGCTGGTGGAGGGGCCGATCCAGTACGACGCGGCGATCGATCCCGCGGTCGCCGCCACCAAGCTGCCGGGCAGCCCGGTCGCCGGCCGGGCGACGGTGTTCATCTTTCCCGACCTGAACACCGGCAACAACACGTACAAGGCGGTGCAGCGCTCCGCCGGGGCGGTCGCCGTCGGACCGGTGATGCAGGGCCTGCGCCGACCGGTCAACGACCTGTCCCGGGGCGCCACCGTGCCGGACATCGTCAACACGGTGGCGATCACCGCGATCCAGGCCGCCGCGACGGACGGGGAGACCGGATGAGCCGGGTGCTGGTGCTCAACTGCGGGTCGTCATCGGTGAAGTACCGGCTCTACGACGGCGACGAGGTGCGGGACCGGGGCACCGTGGAGCGGATCGGCGAGCCCGGGGGCGGGCCGGTCGACCACGAGACCGCCGTCCGGCAGATCCTCGCCGGGCTCGACCTCACCGACCTGGCCGCGGTGGGCCACCGGGTGGTGCACGGCGGCAAGCGGTTCGGCGAGCCGGTGCTGATCGACGACGAGGTGCTGGCGGCCATCCACGACCTGGTCCCGCTGGCCCCGCTGCACAACCCGCCCAACCTGGCCGGCATCGAGGTGGCCCGGCAGGCGCTGCCCGGCGTGGGGCAGGTCGCGGTCTTCGACACCGCGTTCCACCGCACCCTGCCGGAGGCCGCCGCCACGTACGCGATCGAGCGCGACGTCGCCGAGCGGTACGGCATCCGCCGGTACGGCTTCCACGGCACCTCGCACGCGTTCGTCTCCCGCCGCACCGCCGAGCTGCTCGGCCGGCCGTACGGGGAGTTGAACACCATCACCCTGCACCTGGGCAACGGGGCCAGCGCCTGCGCGGTCTCCGGCGGTCGCAGCGTGGCCACCTCGATGGGCATGTCCCCGCTGGAGGGCCTGGTGATGGGCACCCGCAGCGGCGACCTGGACCCGACCGTCATCTTCCACCTGCGCCGCGAGGGCGGGTTCTCGGTGGACGACATCGACGACCTGCTCAACCACCGCAGCGGGCTGCTCGGGCTGGCCGGGGCGAACGACATGCGCGAGGTGCTGAAGCGCCGGTCGGCCGGCGACCCGGCGGCGGCGCTCGCCTTCGACGTCTACTGCCGGCGGATCACCGGCTACGTGGGGGCGTACTACGCCCTGCTCGGCCGGGTCGACGCGGTCACCTTCACCGCCGGGGTCGGCGAGCACGCCGCCCCGGTGCGCGCCGCCGCCCTGGCCGGCCTGGACCGGCTCGGCATCGTGGTGGACCCGGCGCGCAACGCCGGCGAGGGCGACCGGCTGATCTCACCGGAGGGCGCCGAGGTCGCGGTCTGCGTGATCGGCACCGACGAGGAGGCTGAGATCGCCCGGGCGGCCCGCGAGGTGACCGCCCGGGCGAGCTGACGAGGTTCGGCGACGCCCGCCCGACCGCCGCGGCGGCTCCCGAGCCGGTCGGGTTCAGCCGACCGCGAGCCAGACGGCCAGGGCGAGCAGCACCACCGCGACCACGGCGGCGCCGAGCGCCATCGGCATCCGACTGGCGGTGGCGGCGGGCGCGTCGGCCTCCGCGGGATTGACGAACGCCCGGAACGCCTCGGTGTTGCCGCTCGGGTCGCTGTAGTTCTCAGACATGCAGGTGACCCTAGCGAAGCCTGTCGAGCTCGGCCGTCCCGCGTGGCCGTGGTCCACGGGTCGGACCGGGCGGTGGAGCGGTTCCGGCCGAGAAGGTGGGCGTACCGGAGCCGGACGGTGGGGACGCGACGGGCTGCCGGCCACCTACCGTGGACGCATGGGGGCGAGGCGGCTGGCGGCCGTGCTGGTGACGGCGCTGCTCACCGGCTGCGCGCCGGCCACCGCCGCGACCGGCGGCACGCCCCCGGCGCGCCGGGCACCCGAGGGCACGTACGCCGTCGGCGTGCGCACGTTCACCCTCGACCCGCGCTCGGCGCGCCCCCTGCCGGTGACGGTCTGGTATCCGGCGGCGGGCGGCGCGGTGGCCGCCGGACAGTTCCCGGTGGTGGTCTACAGCCACGGGCTGGACAGCCTGCCGGAGCTGCACGCCGGGCTGACCCGCCGGTGGGCCGCCGCGGGCTTCGTGGTGGCCGCGCCGGCCTACCCGCACACCCGGCGGGGGGCGGCTCACTTCACCCGGGCCGACGTCCGCCACCAGCCGGCCGACGGCTGGCGGGTGATCCGGCACCTGGTCCGGCTCGCCGAGCGCCCGGATGACCCTCTCGCCGGGCACCTCGACGTGACCCGCTTCGCCGCGGCCGGCCACTCGGCCGGCGGCTTCACCACCGCCGGGATGTTCGCCGCCGGGCACTCCACCCGGCTGCGCGCCGGCGTGGTCATCGCCGGCGGCGGACTCGCCGGCAGCTTCGCCGGACCGGCCGCGCCGCTGCTCTTCGTGCACGGCACCGCCGACCCGGTGGTGCCGATGGCGGTGGGCCGCGCCGCGTACGACCGCACCTCCGGGCCGGCTGCGTTCCTCAGCCTGCTCGGGCAAGGCCACGGCGAGTACCTCACCCCCGGCCGCCCGGGCTTCGCCCAGGTCCTCGCCACCACCACCGACTTCCTCCGCTGGACCCTCTACGACGACCCGGCCGCCGCCCGACGCCTCCCCGCCGACGCCCACTCCCCCACCCTCACCACCTACACCTCCCGCCCAACCCCCTAACCCCCTGACCCCCTCCCAGCCCCACCCCGCCCCGCCCCAGCGTGGATCATGCAGTTGTGGTGCTTCGCAAAGTGGACTTGCCATACCTTTACCGGCACCACAACTGCATGATCGACGGGGGTGGGCGGCGGGGTTAGGGTCGCCGGGTGGACGCGGTGGCGGAGCGGCAGTTGGCCAGCATCGGCGAGGTGGTGGCGGTGGCGTCGGCGGCGGGCATCGGGGTGTGGCTGCGCGGCGGCTGGGCGATGGACTTCCATCTCGGCGAGATGACCCGGCCGCACGTCGACGTCGACTGGTACTGCTGGCTGGCCGACGCGGAGCGGCTGGCCACACTGCTGGCCGCGCGCGGTTGGCGGCCCGACCCACGGATGCCGGTCGAGGTGCAGCTCGACCTGTTCCGGGACGACATCGAGGTGAGTTTCGCCTACCTGGCTCGGGACGCGGCGGGGCGGGTCACCGTCGGTGCGGGCCCGTGGGCGGGCACGTCCCTGCCGCAGGGCCTGCTGGACGGACCCCCTGGCCGGATCGGCGACCGTACCGCGCCGATGATCGCCGTCGCCGCTCAGATCGAGTTCAAGGAGATGTACCCGGTCTGGATGCCGGGACGTCCCCGGCGCGCCAAGGACGCCGCCGACCTCTCCCAGTTGCGCGCCTCGCTCCCCGCCCCGAGCTGACGGTGCCATGGGCGGGGGCGAGTTGGCCGCCCAGATCGGCACCCGGCGGCACGGGGCGGACACGGCGGGTGGGTTACCGTCCCGGCGGTCGGGCGATGCGGGCACAATCGATTTCATGTCTCGCCGCCGCGCTCCCGCTCTGCTCGCCGCCACCCTGTTCACGGCCGGCCTGGTGGGTTGCTCCGGGGACGCCCCGGTCACCGAGAACCGCGTCCCGGCCGACCCGCCGCGCAGCGCCACACCGGCTCCCCGGGTACCCGCCGGCACCGCGCCGGCGAAGAGCTTCGCAGTCGGCGTACGGCAGCTGAAGCTGGACCGCGACGGCCGGGCGCTGCCGGTGACCGTCTGGTATCCGGCGACCGGGCGGGCCGGTGGTACGCCGGAGCGCTCCGCGACCGCGGCCGACGGGAAGTTCCCGGTGGTGATGTTCAGCCACGGCCTGGGCGGCCGGCCGGCCGACTACGCCACGCTGCTCACCCGCTGGGCGGCGGCCGGGTTCGTGGTGGCCGCGCCGACCTTTCCGCACACCGCCCGGGGCGCCGACGGCAACGTGCTCGACGTGCTGAACCAGCCGGCCGACGTCTCGTACGTCCTGACCCAGGTGCTGGCGCTGGACGGCAAGGCGGGTGACCCGCTGCGCGGTCGGCTCGCGGGCGACCGGGTGGCGGCGGCCGGGCACTCGGCCGGTGGGGTGACCACCGTCGGTCTCTTCACCGGCGGGCGGGACGAGCGGTTGGACGCCGGCGTGGTGTTCGCGGGTACGTCCCTGGGCGTGGGCACCGCGTTCGCCGGGGCCGCCGCTCCGCAGCTCTTCGTGCACGGCGAGCGGGACGAGGTCGTCGAGTACGCGGCGGGCAAGGCGGTGTACGACGCGGTGCCGTGGCCGAAGGCGATGCTCAGCCTGACCAAGGGCGACCACGGCCGAGCGTTGCTGGCCGACGGCGCGTCGCTGCGCCTGGTCTCGGACACCACGGTCGAGTTCCTGCGCTGGTCGCTCTACGGCGACGCGGCGGCCAAGGGCCGGATCTCCGCCGATGCGGCCCGCGAAGGGCTGGCCACCTTCGACGACCACCTCTGACGACTGCCGCCCCGGCTCAAGATCCGCGCACTTTCCCGGAAAGAGTGGCCTCCCGACGCCGGGAAGCCACTCTTTCCCTGAAGTTGCGCGGATCTTGCGACGCCGGTCGCGGCGCGCGATCCTGCGACGCCGGTCGCGGCGCGCGATCCTGCGACGCCGGTCGCGGCGCGCGATCCTGCGACGCCGGTCGCGGCGCGCGATCCTGCGACGCCGGTCGC
>NZ_JBITFP010000036.1:34676-55083 GCF_044456245.1 Micromonospora sp. NPDC051006
CGGCGCGCGATCTTGCGACGCCGCGCGGCGTCAGGCGGTGTGGTCCAGGACGACCTTGCCGAACGCCTCGCCGCCGTGCAGGCGGGCGAACGCCTCCTCGACCCCGCTAAACGGGATCACGCTGTCCACCACGGGACGCACCTGCCGGTCCGCGCAGAACGCGAGCAGGTCGTACAGCTCGCCGGGGGTGCCCATCGAGGTGCCGAGGATCTCCAACTGCATGGCGAAGACCCGGCGCAGGTTGACCTTCGGCTCGTGCCCGGCGGTCGCTCCGGAGACCACGATCCGGGCCATCGGCGCGGCGGACTTCAGCGAGTGGTCGAAGGTGGCCGCCCCGACGGTCTCGATCACCACATCCACCCGCTCCGGCAGCCGGGCTCCCGGCTCGACGGCCGTAGCGCCCAGGGCGGCGATCCGGTCCCGCTTACCCGCGTCCCGGCTGGTCGCGTAGACCCGCTTGCCCATCGCCACGGCGAGCGCGACGGCCGCCGTGGCCACGCCCCCGCCGGCGCCCTGCACCAGCACCGCGTCGGCGTCCTCCACCCGCCCCTTCGTGGTGAGCATCCGCCAGGCGGTCAGCCAGGCGGTGGGCAGGCAGGCGGCGTCGGTCGGCGACAACCCGTCGGGCAGCGGCACCAGGTTGGGCCGCGGTACGGCCACCCGCTCGGCGAAGGTGCCGGGGAAGTACTCGGAGAGGATGGAGACCCCGCGCGGGTCACCCGGGGTCGGCACCACCGGGTAGACGACCACCTCGTTGCCCTCCGGGTCCACCCCGACGGCGTCGCAGCCGAGGATCATCGGCAGCTGCGCCTCGGCGAGACCGACCCCGCGCAGCGACCAGAGGTCGTGGTGGTTGAGCGAGCTGGCCCGCACCTGCACGGTCACCCAGTCCTCGCCCGGATGGTCCGGCTCGGGCCGCTCGCCCACGGCGAGCGCGGCGAGCGGGTTGGCGTCGTCGAAGCGGGAGACGAAGGCGGCACGCATGATCGGCACGGTAACAAGCCGATCGGCCGCACAGAAGGGCCCCGGTCACCGCGCAGCGCGGCGGCCGGGGCCGATCGGTCGGATCAGGGGCGGGCCGGGGCAGGCGCCCCAGCCCGTCGAGTCAGGCGCGCGGGCCGGGGCAGGCACCCCAGCCCGTCGGGTCAGGCGCGGGCGACGCCGTCGCGGCGGGCCGCCTCGGCCACCGCCTCGGCAACCGCCGGGGCGACCCGCGGGTCCAACGGCGACGGGACGATCGCCTCGGCGGTCAGCGCCTCGGCGACCACGCCGGCGATGGCGTCCGCGGCGGCCACCTTCATCGCGTCGGTGATCCGGGTGGCCCGGGCGTCCAGCGCGCCCCGGAAGACACCCGGGAAGGCCAGCACGTTGTTGATCTGGTTCGGATAGTCGCTGCGCCCGGTGGCCACCACCGCGACGTGCCGAGCGGCCACCTCGGGGTGCACCTCGGGCGTGGGGTTGGCCAGCGCGAAGACGATGCCACCCGGGGCCATCCCGGCCACCGCCGCCTCCGGGATCTGCCCGCCCGAGACGCCGATGAGCACGTCCGCGCCGCGCAGCGCCTCGGTGATGTCGCCCGCGCGGTTGTCGGCGTTGGTCGTCGCGGCCAGCTCCGCCTTCGTACCGGTCAGGCCGGTGCGCTCCCGGCTCAGGATCCCCTTCGAGTCGCAGACCACCACCTGATCGGGGTTCACCCCGCCGGCGACCAGCATCTTGGTCACCGCGACACCGGCCGCGCCCGCCCCGCTGACCGCCACCCGCAGGTCGCCGAGTTTGCGGTTGAGCAGCGCCGCGGCGTTGCGCAGCGCGGCCAGCACCACGATCGCGGTGCCGTGCTGGTCGTCGTGGAAGACCGGGATGTCCAACGCCTCGTCGAGCCGGCGCTCCACCTCGAAGCAGCGCGGCGCGCTGATGTCCTCCAGGTTGATCCCGCCGAACGAGGGCGCCAGCGCCCGCACCGTCGCCACGATCTCGTCAACGTCCTGGGTGTCCAGGCAGACCGGCACCGCGTCGACGCCGGCGAACTGCTTGAACAGCACCGCCTTGCCCTCCATCACGGGCAGCGCGGCGCGCGGCCCGATGTTGCCCAACCCGAGTACGGCCGAGCCGTCGGTGACCACCGCGACGGCGTGCGCGGCCCAGGTGTAGTCGGCGGCCAGGGCCGGATCGGCGGCGATCGCCTCACACACCCGGGCCACCCCTGGGGTGTACGCGAGGGAGAGGTCCTCCCGGTTGGTGAGCGGCACCGTCGAGGTGACGGCCATCTTGCCGCCCCGGTGCAGCCGGAAGACGGGATCGGCGGGGTCCACGGTGGACGAAGACATTGGTGACTCCAGGATCTGTCGAGCAGATGGGGCGGCCGACTCGGGCGCGAGGTGGGCGGCGAGCGGTGGCACGCGGTGCGGGGGGTCACCCGGGCACTTCCGAGCATAGTGTCGGCACTGCCCCTCGGATGTGAGCAGGGTCATAACGGCCGGGGCCGCACCCGTCCGGGGCGCGGCCAGTAGCGGGCCACCACCCGGCCGTGGACGTCGGCCACGCCGTACGCCCGGGAGTCGTCGGTGACCAGGTCGTTGTCGCCGCGCAGCCACCAGCCACCGTCCTGCTGCCGCACGGCGCGCTTGACGACCAGCAACTCGGGGCGGCTGCGGAAGACCGCCACCACCACGTCGCCGGGGCGGACCAGACGGCCACCCGGCCGCACCAGCACGGCGTCCCCGTGCCGCAGCGTGGGGGCCATGGACGGGCCGGTCACCAGCACGGCGCTCAGCGGCCGACGCAGCCGGGGCACCCGGGCGGTGTGATCTTCATGCATGGTTTCACCTCCACCCGGTCGGGGAGCCCCTCCAGGAGTAATGTCGGCTTGGATCATCGCAAACTTCCCATGGAGGATCCCGATGCGACTTCCACGCATCCTTACGCCCCGCGTAACCGCGAGCGCTCACTGCGATCTGCCCTGCGGCGTCTACGACCCGGCCCAGGCCCGGATCGAGGCCGAGTCGGTCAAAATGATCTGCGAGAAGTACCAGGCGAACACCGACCCGGAGTTCCGCACCCGCGCGATCATCATCAAGGAGCAGCGGGCCGAGCTGGTCAAGCACCACCTCTGGGTGCTCTGGACCGACTACTTCAAGGCCACCCACTTCGAGAAGTACCCGCAGCTGCACCAGCTCTTCAACGAGGCCACGAAGCTCGCCGGTTCCGGCGGCGTCAAGGGCAGCCTCGACCCGGCCACCGCCGACCAGCTGCTGCAGAAGATCGACGAGATCTCCAAGATCTTCTGGGAGACCAAGAAGGCGTGACCCTCGGTACCGAGGCACCGACGATCCGGCCGGCACGTCCCACGGACGTGCCGGCCGTCGTCGCGATGGTGCACGAGTTGGCGGCGTACGAGCGGGCGCCCGAGCAGTGCCACCTGACCGCCGAGCAGTTGGACGCGGCCCTGTTCGGCCCGGCGCCTGCGCTCTTCGGGCATGTGGCCGTCGACGCCGACGACCAGCCGGTCGGGTTCGCGCTCTGGTTCCTCAACTTCTCCACTTGGGCCGGTGTGCACGGCATCTACCTGGAGGACCTCTACGTCCGCCCGACGGCCCGGGGCACCGGTGCGGGCCGACTGCTGCTGGCCACGCTGGCCGCGATCTGTGTCGAGCGCGGTTACCGCCGGCTCGAGTGGTGGATGATCAACTGGAATCCGGCGGCGGGTTTCTACGCCGCGATCGGCGCCGACAAGATGGACGAGTGGGTGCCCTACCGGCTCAGCGGGGACGCGCTGCACGGGCTGGCCCGCCAGGCGGCGGCCCCCACCCACCCGCCCGCCTGACCGGGTAGAGTCCCCGACCGGGGGGATGAGTGGTGACTCAACTGACCGGCCAGTCGGCCACCGACGACGACATCGTGCACCTCACCGTGCCCGCCGACGGCGGCTACCTGGGGGTGCTCCGCACCGCCACCGCCGGGCTCGCGGCCCGGCTGCAGTTCGCCCTCGACGAGATCGAGGATCTGCGCATCGCCGTCGACGAGGCGTGCGCGATGCTGCTCGCGATCGCCACCCGGGACGCCGAGTTGGAGTGCCGCTTCTCGGTGACCGAGGACGCGCTGACCGTCGAGGTGACCGTGCCGACCGTCCGCGGCGCCGCGCTCCCCGCCGAGTCGTCGTTCGCCTGGAAGGTGCTCACCGCGCTGACCACGGCGGCGTCCGCCACCGCCGCCGACGGGCGGGCGACCATCTCGCTGCTCACCCGCCGCTCCGGCTACTGACCGCAGCCCGGCCGGTTACCGGCCGGCGCTCGGCTCCCCGGGCGCGGCGAAGCCCAGCGCGCGGTTGGTGGGCGGGCTCAACAGCAGCGCGCTGACCCCGAGGCCGAGCGCCATCAGCGGTACGCCCAGCCAGCCCAGGCCACCCTGGATCATGTACCAGCCGATCGGCAGCAGCATCAGCTGGAGCACGATCGCCGGGGCGCGGGCCCCGGCGCGGCACCGGGCCAGCGCCCCGCCGAGCGCCCAGAGCGCCGCCGCCGCGCCGACGGTGAAGACGGTCACCAGCAACGCCGAGGTGAGGCCGGCGGTGGTGTCGGCGGTCAGGTCGGCCCAGAGCAGCCAGACGGCGATCAGCCCGACGGCCACCGCCTCGGCGCGCAGCAGCCGCACCGCCCAGCGGAGCGTGACGGGAATCGGGTCCGAGTCGATGGTCACGCGCGCCACGATACCCGGGCTACCGGGGGGTACAGTGCCGCCCATGCGGGCCGTCCTGGTGGTCAATCCGAAGGCCACCACCACCAGCGAACGCAGCCGGGACGTGCTGGTCCGGGCGCTGCGCAGCGAAGTCGACCTCTCCGTGCGGTACACCCGCCGACGCGGGCACGCCACCGCGCTGGCGCGGGAGGCCGCCGAGGAGGGGGTGGACGTCGTCGTCACCCTCGGTGGCGACGGCACGGTGAACGAGGTGGTCAACGGGCTGATGGCCGCGGAGCCGCCGATGGTGCCCGGCGCCCTCTCACCGGCCGAGCGGCTGCCGGCCCTGGCGACCGTGCCGGGCGGTTCGACAAACGTCTTCGCACGGGCGCTGGGCCTGCCGCGGGAGTGGCCGGAGGGCACCAGCATGATCCTGGAGGCGCTGCGGCTGGGCCGCTACCGGACGATCGGGCTGGGCCGCGCCGACGACCGCTACTTCACCTTCTGCGCCGGGTTCGGGGTCGACGCCGCGGTGATCCACCGGGTCGAGCAGGCCCGCCGCCGGGGACGGGTGTCCAGCCCGAGCCTCTACCTGCGCGCCATCCTCAGCCAGTACTTCTTCGCCTCGGACCGCCGGCATCCGGCGGTCAGCCTGGAGCGGCCCGGTGAGCCGGCGGAGGACGAGCTCGCGACGGTCATCATCCAGAACACGGCACCGTGGACGTACCTGGGCGACCGGGAGATCAACCCGAACCCGGAGGCGTCCTTCGACCTCGGCCTGGACGTGCTGGCGCTACGCCAGCTTCGGGTGCCGAGTACGACACGGACGGTGACCCAGTTCCTGTCCACGCGCCCCGACCCGCGCGGCAAGCAGGTGCTTCGACTGCACGACGTCGCGGAGTTCACGCTGGTCTCCAGCCGTCCGCAGGCGTTCCAGCTGGACGGCGACTACCTGGGTGAGCGGGAGAAAGTTAGATTCGCATCCATTCCCGCCGCACTGAGAGTAATCTGCTAGGTCTCGGGTACCGCCCTTGGTTGACGCGGCCGCGATCCCCGCCGACGCGACGGCCGCCACACCGAGAGGCAGGTGCCGGAAATGTCAGCAATGTCACGCGGACTGTACTATATTGATCCTCGACTGTGGTACGCCGGGTAACCAGAGCGCTCTGGAACCGGGACAAAAGGGTTGTGGGCTTGCTCACCGCGCGGAGTTTTTCTGAGCGTCACCCTTGACATCGTGTGAGTTCGTGAAAGTATTCACAAGCGAACTTGAGTTACCGGGACATTGCCTGGATATGCTCGGCAGGTTGAGCAGTTCCAGCAGGTCCCCGGGGCCAACAGCCTGCTCACGCAATGCCGAATAGTCAGACGCGAACCGTAACGACCGGCATTGCGGATGCATATAGGAAAAGCACCGAAGCACGATTTGCCACCCAACCAGAATGAGGAGTGTTGCCGCCATGGACTGGCGTCACCATGCTGTCTGCCGCGACGAGGACCCGGAGCTGTTCTTCCCGATCGGGACGTCCGGTCCGGCTCTGCTGCAGGTCGAGCAGGCCAAGGCCGTCTGCCGGCGCTGCTCCGTGACCGACCAGTGCCTGCAGTGGGCGCTCGAGTCGGGTCAGGACGCCGGCGTCTGGGGCGGGATGAGCGAGGAGGAGCGGCGCGCTGTGAAGCGTCGCGGCGGCCTCCGGGTGCTGCGCGCTCACTCCGCCTGACCACCGACACAGCTGCACGCCCCGCCGGGTCCGACCCGGTGGGGCGTTCTGCTGTCCCCGCCCGGCCGACGCACTCCGTCATGCCGGCGCACCCCGTCAAGCCGGCGCACCCCGTCAAGCCGGCGCACTCCGCCAAGCCGGCGCACTCCGCCAAGCCGGCGCACTCCGCCAAGCCGGCGAGCCCGGCCCAGGCCGGCGCGCCCGGCTAGGCCAGCACGCCCGGCCCTACCAGCCCGGTCGGCTGGAGCGGCCCGCTCGGCTGGGCCAGCGCGGCGTCGACCCGGCGCAGCACCAGGTCCGCCAACTCCGGGGCGTCGGTGAGCGGGGCGGCGACGGCGACCGCCCCGGCCGCGCCGGCCGACATCGTCACCGCGTCGTGGAAGAGGCCGGGGGCCAGGAAGTACGCCGACACGGCCACCCGGCGGGCACCGTCCGCCCGCAGCCGGGTGACCGCCGCACCGACCGCCGGCGGCGCCGCCGAGGCGTACGACACCCGGGTCGGCACGCCGTAGGCGAGGCCGAGCGCGGCGGCGACCCGCCCCACCGAGCCCCGCGCCCGGGGATCCCGGGTGCCCGCCGCGGCGAGCACCAGCGCGTCGAACCGACCCGGCTCCGCCTGCGCCAACCGCCGCCGCAGGCCGGACAGCAGGCCCGGGTCCACCACCCCGTCGGCCGGTCCCAGCACATCGGTCACCCGTACCGCCAGGCCCGGCGCCGCCGCCCGGGCCTCGGCCACCGCTGCCGGAATGTCCACCCGACGGTGGTAGGCGGCGGTCAGCAGCAACGGGACCAGCAGCACCCTCGGGTGCCCGGCGGCGGCCAGCGCCCGCAGCGCCTCGGCCGGGCCGGGCCCGGTGTGGTCGAGCCAACTCGCCGAGACCGGGGTGCCCGGGCGGGCCGCCGAGACCGCCCGGGCCAACGCCCTGGTCGCTGCGGCAGCCCGCGGATCACGGCTGCCGTGCGCGACCAGGACGACAGGGTCGGCGCACGGCCGCGCCGCCACCGCCCCGGTCGGTACCCGCCGGATCGGCCGGGTCAGACGTGCAGTCCGCACTCGGTCTTCTCGAACATCGCCCACCGGCCGGCCCGCGGGTCCTCCCCCGCCTTCGTCCGGCGGGTGCACGGCCAGCAGCCGATCGAACCGTAGCCCTGCTTGAACAGCTCGTTGACCGGCACGTTCCACCGGGCGATGTAGCCGTCCACGTCGGCCTGTGACCAGGCCGCGATCGGGTTCACCTTGACCCTTCCGCGTCGTGCGTCGAAGGTCACCACCGGCGTGTTCGCCCGGGTCGGCGACTCGTCCCGGCGCAGCCCGGCGGCCCACGCGTCGTAACCGGCCAGCGCCCGCTCCAGCGGCTCCACCTTGCGCAGCTGGCAGCAGTCGTCCGGGGACTTGTTGAACAGCCGAGGCCCGTACTGGCCGTCCTGCTGGCCCACGGTGAGCCGGGGCCGGATCGACCGGACGTTCACCGGCAGCGTCCGGGCCACCTCGTCGCGTACCCGGAGCGTCTCCGGGAAGTGCAGGCCGGTGTCGAGGAAGACGACGTCCACCCCGGGCGCCACCCGGGAGACCAGGTGGGCCAGCACCGCGTCCGCCATCGAGCTGGTCACGCAGAACCGGTCGCCGAAGGTCTCCGCGGCCCAGCGGGCGATCTCCAGGGCCGGCGCGCCCTCCAGCTCCCGGCCGGCCCGCTCGGCCAGCGCGCGCAGCTCCTCCGGAGCCCGCCGGGTCGGGCCGGCGGGTGCCGTACCCGCCGTCCCCACCAGACCGAGGTTCGCCGCGGACACGAGGCTCATCGGTTCACCGCCCGGCTCAGCAGACCGGTGAACTTCACCGTGAAGACCCGCACGCAGGCGTGGCACTCCCAGGCGCCGTGGCCCGCCTCGCTCGGCCGTAGATCCTCCTCGCCGCAGTACGGGCAGTACAGGGGTGCCGCACGGTTCTCGCTGCTCATCGCAGTTCCTCCTCGTCGACTCTGATCACCCACTGGGCGAACGGCTCGCCCGCGTGCCGGCCGGCCAGATAGCGGCGGGCCAGCCGTTCCACGTACTCCGGAAGCTCCTCGGCGGTGGTCTTCAGGCCGCGCAGCTTGCGGCCGAAGCCCGAGGTCTGCCCGGCGGCCATGCCGAGGCCGCCGCCGAGGTGCACCTGGAAGCCCTCCACCTGGCGACCGTCCGGGCCGAGCACCAGCTGACCCTTGAGGCCGATGTCGGCCACCTGGGTGCGGGCGCAGGCGTTCGGGCAGCCGTTGAGGTGGATGGAGATGTCCGCGTCGAAGTCGCGCAACCGCTGCTCCAGGCGGGCCACCAGCTCCTCGCCCCGCGCCTTGGTCTCGACGATCGCGAGCTTGCAGAACTCGATGCCGGTGCAGGCCATGGTGCCGCGCCGCCAGGTCGACGGGCGGGCCTCCAGGCCGATCTCGCGCAGCGCACCGACCAGCGACTCGGTCCGCTCCGGCGCGACATCCAGCACCAGCAGCTTCTGGTACGGAGTGAGCCGGATCCGGTCGCTGCCGTGCGCCTGGACCGCGTCGGCCAGCTTCGCGAGCTGCCCGCCGGAGACCCGGCCGACCACCGGGGCGGCGCCGACGTAGTTGCGGCCGTCCCGCTGCTGGTGCACGCCGATGTGGTCGATCGGCCGCTCGGGCAGTTCCGGGGCCGGACCGTCGAGCAGCGCCCGGCCCAGGTACTCCTTCTCCAGCACCTCGCGGAACTTCTCCACACCCCAGTCCGCGACCAGGAACTTCAGCCGGGCCCGGTTGCGCAGACGGCGGTAGCCGTAGTCGCGGAAGATGCCGACCACACCGACCCAGACGTCCGGCACCTCGGCCAGCGGCACCCAGACACCCAGCCGCTGGGCGAGCATGGGGTTGGTGGCGAGACCGCCGCCGACCCAGAGGTCGAAGCCGGGGCCGTGCTCGGGGTGGTCCACGCCGAGGAACGCGATGTCGTTCGCCTGGTACGGGGTGTCCGCCTGCCAGGAGATGGTCGACTTGAACTTGCGCGGCAGGTTCGAGTACTCCGGGTCGCCCACGTAGCGGCGGACGATCTCGTCGATTGCCGGCGTCGGGTCGATCAGCTCCGTCTCGGCCACCCCGGCGACCGGGCTGCCCAGCACGATCCGGGGGCAGTCACCGCAGGCCTCGGTGGTCTCCAGGCCGACCGCCTCCAGCCGGCGCCAGATCTCCGGCATGTCCTCGACCCGGATCCAGTGCAGTTGGATGTTCTGCCGGTCGGTGATGTCCGCGGTGTCCCGGGCGAACTCCCGCGAGATGTCGGCGATGGTGCGCAGCTGGGCCAGGGAGAGCTGGCCACCGTCCACCCGGACCCGGAGCATGAAGTACTCGTCCTCCAGCTCGTGCGGCTCGAGCACGGCGGTGCGCCCGCCGTCGATGCCCGCCTTGCGCTGGGTGTAGAGGCCCCACCAGCGGAACCGGCCGCGCAGGTCCTGCGGGTCGATGGAGGCGAAGCCCCGGTGGGCGTAGATGTTCTCGATCCGGGCCCGAACGTTGAGCGGGTTGTCGTCCTTCTTGATCCGCTCGTTGGGGTTGAGCGGCTCGCGGTGGCCGAGCGCCCACTGCCCCTCGCCCCGGGCGCGACGCGGTGCCCGGGCGGGACGCGTCGTCGGGTCGTCGGACCGGGCCGGAATGCTGCTGACCGCCATCGCGGCGTCCTCCGTTGTCTGCTGAGCCTCGGTGCGTACGCGGGCGCGGCGGCCGGCCCGTCAGAGCGGGCTCGGGACAACGGTGTCGAGAGGGCCGGCGCGGAGCGCGCCCGAGACAGATTTGTCGGGCGTCGTCAGTTGGCCGGACAGATGGCGCTGCGCACGCGGCCGTAGTCGACGTGGCGGCGGGCCACGAAGCGACGTACGACGGCGGCGGTCATGCTTGCCATGCTGCCACACCCCATGGGTGCCGGCCAATGAGTGGGTGCCGGATCCCACATCACGGGCCGACCTCGGTACGCCTGCTCCCGCCCCGGCGCGCCGGAGCGTGTGCGAGGCTCGGCCCTGTGGGTGGATTGTCCGATAGGTCGCATCGGGCATCCCCGGCCGGAGGCGGAGCGAGCCGGTCCTCGGGGCTGCGGGGCGCGATGCTCTGGTTGGCGCCGGCGCTGCTGACCCTGCTGGTGACCGGGGTGGAGCTGGGTCGCGCCCAGCTCTGGCGGGACGAGCTGGCCACCTGGAGCGCGGCCACCCGGTCGGTCGGCGACCTGGTCCGGCTCGCCGGCACCATCGACGCGGCGACCGGGCCGTACTACCTGCTCATGCACGGCTGGGTGGCGCTGGCCGGGGACTCGGTGGTCGCGCTGCGGGTGCCGTCGGTGCTGGCCATGACGGGAGCGGCGGCGTTGACCGCGCTGCTCGGTCAACGGCTCGCCGGGGCCCGCGTCGGCCTGCTCGCCGGCCTGCTCCTCGCGGTGTTGCCCGGCACCTCCCGGTACGCCCAGGAGGCCCGGCCGTACGCGCTGGCCACCTTCTTCGCCGTACTCGCCACCCTGCTGCTGGTCGACGCGCTGCGGCGCCCGGGCTGGGCCCGCTGGGCCGGGTACGCCGCCGCCCTGGCCGCGCTCGGGCTGACCCACCTGATCGCCCTCACCCTGCTCGCCGCGCACGTGGTCGCGGTGCTCGCCGCCCGCCGCGCCGGCCTCGCCCCCGCCGACCCGGCCACCGAGCAAAGCAGGCGGGGCCGTGGGCGGGACGGGCGGTGGTGGTGGCTGGCGGCCGTGCTGCCGGCGCTGCTGCTGACCGCCCCGCTCGCGTTGGCTGCCCGGAGCCAACGGGGCAGGCAGCTGAACTGGGTGGACCTCGTCCGGCCTGCCGATCTGACCGGGCTACCGGGCGGAGTCGCGCAGAGCAGCGTGGTGGGCGGCCTCCTGGTCGGGCTCGCCGCGCTCGGCGCCGCCCGGCTCGGCTGGCGCGCCCTGCTACCCGGGTGCGCGGTGCTGCTACCGGTCCTGCTGCTCTTCGCCGCCGGCCTGGGCGTACCGATCTGGGTGCCCCGCTACCTGGTGTTCGTCGTACCGTTCGCCTGCGTGCTGGCCGCCGCGGCGCTGGCGGCGGTGCCGCTGCCCGGCGGGCTCGCCGTGCTCGCCCTGGCCGGTTTGCTCGGCCTGCCGGATCAGGCCGCGCTGCGGCACACCCACGAGTGGCCGCGCAGCGCCCCGGTCGACTACCGGGGGGTGGCCCGGGTCGTCGCCGCCGGGCAGCGCCCCGGCGACGCGGTGGTCTACTCGCCCCGGGACAGCTGGCTCTTCCTCGACCTCGGGCTGGACTACCAGCTGCCCGACCGGCGTCCCCGCGACGCGCTGCTGGTCGAGGGGCAGGCCCGTCGGGGCAGCCTCTGGGCGACCGAGTGCGACCGGCCCGCCGAGTGCCTGGCCGGCGTGCCCCGGGTCTGGTTGGTGGTCGCCGGCCGGCACCCCGACCCGGTCGCCGCGGTCCCCGGCGCGAAGGGGGCCGCGCTGCGGAACGGCTTCGCCGTCGAGCAGGTCTGGCAGCGCCCCGGACTGACCGTCGCCCTGCTCACCCGCTGACCGCCGCCGGCCCGTTGACGCCTTCGCCACCTCGGAGCACCTGCGGCGTTGCGGCGTGTCGCGCTCCCGAGTGCCTCGCTCGTTCAGCGTGATACCTCTGCGGCATATTTATGCCGCAGAGGTATCACGCTCGTCGGGAGACCCGGAGTGTGGAGGTCAGCTGCCGGAGCGGCCGTCCGGGGCGGTCCGGGCCAGCGGTACGACGATCATCGCCTCGGTGCCGCCGGTGCTGCCGTCGCGCAGCTCGATGGTGCCGCGCAGCTCCCCGGTGACCAGCGCCCGGACGATCTGCAGCCCGAGGTTTCCGCCCCGTTCGGCGTCGAAACCGGTGGGCAGGCCGCGACCGTTGTCGGTCACCGAGACGTGCAGCTGCTTGCGGAAGCGGTGCGCCGCGACCACCACCTCCGGCCGCGCCGCAGGCGGCCCGTCGGGAACCGGCCCGCCGAGCGCCGGCTCGGTGGCCAGTGGCCCGCCGGCCGCCGGCTCGTCGTCCGCGTCCGAGGGTGGGAAGCCGTGCTCGACGGCGTTGAGCAGCAGCTCGTTGAGGACCATCACCAGCGAGGTGGCGATCTCCGCGGGCAGCACTCCGAAACTCCCCTTGCGGCGCATGCCGACGGAGACCTCGGTCGCCGCCACCTCGGTCGCCGCGCTGGCCACCCGATCGACGATGCCGTCGAACTCGACCGCCTCGTCGCTCGACATGGAGAGCGTCTCGTGCACCAGCGCGATCGAGGCGACCCGGCGGACCGACTCCTCCAGCGCGACCCGGGCCTCCGGCATGGAGACCCGGCGGGCCTGCAGGCGCAGCAGCGCGGCGACCGTCTGGAGGTTGTTCTTCACCCGGTGGTGGATCTCCCGGATGGTGGCGTCCTTGGTGATCAGGGCGCGGTCGCGACGGCGTACCTCGGTGATGTCCCGGACCAGCACCAGCGCGCCGATCGGCACGCCGGCCGGCATCAGCGGCAGGGCCCGGGTGAGCATGGTGGCGCCGCGGGCGTCGATCTCCCGGCGGGGCGGGGCGTCACCGTGCAGCGCGGCCAGGATCGCGTTCGCCGCGTCGGTCCCCTCGAGCGGATCCCCGGCGAGCCGGCGGTGCAGCGCGGCCAGGTCCTCGCCCACCAGGTGGGAGGCGTAGCCCAGCCGCCGGTACGCGGACTGGGCGTTCGGGCTGGCGTAGGTGACCTTGCCGTTCGCGTCCAGCCGGACCAGACCGTCGCCGACCCGGGGGGCGGAGGTGGTCTCCCCCGGGTGCCGCGGCGGCGGGAAGGTGCCGTCGGCGATCATCTGGGCCAGGTCGTCGGCCGTGGTCAGGTAGTTCAGCTCCAGCTGGCTGGGGGTACGCGCGGTGGAGAGGTTGGTGTCCCGGCCGACCACCGCGATCACCTCGCTGGCCTCGCCGTCGGCGGCGCGCAGCCGGACCGGGATCGCCTCGTGCCGGGCCGGCACGTCGCCGTACCAGACCGGGTCGCCCTCCCGCCAGATCCGGCCCTGCCGGTACGCCACCTCCAGGTGCGCGACCTCCGGCCCGCCGACGATCCGGCCCACCTGGTCGTCCTGGTACGCGGTCGGCGCGGTCGTCGGGCGGACCTGAGCGACGCAGAGGAACGTGCCGTCGGCGTCCACCGGCACCCAGAGCAACAGGTCGGCGAAGGACAGGTCGGAGAGGAGCTGCCAGTCTCCGGCTATCCGGTGCAGGTGGTCGATGTCCGCCGGACGGAGGTGGGTGTGCTCCTCGGCGAGGTCGCGCAGCGTGGACACGCTGACCAGCGTGCCACGCCGCGCCTCACATCGTCGCGGTGACCTTCTTGAGCCCGCGCGGCGCGTCCGGATCCTCGCCCCGGGTCAGCGCCAGCGCCATCGCCAGCCGCTGCAGCGGCAGGATGTCCAGCAGCGGGGCGTAGCGCTCGTCGACCTCGGGAACGGCGATCCGGGTGGCCCCCTCGACGTCGGCCGAGCCGACCACCACCACGTCGGCGCGGCGCTCGCCGAGCCGGGGCAGCACCTCCCCCATCGACCGGCCACCGGGCCCGGAGCCGACCACCGCGAGCACCGGCACGTCCGGGTCCGTCATGGCGAGCGGGCCGTGCAGCAGGTCGGCGCCGGAGAAGGCGAGCGCCGGCAGGTAGGAGGTCTCCATCAGCTTGAGTGCCGCCTCCCGGGCGGTCGGGTAGGCGTAGCCGCGGCCGGTGGTGACCAGCTGGGCCGCGAACCGGTAGCGGGGCGCCAGCTGCGCCGGGGTGGGGTCGGCCAGGGTACGGGCGGCCAGCTCGGGCAGCGCGGCGAGGGCCTCGCGCTCCTCGACCGGCAACGCCCCGTCGCCGGCCCGGATCCCCTCGACGAGCATGAGCAGGGCGAGCAGTTCGGCCGTGTACGTCTTGGTGGCCGCCACCGCCCGCTCGTGGCCGGCGGCGATGTCCACGCTCAGCTCGGCGGCGGCCGTCAGCGGCGACTCCGGCGCGTTGGTGACCGCGAGGGTGAGCGCCCCGGAGGCCCGGGCCACCCGCAGCACCTCGGTCAGGTCCGGTGAGCCCCCGCTCTGGCTGACCCCGACGACCAGCGCGTCGGAGAGGTCGGGCCGGGCGCCGTAGACGGTGACCGCGCTCGGCGAGGCGAGCCCGGCGGGCAGGCCGAGCCGGATCTCGGTGAGGTAGGCGGCGTAGAGCGCCGCATGGTCGGAGGTGCCCCGGGCGGTGAAGACCACGTGCCGCGGCCGACGCTCGGCGATGACCGCCGCCACCCGGGCGATCTCGGCGGCGTGCTCGGTGGAGAGCAGCCGCTCGTATCCGGCCGGCTGCTCGTCGATGTCGGCGGCCATTCCGGCCCCTGCACGCGTCACGGAAGCTCCTCCCTGTGCGCGGTTGCCGCGCGTTTGCTGCTCAGTCTTGCACCTTTGGCTCGATCTCAGCAATCGAACGAACAGTAGTGCGCATTTGATCACCGAATCGGCCCGCCATCACCTAGGCTGGCTCGACTCGACCCCGCCCACCGCACCCGACGAGAGGACGCCGTGCCCGAGGACGACCGTTCGCTCTCCGCGGCGGAGGAGCTCGCTCTGGCCCGGCTGGCGATCGACGAGGGCGAGCTGGACCACGCCGCCGGGCACGTGGCCGGCGCGCTGGCGCAGGCGCCGACCCTGCCGGAGGTGCACGAGACGCTGGCCCGGCTCGCCACCGCCGCCGGCGGGGGCGTCGACCTCTTCCCACTGTCCCACCACACCTTCGTCGGCGCCGTGGTTGCCCGCGCCCACCTCCTCGCCGCCGCGGGGCACCCGGCCGAGGGGCTCGAGCTGCTCGTCGCGGCGACCGGCTACGCGCCGCAGACCGACTGGGCCGGGGTGCCCTGGGTGACGGCGCCCGAGCTGGCCGAACGGCTCGCGCCGGAGCACGCCGCGCAGTTGCTCATGCAGGTCTGCGCCGCAGTGCCCGACCCGGTGCCGCGTGCCGGCCGGCCGGCGGTGGCCGCCTACCTCACGCTGGCCCGCAACGCGGTCACCGTCCATCCCGAGCACGGCCTGCTGCTGGGCGCGGCGTCCGCGCTGGCCCGGCGACTCGGTGAGGTCGCGCTGGCGATCCGCTGGGCCAGTCGGGGTGTACGCGCGCAGCCGTCCAAGATCGGCGAGGTCTGGCTCGGGTACGCGTACCGCAGCGCCGGGCGGACCCGGGAGGCGCTCGCGGCGCTCGGCCGGGCGGTCGGGCACGACCCCGACGACCTCGCCGTCTACGCCGACATCGCCGGCACCCTGGCCGACATCGGCCAACTCGACGAGGCGCTGGACTGGATCGAGCGGGCGCTGGCCCGCGACCCGTCCTTCGACTGCGCCGTGCACACCGCGCACCGGCTGCGCTACCAGCGCGACGGCGACGTGGCGCACCTGATCGCGCTCGCCGACTTCGTCCGGGACCACCCGGACGACACGCATGAGCACGGCGACCTGGCCGAGTCCTGCCGGAGCCGGCCCTGGCTCGGGCAGGTCACCCCGGCCGCCGGGCCGGTGGTCGACGCGCTGCGGCTGGCCGTGGCCGACGACCACGGGGGCGTCGGCGCGGCCATACGCCTGCCGACCCTGGCCCCGCCGAGCGCGATGCGGACGGCCGAGGCGGCCGTGCCGGGGATGCGGATCGAGGTGGCCGGAGTCGTCGAGCCGGACGCCCGCGAGCCGCGGCGGGCCGGCACCCGGCAGCTCTGGCACTACCAGGGCACGGTCGCCGCTCCCGCGATCCCCGCCCCCTCGGCGGCGGCCGCCGACCGGGTCCGGCAGCTCGTGCACCCGGCCTGGCCGCATCCACCGGCCGCCTACGACGCCGCGGTCGGCCTGGCCACCCTCGATCTGGCGGATCTGCTCGGGCTGCTCGTGCACCCGCCCGAGCCGCCGGCCACCGCGGTCGGCCGGGTGCTCGGCGGGCAGGATCCGACGCTCTGGGTCCGCTGCGTGCAGGTCTGGGCCTGCCTCGGCCTGCTGCACCACCGCACCGACGAGCCGTGGGACGACTCCACCCGGCGCCGGGTGCTGCTGGACCTGGTCTGGGGTGTCGAGGACTGGATCACCGAGGCCGCGCTCTTCGCGCTGGTCACCGCCGCCTGGGTCGACCCGGCGGTACGCCCCGACGTGGCCGCAGTGGTGGCCGACCGGCTGGCCGACGCGGCGGCGGTGGCCCGGGCCCGCCCGATGCCCCTCGCCACCTCGCTGGCCCACCTGGCCCTGGTCACGCCGACGTTGGACGGCGCGACCGCCACCCTGGCCACCGAACTGCTGGCCGCGCGGTCGACCCTCCCCCGCCCCCGCACTCCCCTGACCCGCCTCTTTCGCCGCCTCCTCACCTCACTCCGCCGCCACCGCGCACCCCGCACGCCCCAGTGATCAAGAGGTTCGCGTCACCGGAGGCCGGAATCCTGACGCGAACCTCTTGATCACCGAGGTCGAACGGGGGTGGGGTGGGGTGGGTTAGGCGAGGGGGCCTTGGCCAGGGCGGTTTCGGCCTGCTCCTCGGGGGTGGCCCGTGGGGTTGGCTGGTTGGCGGTGCGCAGCGGGATCTCCTTGATGAACCAGGCGAGCACCGGCAGCGCGACGGTGAAGAGCACCGCCCAGAGGAAGACGTGCGAGATCGCGTCGGCGAGGCCGCCGAGCACCAGCTCGCGTGCCTGCGCGGGCAGCTGCTTGAGCTGCGCCAGGTCCATCGCGCCGCCCTCGCCGCCGCTGAACGCGCCACCCGCGGCCGAGTCGGCCAGCCGGTTGGCGAAGATCGCGCCGAAGAGCGAGATGCCGAACGAGCCGCCGATCGAGCGGAAGAAGGTGGCCGCGCCGCTCGCCGCGCCCAGGTCCTTCTGCTCCACGCTGTTCTGGGCGATCAGCATCGTGGTCTGCATGAGGAAGCCCATGCCGACGCCGAGGACGAACATGAAGACCGACGACTCGACCTTGCTGGTGTTGACGTCGAGCATGGTCAGCAGCCCCATGCCGGCGGCCATCACCACGCCGCCGATGATCGGGTACGCCCGGTAGCGACCGGTCCTGGTGATCGCCCGGCCGATCACCAGCGAGACCACCAGCATGCCGAACATCAACGGAAGCAGCAGCAGGCCGCTGTTGGTGGCGGAGGCGCCCTGCACCGTCTGCTGGTAGAGCGGCAGGAAGTTCATCGCGCCGAACATCGCGAAGCCGAGGAGGAAGCCGATCACCGAGATCAACGCGAAGTTCCGGTTGGCGAAGAGGCCCAGCGGCAGGATCGGCTCGGGTGCCCGTCGCTCGACGAGTCCGAAGGCGATCAGGGTGACCAGGGCGAGCGCGGCCAGGCCGATGATCTGCCCGGAGGCCCAGTCGTACTCGTTGCCGCCCCAGGTGGTGATCAGCACGATCGCGGTGATGCCGACCGAGAGCAGCGCGGCACCCAGCCAGTCGATCCGGTGCTCGGTGCGGTACTTCGGCAGGTGCATCGTCGTGATCAGCAGCACCAGCGCGACACCGCCGAGGGGCAGGTTCACATAGAACGCCCAGCGCCAGGAGAGGTGGTCGGTGATGAACCCACCGACCAGCGGGCCGGCCACCATGGCGACGGCCATGATGCCGGCGATCATGCCCTGGTAGCGGCCCCGCTCGCGGGGCGGGACCAGGTCCCCGATGATCGCCATCACGCCGACCATCAGACCGCCGGCGCCGAGGCCCTGCACCGCCCGGAAGGCGATCAGCTGGACCATGCCGTCGGACGGACCGCCGAGGAACCCGGAGCCGGCCATGCCGCAGAGCGCGGAGCCGAGCAGGAAGAGGCCGACCGAGGTGAGGAAGACCGACTTGCGACCGTAGAGGTCGCCGAGCTTGCCCCAGATCGGGGTGGAGACCGTGGTGCCGAGCACGTACGCGGTGACCACCCAGGTGAAGTGGCTCAGGCCGCCGAACTCGTCGACGATCCGTGGCAGCGCGGTGCTGACGATCATGTTGTCGAGCATCGCGAGCATCATCGCGATCATCAGGCCGAAGAGCACCACCCGGACGTTGGGTCGCGCGACAGCCTGGGTTGCCTGAGTCATGGGTAAGCTCCCCCCGAGGAGCGGCTTGCTTACTTGCCGCCCGGCTAGTTTCCTTACTAGCCGCACGGTAAGTTGGTGAGGCAACTATGGTCAAGCGAATTGGGTGGTACGGGTGAGGGAGAGCACAGGCGGCACGCGCGAGCGCATCAAGGCCGTCGCGCTTGAGCTCTTCACCGAGCAGGGGTACGAGAAGACCTCGCTGCGGGAGATCGCCGAGCGGTTGAACGTGACGAAGGCCGCGCTCTACTACCACTTCAAGAGCAAGGACGAGATCGTCACCAGCTTCGTCGACGATCGGCTGGAGCGGATCGAGGAACTGGTCGCCTGGGCCGAGTCCCAGCCGGCCACCCGGGAGACCCGACGGACGTTGATCGCCCGCTACGCCGACGAGATGTTCGCCGGCGACCAGCCCTCCGTGATGCGCTTCTTCGAGCAGAACCAGACCGTGCTCAAGAGCCTCACCGCCGGGCAGCAGATGCGCGGCCGGATGATGAAACTGGCCAACCAGCTCTGCCGGGGCGACGACTCCCCCGGCGCGCAGCTGCGCGCCACGCTCTCGCTCTTCGCCGTGCACAGCAGCTGGTTCGCCGTCCGGACGCCGCACATCACCGACGCGGAGCGGCGGAAGATCGCCCTGGAGGTGGCCGACGAGTTGCTCGCCTCGATCGGCACACCGGCCGACGCCGAGCAGGGCTGAGCCGGCCGGCCGGCGACCAGGACCGGGCCGACCGGGCCCGGTTCAGGCCCGGCCAGCGTCAGGATCAGGCCGGGGTCAGCTCCAGCCGCAGGCCGAGCAGCTCCACCCCGGGCACCGGCGCCCAGTCCTTCTCCGGGGCGCGCACGAAGCCGAGCCGCGCGTAGAGCTGATGGGCCGTCTGGGCCATTCCGCTGCGTACGCAGATCACCACGGCCGCGCAGCCCAGCTCGGTCGCCCGGGCGACGCAGGCCCGGGCCAGCGCCGCGCCGACACCCCGCCCCTGGGCGGCCGGGTCGACGGCGAGCATGCGGAACTCCGCCTCACCGGGGCGGGACAGCTCGGCGAACCGGCTGCCCGGCAGCACGAACGTGACCGAGCCGAGCACCGCCCCGGCCTCGTCCACGGCGACCAGCACCTCGCCGTGCTCCGCCCGGGTCGCCACGTCGGCGAGCACCGTGCCGTAGCCGTGCTCGCCCTTGAGCTGCCCGTCCGCCTCGTACGCGGCCACGGTCAGCCGGGCGATCGCCGGGAAGTCGGCCGGGACCGCCGGGCGGACCAGCAGGCTGGTCAACCGATCACCGCGATCAGGTCGCCGTCCTGCACCACGTCGCCCTCGTTGACCGCGAGCTGCTGCACGACACCCTCGGACTCGGCGACGACAGGGATCTCCATCTTCATCGACTCCAGGATCACCAGGGTGTCCCCCTCGGACACGGTGTCCCCGGCCGACGCGACGACCTTCCAGACGTTCGCCACCATCTCGGCGCGGATCTCCTCGGCCATCTGCCCGGCCCTTCCTCTCGCGGTTACCTGCCGACGTATCCAATCATGCGGCGACGGCCCGCGGGCGCGGAGCGACCGGCCGCGTGCCGACGACGCCCCGGCGCGGTACGGCCGGCGGCGGCCCAACTAGCATCAACGGGTCGGACCCCGGTGCCGGGCGGGCCGGTGCGTGCGCCGGCGCCGAGGTCGTGCGCAGCCGGATCCGACATTTCACGAGGAGGTCACCATGGCGAAGAAGGCCCGGAAGAAGAAGGCCCGCAAGAAGAGCGGCGCGAACCACGGCAAGCGCCCCAACTCCTGACCTCGCGCGGGCCACGCCCGTCGACGACAGTCAGCCCATCCGGCCGTGGCCGGATACGCCGGGGGGGCCCGGGGGGGGGGGGCCGGCCCCCCCGGGGGGGGGGGGGGGCGGCGGGAATGCCCCAGAGGCCCCGTCGGGGCGCGCGCCCCGAACCCATACACCCACCCCCGGGCCAAGCCC
>NZ_JBITFP010000037.1:0-50908 GCF_044456245.1 Micromonospora sp. NPDC051006
CTGCACTCGGGAGGGTGTGGGAGAGTAGGACGCCGCCGGACAATCGTTCCCGTCAGGGCCACCCCAATTTTGGGGGTGGCCCTGACGGCGTTTTTGCGTCAGGCGAAAGGCGCCGCGCGAGGAAGCTGCGCGGCGGCAAGCCGTGGTGGGGAGCGCGTGCGGCGCCGGCGGTCAGCCGCGGGTCTGGATGCCGGCGCGCAGGTCGCGGAAGAGCGCGCCGGCGTCGTCGACGGCGCGGCCGGGGAACATCCCCATCACCACGCTGCCGTGGTCGGCCCAGCCGCAGACGGCGAAGTCGCCGCCCTCGCCGCTGGTGGTACCGCACTTCATCACGCCACCCAGGTCGCCGGCGGGCACCTCGCGCAGCCCGTCCACCTTGCCCGTCTCGTCGGCCATCAGGCCGAAGAGGCTGTCCAGGTCCCGCTCCGGCTGCCAGAGCAGGGTGGTCCCGCCGAAGACGAGCACCGAGCGCTTGTCGTCGGCCGGGTCCCGGTAGACGGTGCCGAAGCTGCGGTCCAGCTCGATGTCGGCGGCGAAGCCGCTGCGCAGGTAGTCGGCGGTGCTGCGGGCCCGTTCGGTGTCGTCGCGGGTCAGCCCGGCCACCCGGTCGGGGGTGGCCAGCCGGGTGTCCTTCTGCTCGGCGATGCGCCAGCCGGCCACGCCGAGGGCGCCGGCGCCGGCGAGTCCGACCGCGAGCGCCACGCCCCAGCCGATCCGCCGTCGCCGCGACCAGGTCGCCCGCGGCTCGGGCGCGCCCCCGGGGTCCCGGTTGCTCAGCTGGATCGGCTCCTCGGTCAGCTCGACGGGCTCCGGCCCGTCGCCGAGCTGACGTTCGGTGAGATGTGCGTCGGACATAGCCGACACCGTACGCGAACCATCGGTGGCGCACGTCAGGTCAGCCGAACCCCTCCGTAGACTTGTCAGGTGACCGAGAGACTGGATGCCCGACGCCCCGACGCCCCCACCCTGCCCGGCCAGTACCAGCCGGGCGAGGTAGAGCAGCGACGGTACGAGCAGTGGGTAGCCGCCGGCCACTTCCGGGCCACCGCGCAGAGCGACAAGCCGCCCTTCACCATCGTCATCCCGCCGCCGAACGTGACCGGCTCGCTGCACATGGGCCACGCCCTGGACCACACCGTGCAGGACGCCCTGGTGCGGCGCAAGCGGATGCAGGGCTTCGAGGCGCTCTGGCTGCCCGGCATGGACCACGCCGGCATCGCCACCCAGAACGTCGTCGAGCGGCAGCTCGCCGCCCAGGGGCTGTCCCGCCACGACCTGGGTCGGGAGAAGTTCGTCGAGCGGGTCTGGCAGTGGAAGGCCGAGTCCGGCGGAGCCATCCTCGGCCAGATGCGCCGCCTCGGCGACTCCGTCGACTGGGACCGTGAGCGCTTCACCATGGACGAGGGCCTGTCCCGGGCCGTCCAGACGATCTTCAAGAAGCTCTACGACGACGGCCTCATCTACCGGGCCAACCGGATCATCAACTGGTGCCCGCGCTGCCTGACCGCGCTCTCCGACATCGAGGTGGAGCACACCGAGGACGACGGCGAGCTGATCTCCATCCGGTACAGCGACGAGGTGGTGGTGGCCACCACCCGGGCGGAGACCATGCTCGGCGACACCGCGGTGGCGGTGCACCCCGACGACGAGCGGTACCGGCACCTGATCGGCACCGAGGTCGAGCTGCCGCTCACCGGCCGGCGCATCCCGATCGTGGCCGACGCGCACGTCGACCCGAGCTTCGGCACCGGCATGGTCAAGGTGACGCCGGCGCACGACCCCAACGACTTCGAGATCGGCCAGCGGCACGACCTGCCCTCGCTGACCGTGATGGACGAGCGCGGCGTGATCACCGTGCCCGGGCCGTTCGAGGGGCTGGACCGCTTCGAGGCCCGACCGGCCATCGTCGCCGCCCTGCGGGAGCAGGGGCGGATCGTCGCGGAGAAGCGCCCGTACGTGCACGCGGTCGGGCACTGCTCGCGCTGCCGTACGACGGTCGAGCCGCGGCTGTCGTTGCAGTGGTTCGTCAACACGGCCCCGCTGGCCCAGGCCGCCGGTGACGCGGTGCGCGACGGACGGGTCCGGATCGAGCCGGCCGAGCTGGCCAAGCGCTACTTCGCCTGGGTCGACAACATGCACGACTGGTGCATCTCCCGCCAGCTCTGGTGGGGGCACCGTATCCCGGTCTGGTACGGCCCGGCGGGCGAGATCGTCTGCGTCGGCCCCGACGAGGAGCCGCCGACCGGCGAGGGCTGGCACCAGGACGAGGACGTCCTCGACACCTGGTTCTCCAGCGGCCTGTGGCCGTTCTCCACGCTCGGCTGGCCGGAGCAGACCCCGGAGCTGGCAAAGTTCTACCCGACCAGCGTGCTGGTCACCGGGTACGACATCCTGTTCTTCTGGGTCGCCCGGATGATGATGTTCGGCCTCTACGCGATGGACGGCCGGCCGCCGTTCGACGTGGTCGCCCTGCACGGGATGGTGCGCGACCAGTTCGGCAAGAAGATGTCGAAGTCGTTCGGCAACGTGGTCGACCCGCTGGACTGGATCGACCGGTACGGCGCCGACGCCACCCGGTTCACCCTGGCCCGGGGCGGTAACCCCGGCCAGGACGTGCCGGTCAGCGAGGAGTGGTGCCAGGGCTCCCGCAACTTCTGCAACAAGCTCTGGAACGCCACCCGGTTCGCGCTGATCAACGGCGCGCGGGCGGACGGCCCGCTGCCGGCCGCCGAGGAGCTGTCCACCGTCGACCGGTGGATCCTGTCCCGGCTGGCGCACGTCACCGCCGAGGTGGACGAGCAGTTCGAGGCGTACGAGTTCGCGAAGGTCTGCGACCTGCTCTACCACTTCGCCTGGGACGACGTCTGCGACTGGTACGTGGAGCTGTCCAAGCCGGTGCTCGCCGAGGGCGGGCCGGCGGCCGAGGTCAGCCGCCGGGTCCTCGGCCACGTGCTCGACCAGCTGCTCCGGCTGCTGCACCCGATCATCCCGTTCGTCACCGAGGAGCTCTGGATCGCGCTCACCGGCGGCGAGACGGTCATGCGGGCACCCTGGCCGGTGGCCGACCGGGCCCGGCTCGACGACGCCGCGGAGGCGGAGGTCGGCGCGGTGCAGCGGGTGGTCACCGAGATCCGCCGGTTCCGTTCCGACCAGGGGCTGCGTCCCACCCAGCGGGTCGCCGCACGGCTGGACGGCCTCACCACGGCCGGGATCACCGCGCACGAGCCGCTGATCCGGTCGCTGGCCCGGCTCGACCCGGCCGCCGACGGGTTCCAGGCGAGCGCGACGCTGGCGATGCCCGGCGACGTGAGCGTGGCGCTGGACACCCGCGGCTCGATCGACGTGGCCGCCGAGCGGGCCCGGCTGACCAAGGACCGCGCGGCCGCCGAGAAGGAGGTCGCGCAGGCCCGGGGCAAGCTCGACAACCCGGCCTTCGTCGGCAAGGCGCCCGAGCCGGTGGTCGCCAAGATCCGTGACCGGCTCGCCACCGCCGAGGCCGATCTGCTCCGCATCGACGCTGCCCTGGAGGCGCTGCCCTCGTGACCGATCACTCCGACTTCGCCAAGGTCGAGGCCGAACTGGCCGAGCGGGGCTTCACCCGGATGGTCTTCGAACTGGACCGGATCGAGTCCCTGCTCGACCTGCTCGGCAGCCCGCAGCGGGCGTACCCGTCGATCCACCTGACCGGCACCAACGGCAAGACCTCGACCGCCCGGATGATCGACTCTCTGCTGCGGGCATTCGGGCTGCACACCGGCCGCTACACCAGCCCGCACCTGGAAACGGTGCGCGAGCGGATCAGCCTGGACGGGGAGCCGGTCAGCGAGGAGCGCTTCGCGGCCACCTACCGGGAGATCGCCCCGCTGGCCCGGCTGGTCGACGAGCGCTCGGCCGAGCCGCTGACCTACTTCGACATGACCACCGCGATGGCCTTCGCCACCTTCGCCGACGCGCCGGTCGACGTGGCGGTGGTCGAGGTGGGCCTCGGCGGCGCCGAGGACTCGACGAACGTGCTCCAGGCCGGGGTGGCCGTGATCACCCCGATCGGGCTGGACCACACCGAGTGGCTCGGCGACACCGTCGAGGACATCGCGCTGCACAAGGCCGGCATCATCCACGCCGGCGCCACGGTGATCTCGGCGGCGCAGGAGGAGGAGGCGGCCCGGCCGATCCTGGAGCGCTGCGCCGAGGTCGGCGCGACCATCGCCCGGGAGGGCTCCGAGTTCGGCGTGCTGCGCAAGGCGGTCGCCGTCGGCGGCCAGGTCCTGACCCTGCAGGGGCTCGGCGGCGTCTACGAAGAGGTGTTCATCCCGCTGCACGGCGCCCACCAGGCGCAGAACGCGGCGGTCGCGCTCGCCGCGGTCGAGGCGTTCCTCGGCGCCGGCACCCGCCGCCAGCTCGACATCGAGGCCGTCCGCGAGGGCTTCGCGACGGCCAGTTCGCCCGGTCGCCTGGAGCGGGTACGCAGCGCGCCGACCATCCTGCTCGACGGCGCGCACAACCCGCACGGGATGGCCGCGACTGTCACCGCGCTGCAGGAGGAGTTCGCCTTCAGCAAGCTGGTCGCGGTCGTCGGCGTGCTCGGTGACAAGGATGCCCCGGCCCTGCTGGAGCTGCTGGAGCCGGTGGTCGACCAGCTCGTGGTCACCCGGAACAGCTCGCCGCGTGCGATGCCGACCGCCGAGCTGGCCGAGCTGGCCGCCGAGGTGTTCGGCCCGGACCGGGTCGAGGTGGCCGAGGAGATGCCGGACGCGATCGAGACGGCGGTCGCGTTGGCCGAGGAGGACGTACCCGGCGAGTTGAGTGGGGTGGGCGTGCTGATCACTGGTTCGGTGGTGACCGTGGCCGACGCCCGCCGGCTGCTGAAGCGATGAGCGAGCCGGAGCAGCCACGGCGCTCGGGGCTGCGCAACCCGGAGCGGGCGGTGCGCGGTCTCGGCGCGGGCGCGTTGACCATCGAGGCGCTGGTGCTGCTGCTCGCCATCCAGCCGATCCGGGTGATCGGCGGCGACCTGGGTGGCGCGGCGATCGGCGTGGTGGTGGCGCTGGCCGTGGCGGCGGTGGTGCTGGCCGGCATGATGCGCCGGCCGTGGGCCTGGCACGCGGGCACCGTGCTGCAGGGCCTGCTGATGCTCGCCGGCCTGCTGCACTGGTCGCTGCTCGCGCTCGGCGTCATCTTCGCCCTGGTCTGGGCCTACGCCCTGCACGTCCGCCGGGTGATCCTGGGCTGAGGTGTGGGGTGGAGCGTTTCGCGGGGGTGGCATCCATGCTCCGCGAGCCGGTGCAACCGGACGCTGTCGACCTGCCCCAAATCTGAACCGCCGGGGCCGCGGGCGGCGGGTCGGCGCGGCAGCAGGGCGGATGTTCATATCTGGAGCAGTTCGACAGCGACGAGCACCGCCAACCCGGGCGGAACATCCGCCACCGGTCACCCGCTGACGACGCGACCGTCGGGTCAGGCCTCGGCGCGTTCGCGCCACTGGGTGAGCGCGATGCCGTGGCCGTCGGGATCCCGGAAGGCGGCGGCCCACACCTCCAGCTTCGTGCCCCGGTTCACCACCCGGGGCGCGTACGTGAAGCGCACGCCCGTGTCGCGCAGCCGTTCGTACGCCGCCTGGATGTCGTCCACCTCGAGGTTGACGTGCACCAGCCGGCGGCTGACCGGGGCTGCCTCGGTCACCTCGCGCAGCACCAACCGGGTCGTCCCGGAGGCGAGCACCGCGTTTCCGGCGCCCCGGTCGACCTCGGTGAAGCCGAGCCGGCCGCGGTAGAAGTCGAGCGAGCGGGACAGGTCGGTGACCAGCAGGGTCAGCCCGACCCCGCTGATCGGCGCGCCTGCCACGATCGGGTCGGTCGCGGCCGCCTCCGGCTCGTACCCGAAGATCGCCTCGTCCAGCTCCTCAGGGGTGACCTGCGCGTCCCTGGCCGGCTGGCGAGTGGGCGCGGGATCGTCCAGCGGTAGGTCGAGCGGGTCCAGCGGGTCCGCCGGAGCGGTGGGCCCGGCCGCGGCCTCGGCAGGGGCCTCGAACTGCTCCTCGGCCGGCGAGCGCGGGGCCGGGGTGGCCCGGCGCGGCAGCGGGTTGGCCGCCGGCTGCTCGACCAGCGTCCCCTCCAGCACGACCGGGCCGCCCGGGCGCTGGTGCACCACCACCGGCTCGCGCTCCTCGGGCGGGCCGACCGGCTCGTCGCGCACCGGGTCGGGGGCCAGCGGATCGCGGAAGTCGTCCCGGAAGTCGTCCTCGGCGGAGCGCCCGGCCCACGGCGGGGCGTCCTGCTCGATCAGCATCTCGTCGATCGGCTCGGCACCGGCGTACTCCGGCGGCAGGTCGGCGCTCGCCGCGGCGGCGGTCTCGGCGTGCGTGGGCACCTCGTCCCAGAGCACCCGGACGTGCCGCTGGTCGTCCAGGGCGACCCGGATCGGCAGGGTCTGACCGAGCGACGGCCACTTGGCGACCGGCACCCGCGGTTCGATGATCTTCTTGCTCCGCGGCGGCAGTCCGGGCGCGTCGATGACCAGCTGCAGCTCACACCGGCCGAACGCGTACTGGGTGGGCGGCTCGGACGCGCTGTGCACGTGCCCCTCGCCGACCACCCAGGTGCGCCCGCCGCCCCGCACCGTGGCCAGCGCGATGGCCAGCACCAACAGGGCGACCCCGAGCGCCACGATGGCCCAGCTGGTCATGCCGAGGCCGAAGAGGATCACGAAGGTGGCCACGGTGCCGAGCACCGCGGCGATCAACTTGCGTACCGGCGCGATGGGTCGGCTCCCGCCATTCGCCACTGTGGACCTCCCGGGGGTCAAGGGCCAGGCTAGGCCGCGGCGGCCACCGGGGGAAAGGCCAGCCGCCGCGCCGGTGCCGGGACCGGGTCGCTAGGCTGACCGTACCCAGCCCGACCGTCTTCCGCGCACAGGAGGAACCCAGCGTGTCCAGCACCCCCGACGAGCGCACCCTCGTACTGATCAAGCCCGACGCGGTCCGTCGCGGGCTGGTGGGCGAGGTCATCTCCCGCTTCGAGCGCAAGGGGCTGCGGATCGACGCGATGGTGACCCGGACGATGGACGCCGCGCTGGCCGACGAGCACTACGCCGAGCACGTGGACAAGCCCTTCTACCCGCCGCTGAAGGCCTTCATGACCGGCGGCCCGCTGGTCGCCCTGGTGCTCTCCGGCGACCAGGTCATCGAGGTGGTCCGCGGGCTCGTCGGGGCCACCGACGGACGGCGGGCGACGGCCGGCACCATCCGTGGCGACTTCTCCCTGTCCAACCGGGAGAACCTCGTGCACGCCTCGGACTCGACGGACAGTGCGAAGCGCGAGATCGCGCTCTGGTTCCCCGAGCTGGGCTGAAACCCCCGTCACCGACGCGGCGGACGGCCCCCGGCTCAGTCGGCGGGCGGTAGCTTCGCCGGGTTGCCGATCACGTAGATGTTGGTGATCCGGCCATCGGCCGCGGTGACGCTCAGCGTGTACCGGTTGCCGTCGGCGCGGGTGAGCAGCACGGCGGGCTCCCCGTTGAGCTCCAGCCGGCGCGCCGTCCACCGGCGGTGTGGGCCGTAGATCCCGGCGAAGAACCGGGCGATCCGGTCCGCGCCGGTGATCGGGTTGCGGGCGGACGGCACCCGGCCGCCACCGTCGCTCCAGGCCGTGGCGTCCTTGGCGACCAGGCCGGTGAGCGTCGCCAGGTCCCCGTCCCGGGCAGCGGCCAGGAACGCGTCCAGCAGCCGTTCCCGTTCGGGTCGGCTGGCGGTGAACCGGCGCTGTTCCTGCCGTACCCGGGTGGCTGCCCGGTGGTGCAGCTGCCGGCAGTCCTCGGGGGTCCGGTCCAGGATCTCGGCGATCTCGGCGTACGGCAGGTCGAAGGCGGTGTGCAGGACGTACACCGCACGCTCCGGCGGGGTGAGGCGCTCCAGCACGTGCAGCAGCGCGGTGGAGAGCGAGTCGCGTAGCTCCGCGCGGTCCAGCGGGCCGAACGGCGAGGAGCCGGTCGGCACCGGCTCCGGCAGCCACGTCCCGACGTACGTCTCGCGTGCCGCCTGCCGGACCCGCAGCCGGTCCAGAGCCAGCCGGGTGACCACCCGGGAGAGGTAGCGCCGGGGCTCCGCCACCGCCGAGCGGTCCACGTCCAGCCAGCGCAGGTACGCCTCCTGGAGCACGTCCTCCGCGTCGTACCGGCTGCCGAGCAGGCGATAGGCGAGGCCGAGCAGCATCGGCCGGTGCGCCTGGAGCGCACCGGCCGCCTCTGCCGCCCCAGCAGTCGTCACACCTGCGCCGGAGGCTCCAGCTGCATCGTCACGCCGATCCGATTCCACACGTTGATTGTGGCAATCGCGATGACCAGGTCGGCCAGTTCCTTCTCCGACCAGACCTTCGCGGCGCTGTCCCACACCTCGTCCGGCACGCCGTGCTCACCGAGCTGGGTGACCGCGTCGGTGAGCGCCAGCGCGGCCCGCTCCCGCTCGTCGAAGAACGGCGCCTCGCGCCAGGCGGCCACGGCGAAGAGCCGCCGGCTCGACTCGCCGCCCGCCAGGGCGTCCCGGCTGTGCAGGTCCACGCAGTACGCGCACCCGTTCAGCATCGAGGCCCGCAGCTTCACCAGCTCCAGCACGGTGTGCTCGACGTTCGCCCGGACGTACTTCTCCATCCCCATGACAGCCTGGTACGCCTGCGGCGCCACCTCGGCGGGGTTCATCCGCTGCACGACTACCTCCCTGATAGATCCGACACCGTCACGACGGACCAGCCGGGGCGTGCCGTGACAACCGGCGGCGTGACGCTGGTCATGCCGTGCCGGGGCAGGTCCGCACTCCCGCCGCCCGGGGCAGCCGAGCAGGATCGCCACGTGGCGCAGCCGGATGGTTCGCCACCCGTTCGGGGTGGCGGGGTGTCGTCGGCTACCGTGACACCGCCTGCTTCGTACACGACTCGCCGGAGGACCAGTGCCGCTGCTCTACACCATCGGCAAGCTCACCGTGGGGCCCACGATGAGACTGGCCTTCCGGCCGACCGTGGAGGGGTTGGAGCACGTGCCGGAGACCGGCGGGGCGATCCTCGCCGGCAACCACCTCTCGGTCGCCGACGAGCTCTTCGTCGGCACGGTGGTGCCGCGGCACCTGGCGTTCTGGGCGAAGTCCGAGTACTTCAAGGGCGTCGGCCTGAAGGGGGCGTTCTCCAAGTTCGTCCTCACCGGGCTCGGTGCGATCCCGGTGGAGCGGGCCGGCGGGCGGGCCGCCCTCACCGCCTTCGACGCGGCCATCCCGGCGCTCAAGGGCGGCGACCTGGTGGTGGTCTATCCGGAGGGGACCCGGTCGCCGGACGGGCGGCTCTACCGGGGGCGCACCGGCGCGGTCCGGCTGGCCATCTCCGCCGGCGTGCCGATCATTCCCGTCGGCATGATCGGCACCGAGAAGGTGCAGCCGATCGGTGCGCGGTTGCCGCGCCCGGGCGCGGGCAAGGTCATCGTGCGGTTCGGCAAGCCGCTGGACTTCACCGGCCGTCCGGACGACCGCACCTCGCTGCGGGCGATGACCGACGAGATGATGAACGAGATCCAGAAGCTCACCGGCCAGGAGTACGTCTCCCGTTACGCCCCGCCGCGCGCCCACCCGGACCCGACCCGCGAGGGCCCGGCCTGACCCGAGCGTCCCGCTGCCACAGCGCTGCCCGGCCCGATCGGACCGGCCTCAGTTCTGGCCGGCCGTCACGATCTGTCCGCGCAGGGTGTCGAGCAGGGCCGCGCTGTCCTGCACGGAGAGCCGGGTGAAGACTCCGGTGGCGATGCTGCCGTGGTCGACCGAGGTGCAGACCACCACGTCGGTGCCGTCGGCGCTGCCCACCGCACAGCGCTCGTGCCGGCCGCGTACGCCGGTGTCGACCTTCTCGGCGGGGTCGAGCTGGTACTGCTCGGTGAGCCGGGCGATCTCGTCGTCCGCGTCCGCCTCCGGTGTCAGCCGGAAGCCGGTCCCGCCGAAGACCGTCACCGGCTTGCCGTCCGCCGTGGTGTAGACGCCGGCGAAGGTGTCCTCGGCGAGCCAGTGCGCCTTGCGTACCTCGGTCTCCAACTGCCGGGCGGCCTGCTCGCTGCGGCTGTCCTCGCGCAGCGACAGGTCGGCCACCCGACCCGGGAGGCTGGCCTTCGCCGGATACTGCGCCGAGATCGGCATGCCGTAGTAGGCCGGGCAGCCGCAGCAGCAGGCGAGGCTGAGCAGCAGCAGCCACGGCCAGCGGCGCCGCTTGCGCACCGGGACGTACCCCTTGGGGGCACGCCAGTCGGGCGGCGGCGCGGCCGGCGGCGGGGCGGGCGACCGTTTCGACCGGCGCTGCTTCGGCGGCGCCGGCGGGGCGGGCGGCGCCGGGCGGGCCGTCACCGGAGGCCGCGCGACCGGCGGGGCCGGCACCGGATGGCGCGGCGCGACCTGGTGCGGCGGAACGGGGGGCGCCGGCGAGACCGGCGGCGGGGGGACCGGCGCGGGTGGTCCCGAGTACGGGCGGGTCGGCGGGGGCGCCGGATAGGAGACGGTCGGCGGCAGCGGCGGCAGCTCGGCCGAGGGCAGCTCCCAGCCGCCGGTGTCCGCGCCGGCCCACGGGTCGACCGGAACCCGGTGCTCGGGGGGTTCCGGCGGCGTGGGCGGCAGCGGGGTCGGCTCGGCCGACTCGCCCCAGGCGCGCCGGCGCGGTGGCGGTGGTGGCACCGGGGCGGAGCCGCTCCACCGTGGCGGTGTCGGGTCGCCCTCGGCCTCGGCGACGGGTAGCCGCCGGGTGCCGGAGGGACCGTCCGACGCCGCCCGATCGTCGCTGGCGGAATCCGCCGGGTCGGCCGCCGGCTCGGTGAGTCCCCGGGTGCCCTCGGGCCCGGCCGACTCGCTGGCCGGCTCCGGCTCGGTGGGCCGACGGTCGCTGCCGTCGCCGCCGTCGTCGACGGACGGCGCGTCGGGTTGCGGCTCCGGCGGGGTCGGTGGGCCCGGGTGGGACACGCCCTCCGGCGGTACGGGGGAGGAGGCCCCCTCCCCGGCGACGGTCGGATCGCGGTCCGGCTCCGTGCCCGGGATCTTCCCGTCGGCCGGCCGGTCTGCGCCCGGCTGCGGCTCCGGCATCGCGGCAATCTCCTCTCGCGCCGGTCCGAGGTTAGTACCGGGGTGCCAGTTTCGGCGATCCGCCCACCGCCGGGATGCCGCGCACTGCGCGCGGCCATCGCCGGACGGGCGCGTACCCTTGGGCTTCATGAGCGTCCCGTCCACGACGCCGCGCCCTGTCGCGGCCAACTCCGTCTGGCCCAGGCTGGAGCCGTTGCTGCCCCAGGTGACCAAGCCCATCCAGTACGTCGGTGGCGAGTTGGGCGCGGTGGTCAAGGACTGGGACGCGGCCACGGTGCGCTGGGCCCTGATGTACCCCGACGCGTACGAGGTCGGTCTGCCCAACCAGGGCGTGCAGATCCTCTACGAGGTGCTCAACGAGCTGCCCGACGTGCTCGCCGAGCGGACGTACGCGGTCTGGCCGGACCTGGAGACGCTGATGCGCGCGAACGGCGTGCCGCAGTTCACCGTCGACGCGCACCGCCCGGTACGCGACTTCGACGTGTTCGGCATCTCCTTCTCCACCGAGCTGGGCTACACCAACCTGCTCACCGCGATCGACCTGGCCGGCATCCCGATGCTGGCGGCCGACCGCACCGACGCCGACCCGGTGATCGTGGCGGGTGGGCACGCGGCGTTCAACCCGGAGCCGATCGCCGACTTCATCGACGCCGCCGTGCTCGGCGACGGCGAGGAGGCGGTCCTCGAGATCACCACGATCGTCCGCGAGTGGAAGGCCGAGGGCTCCCCGGGCGGGCGGGACGAGCTGCTGCTGCGCCTGGCCCGCACCGAGAGCGTCTACGTGCCGCGCTTCTACGACGTGGACTACCTGCCCGACGGCCGGATCCAGCGGGTTGTGCCGAACCGGGCGGACGTGCCGTTCCGGGTACACAAGCGCACGACGATGGACCTGGACGCCTGGCCGTACCCGAAGAAGCCGCTGGTGCCGCTCGCCGAGACGGTGCACGAGCGGTACGCGGTCGAGATCTTCCGGGGCTGCACCCGGGGCTGCCGGTTCTGCCAGGCCGGCATGATCACCCGCCCGGTGCGGGAACGGTCGATCACCACGGTCGGTCAGATGGTCCGCGAGGGCCTGGAGTTCTCCGGCTTCCACGAGGTGGGCCTGCTCTCGCTCTCCTCCGCCGACCACTCCGAGATCGGCGACATGTGCTCGGGCCTCGCCCAGCAGTACGAGGGCACGAACGTCTCGCTGTCGCTGCCGTCGACCCGGGTCGACGCGTTCAACATCGACCTGGCCCAGGAACTGTCCCGCAACGGGCGGCGGACCGGCCTGACCTTCGCCCCCGAGGGCGGGTCGGAGCGGATCCGCAAGGTGATCAACAAGATGGTGTCCGAGGAGGACCTCATCCGCACCGTGGTCACCGCCTACACCAACGGCTGGCGGCAGGTGAAGCTCTACTTCATGTGCGGCCTGCCCACCGAGACCGACGAGGACGTGCTCCAGATCGCCCGGATGGCCCACGAGGTCATCAAGGCCGGTCGGGCCGCCACCGGGTCGAAGGACATCCGCTGCACGGTCTCCATCGGCGGGTTCGTGCCGAAGCCGCACACCCCGTTCCAGTGGGCGGCGATGGAGCGGCCGGAGGTCATCGACAACCGGCTCAAGATGCTCAAGCAGGAGATCAACTCGGACCGCTCGCTGGGCCGTGCGATCGGCTTCCGCTACCACGACGGCGAGCCGTCGCTGATCGAGGGCCTGCTCAGCCGCGGTGACCGCCGGGTCGGCGCGGTGATCCGCAAGGTCTGGGAGAACGGTGGCCGCTTCGACGGCTGGAGCGAGCACTTCTCCTACCAGCGCTGGGTGGACGCCGCGGCCGAGATGCTGCCGACGTTCGGGGTGGACCTCGACTGGTACACCACCCGGCAGCGCGACGAGCTCGAGGTGCTGCCCTGGGACCACCTGGACTCCGGGCTGGACAAGGACTGGCTCTGGCAGGACTGGCAGGACTCCCTCTCCGAGTACGAGCAGGACGACTGCCGGTGGACCCCGTGCTTCGACTGCGGCGTCTGCCCCGCCATGGACACCGAGATCCAGATCGGCCCGACCGGGAAGAAACTTCTCCCGTTGACCCCGATCGCCGGTTCCGGCCTCAAGGTCCCCACCGCCACCCCCGCCACCCCCGCCCACCCCTGACCAGTCCCCGCTGGCCCCCTCCACGCGGGCCCAGCTGCTTGATCATGAAGTTGTTGTCACCGGTGCGGCGTGTCGCGGACAATAACTTCATGATCAACGCGTGACTGACCGAGCGAGGAGCACGACGATCAGTAAAAGACCACAGCCGGAGGGCGGGCAGGCGCCGGTCGTCCAGCGCGTCCGGATCCGGTACGCCAAGCGCGGGCCGCTGCGATTCACCTCGCACCGGGACTTCGCCCGGGCCTTCGAGCGGGCCGTACGTCGGGCCGGTGTGCCCATCGCCTACTCGCAGGGCTTCACCCCGCACCCCAAGATCTCGTACGCCAGCGCCGCGCCGACCGGCGTGGCGAGCGAGGCGGAGTACCTGGAGATCGGTCTGCAGGCACCGGTCGACCCGGCCGCGCTGCGCGCCGCGCTGGACGCCGCCCTCTCGCCCGGCCTCGACGTGCTGGACGCGGTGGTGGCGACCGGCGGCAGCCTGCCCGACCGGATCGAGGCGTCGGACTGGCGCATCGAGCTGCCGGGAATCGAGCCGGCGACGCTGCGCGCCGCGGTGGAGGCCTTCACCGCCGTCGACGAGGTGCTGGTCGAGCGGATGACCAAGCAGGGACGGCGCACCTTCGACGCGCGGCAGGCGGTCATCGCCATCGATGTGGCGGCGCCGACAGCGACTCCTTCCGGGGGACCGGCCGTACCGTGTGCGATACTCGAAGTGGTCGTGCGGCAGGTCACCCCGTCCGTACGACCCGATGACGTCCTTTCCGGCCTCCGCGTGGTGGCCGACCTGGAGCCGCCGGTTCCACCGCGAGTGACCCGGCTGGCTCAGGGCACGTTGACCGCGCAGGGCGCGATCGTGGATCCGTTGGATGCGGACCGCGACGGGGCAACCATCGGTGGGCACTGACCGACGGTCAGCGCTCGGAAGATAGGCAGACTTCGGCGGTCGCGCACCTTGCGCGCCCGGCGGAAACACTTTGCGGCGACCCTGCGTGGCAGCGCTCACCCGCGCCCGGGGCAGCCAGAACTGGAGAACGTCCATGCTCGAGAACGAGCCCGAGGGCGGCGAACGGACCGGTTCACAGCCGGCCGGCGAAACCGCCGAGCAGCACAACCCCGTCGACGGCGGGGCCGTCGAGAGCCGGGGCGCCGTCGGCGACCGGGGCCCGGAGCCCGCGGTCGAGGCCGGCGGCGAGGTCGCCGAACCCGCGCCGGCGCGGCGGACCCGGGTCACCCGCCGCCGGGCCGCGCCGCTGAACCAGCCGGAGCAGGCCGAGGCGCCGGTCGAGGCGCCCGCCGTGAGCACCGGTAGTGACGAGTCCCCGCAGGCGGAGGTGTTGGCGCCGGTCTCCGGTGACCTCGACACCGCCCCGAAGACCACGCGTCGCCGCCGCAAGGCGACGCCTGCCAAGGCCGCCGAGGAGCCGCTGGTCGCGGCGGCGGCCGAGGACGCCTCCCCGGAGGTCGTCCCGCCGGTCAAGGTCACCCGTACCCGGCGGAAGAAGGCCGCCCCCGCGGTGGCCGAGCCGGCTGCGGAGGCGCCGGCCGGCGAGCTGCCGGCCGAGGCCGCCCCGCCGGCCCCCACCGCCGCGGCGGAGGAGCCGGTGACCGGCGGCGTGGCCGAGCCCGGTCGTGGCGCCGAGGCCCCGTCCGGCGAGGTGTCGCCCGGTGTCGCCGTGTCCGGCACCACCGAGCAGTTGAGCGAGCCCGCCGAGGCCGCCGAGCCGGAGCAGCCGCGTACCCGCCGGCGGCGGGCCACGCTCTCCGCGCCCACCGTGCTGTTCATGGCCCCGCAGCCGGAGTCGGTGCCGGTCGTGCAGGTCGAGCCCACCCCCGCCCCGGCCGTCGAGGAGCCGGCTGCCGAGGAGGCGGCCGAGCCGTCGCGCCGTCGGCGGCGCGGTCGCCGCGAGGTCGAGCCGGTGGAGCCGGCCGAGGCGGAGCAGGAGCTGACCGAGGAGGCCGAAGAGGCCGCCGAGGAGACGGACGAGGACGAGGACGACGAGAGCGCCGCTGCCCGGCGTCGGCGTCGGCGCGGCCGTCGTGGTCGCGGCCGGGGCAAGGGCGGCGCCGACGACTCCGAGGACGAGGAGTCCGAGGAGGCGGCGCAGGCCGAGGCGGAGGCCGAGGCGGAGGCCGAGGGCGACGAGGACGAGGAGACCGACGGGGACGGGCTGACCCGCCGCCGCCGGCGTCGCCGCCGCCGGGGTGCCGGTGACGTCGAGGGAGGCGCGGACGACGGCGTTCCCACCGTGGTCAAGATCCGCGAGCCGCGCCGCACCGTGGACGAGGTGCAGGGCGTCTCGGGCTCGACCCGGCTGGAGGCCAAGCGCCAGCGCCGCCGGGACGGCCGGGAGCAGCGGCGCACCCGGCCGCCGATCCTCAGCGAGTCGGAGTTCCTGGCCCGCCGGGAGGCGGTCGACCGGGTGATGGCCGTCCGCCAGCGCGGCGACCGTACCCAGATCGCCGTCCTCGAGGACGGCGTGCTGGTCGAGCACTACGTGACCCGCAACTCCTCCGGGACGATGGCCGGCAACGTCTACCTGGGCAAGGTGCAGAACGTCCTGCCCAGCATGGAGGCGGCCTTCGTCGACGTCGGTCGGGGCCGCAACGCGGTGCTCTACGCCGGCGAGGTCAACTGGGACACCAGCGGGCTGGAGGGGCGGGCGCGCTCGATCGAGCAGGCGCTGAAGTCCGGCGACTCGGTGCTGGTGCAGGTCACCAAGGATCCGATCGGGCACAAGGGCGCCCGGCTGACCAGCCACATCGCGCTCTCCGGTCGGCACCTGGTCTACGTGCCGAACGGCAACGCCTCCGGGATCAGCCGCAAGCTGCCCGACACCGAGCGCAAGCGGCTGCGGGACGTGCTGAAGAAGCTGGTCCCGGACGGCGCGGGCGTGATCGTCCGGACAGCCGCTGAGGGCGCCAGTGAGGACGAGCTGGCGCGGGACGTCAAGCGGCTCCAGGCGCAGTGGGAGGACATCCAGGCCAAGGCGGCCGAGGGTGGTGCCCCGGTGCTGCTCTACGAGGAGCCCGACCTGGTGATCCGGGTGGTCCGGGACCTCTTCAACGAGGACTTCCGCGAGCTGGTGATCGAGGGCGAGCAGTCGTACGACATCGTCGAGTCGTACCTGTCGCACGTCTCGCCCGACCTGGTCGCCCGGCTGCGCCGGCACACCGGCACCACCGACGTCTTCGCCGAGTACCGGATCGACGAGCAGATCCTCAAGGGGCTGGACCGCAAGGTCTTCCTCCCCTCCGGCGGGTCGCTGGTGATCGACCGGACCGAGGCGATGACGGTCATCGACGTCAACACCGGCAAGTACACCGGCTCCGGGGGCAACCTGGAGGAGACGGTCACCCGCAACAACCTGGAGGCGGCCGAGGAGATCGTGCGTCAACTGCGGCTGCGCGACCTCGGCGGCATCGTGGTGATCGACTTCATCGACATGGTCCTGGAGTCGAACCGGGAGCTGGTGCTGCGCCGGCTCACCGAGTGCCTCGGCCGGGACCGCACCAAGCACCAGGTCACCGAGATCACCTCGCTCGGACTGGTGCAGATGACCCGTAAGCGGATCGGTGCCGGCCTGCTCGAGGCGTTCAGCGAGACCTGCGAGTGCTGCAAGGGCCGCGGCGTGATCATTCACACCGAGCCGGTGCCGGAGAAGCCGCGTACCGGCGGGGCAGGGGAGAAGGTCAAGGCGGTCGCCTCGGCGGTCACCACCCCGGCGGCCGAGCCGACCAGCGGGACTTCGCGGCGCCGGGCGCGCAAGAGCGCGCCGGCGGAGCGCGCGACGGTCGAGATCAGCGAGCCGGCCGTGGCCACCGACACCGAGGCCGACTACCACGACACGATGGGCTACGACCTGTCCCGCTACGCGGCCGACACCGAGGCAGCGCCCGCCGTCGCCGACAGCCAGCAGGGCGAGTCGGCCCGGCTGGCCGCGGCGGACGACCCGGACGCGCTCGGCGAGGACGCCGACGAGGCCGAGGGCACCGCGGGTCGTCGTCGGTCCCGCCGTGGTGGCGCCCGGCGGCGTACCCGTCCGTGACGGTCTGACCAGGCAGGTGTTTGACAGGGCCCCGGCCCCGGCAATGTGACCGGGGACGGGGCCCTGTCCCGTACCCGAGCCACCCCGGACCGGATCCGGGTGGCCCGGGCCGGAACCGGCCAAGGAGGAAAGAGTGCGCCACCTGCTCACCGTCACCGCGCTGACCGTCGGGCTCTCCGCGACCGCCGGGTGTGCGGGCGTCCGACCGGTCGACGCCCCGGCGACCACGGCCGGCAGCGCCCCGGCGGCCGGTGCGCCGACCACCGGCGGCAGCGCGCCGGCGGGTGCCGGGAACACCCCGGCGGTCTGCGCGGCCGCGCAGCAGGCCAGCGCCACCGGGATCCGGACGTACGTCGAGGAGTTGGGCAGGATGCTCGCGGCGGCCGGCGCGAACGACAGCACGGGGGCCGAGGCCGCCCGGCTGCGGGCCGAGGCGGCCCTCACCGGCTGGCGGAGCGCCCTGCGTGAGCAGGCGGCCCGAGCCACCGATCCGCAGCTGACGACGCTGCTCAGCGACATGGGCGCGGAGGTCGGCGCGATGGGCGCCGACGTCGACGCGGTCGACGAGACCGAGCTGGACCGCCTCCAGCAGCGCCTGGACCAGCTCTGCCCGCGCTGACCGGCCGGGTCGGTTTGGGTCGCGGGCCGGGCATGGCGTACGCTAACCTGCGGCGCACTTTGGTGTGCCGAGTTCCCGCGTGCCCGCGCCGCCGTGCCACTGCTACCCGGCGAGCCGCCGCGGGGACGACCGCCAGCAGCCTCAACGACAGGGAGTCCGCCTCCGATGTACGCGATCGTCAAGACCGGCGGCAAGCAGTACAAGGTCGCCGAGGGCGACGTGATCGAGGTCGAGAAGCTCACCGGTGCCCCCGGTGACGCGGTGAAGCTCACCGCGGTGCTCCTCGTCGACGGTGACGACCTGGTGACCGACGCGGCGAAGCTTGCCAAGGTCGCGGTGTCCGGCGAGATCGCCGCGCACACCAAGGGCCCGAAGATCAAGATCCACAAGTTCAAGAACAAGACCGGCTACCACAAGCGCCAGGGTCACCGCCAGCCGCTGACCCAGGTCAAGGTGACCGGCATCTCCAGCGGGAAGTAGGTCGTCCTCCAATGGCTCACAAAAAGGGTGCGTCCAGCTCGCGTAACGGCCGTGACTCCGCGGCCCAGCGGCTCGGCGTGAAGCGCTTCGGTGGTCAGGTCGTCAGCGCCGGCGAGATCATCGTCCGGCAGCGTGGGACCAAGTTCCACCCCGGTGACCTGGTCGGCCGTGGCGGCGACGACACGCTCTTCGCGCTGTCCGCCGGTTCGGTCCAGTTCGGCACCAAGCGTGGTCGCAAGACCGTCAGCATCGTGCCGCAGCAGTAACTCGAAGGCTTTGCGGGCCGCGGACCTCCGGGTCCCGGCCCGCTTCGCTTTTTCTCGCGCGGGGCGGTCCCCGCTGGAAGGATTGACGTCGTGACGACGTTCGTTGACCGGGTCGTCCTGCACATGCAGGCCGGCGACGGCGGGCACGGCTGTGTCTCGATCCACCGGGAGAAGTTCAAGCCCTTCGGCGGCCCGGACGGCGGAAACGGCGGGCACGGCGGCACCGTCTCGCTGGTCGTCGACCCGCAGGTGACCACGCTGCTGGACTTCCACTTCCGTCCGCACATGAAGGCCGAGAACGGCAAGGGTGGCGCCGGCTCGAACCGGGACGGCGCCAACGGCCACGACCTGGTCATCAAGGTGCCGAACGGCACCGTGGTGCAGACTCTCGACGGCACCGTCCTGGCCGACATGGTCGGCGCGGGCACCACCTTCGAGGCGGCCCGTGGCGGTCGGGGTGGTCGCGGCAACGCGTCGCTGGCCAACGCCCGGCGCAAGGCGCCCGGCTTCGCCGAGCTCGGCGAGCCCGGCGACAAGCTGGACGTGGTGCTGGAGCTCAAGAGCGTCGCCGACGTCGGCCTGGTCGGCTTCCCGTCGGCCGGCAAGTCGTCGCTGATCTCGGTGATCTCCGCGGCCAAGCCGAAGATCGCCGACTACCCGTTCACCACCCTGGTGCCCAACCTCGGCGTGGTCCGGGTGGACAACCACACCTTCACCGTTGCCGACGTGCCCGGGCTGATCCCCGGCGCGGCCAGCGGCAAGGGTCTGGGCCTGGAGTTCCTCCGGCACATCGAGCGCTGCGCGGTGCTGGTGCACGTCATCGACACCGCGACGCTGGAACTCGACCGGGACCCGCTGGCCGACATCGACACGATCGAGGCCGAGCTGAACGAGTACGGCGGTCTCGCCGACCGGCCCCGGCTGGTGGCGCTCAACAAGATCGACGTGCCGGACGGCCGGGACCTGGCCGAGATCGTCCGCCCCGACCTCGAGGCGCGCGGTTTCCGGGTGTTCGAGGTCTCCGCCGCCACCCGCGAGGGGCTCAAGGAGCTCATGTACGCGATGGCGGAGCTGGTGGATGCCGCCCGCGCGGCGACCCCGCCGGCCGAGCCGACCCGGATCGTGATCCGGCCGACCGCGGTGGACGACGCCGGGTTCACCATCGAGGCCGAGTCGGACGGCTCGTACACGGTGCGCGGCACCCGCCCGGAGCGCTGGGTCCGGCAGACGAACTTCGACAACGACGAGGCGGTCGGCTACCTGGCCGACCGGCTGGCCCGGCTGGGCGTCGAGGAGAAGCTGGCCAAGGCCGGCGCGCAGCCCGGTGACCTGGTCCGGATCGGCGAGCGCGAGTTCGACTGGCAGCCCACCCACTACGCCGACTTCGTCCCGCACATCCGGGGCGCCGACGTGCGGTTGGAGGAGAAGTCGAGCCGGGCCAACGCGGCCGAGCGGTTGGCCGCGCGCAAGGCCCGCCGGGTGCGTCCGGAGGACGAGATCGAGGCCGACGGGATCGGCGCTGATGTGGCAGACGACCTCGAGGACGCTGACTAGCCTCGTACCGTCCGTGATCGGGTCGTATCCCGGAAACCTGGGTGAAATCCACCCGGCATACCGTGGGGCGATGCTGATCGAGTCACGTCCCGCCACCGACCCGGAGATCGCCGCCCTGGTGACCGCCCAGCAGCGAGAGCTGCGGGAGGCCGACGGCGGGCTGGACGGACAGGCCACCGTGACCCATGACGACATCCGTTATCTCGCGGTGGTGGTCAACGGTCGGGCGGTCGCCTGCGGCGGGCTCCAGACGCTCGACGAGGGCACCGGTGAGATCAAGCGGATGTACGTGCGGCCGGCGTACCGGGGTCGGGGGATCGCCCGTCAGCTGCTGGCCGCGCTGGAGGAACTGGCCTTCCAGCGCGGGCACGCGGTGCTCTGCCTCGAGACCGGGACGTACCTGCCGGCCGCGATCGGGCTCTACACCTCGTGCGGCTACGCGCGGATCCCGGTCTACGGCCCGTACGTGGACAACCCGTACAGCGTCTGCTTCGCCAAGCAGCTGCTGGTGCCGGCCTGACGGTCGGGCTCAGGCGCCGGTCTCGGCGTGGGCGACGGTGACCGGCTTCGACTCGGGCGAGGCGTGCTGGCGCAGGAAGATGCTCAGCACGACCAGGGTGCCCACCGCGAGGAACTCGCTCTGCCAGTTCTGCATGGACTGGAACCAGAAGTCGCTGGTGCCGAGGAACTGGAGCGCGCCGATCGGCGGCGCGCCACTCTGCAGCGCCTGCTCGGCGTTGTACTGCGCGGTGCCGCCCAGCAGGTGCCCGACGAACGAGCCGGCGAAGATGAGCAGCAGCGCGAGGGAGAGGCTGTTCCGGTAGACGACCAGCGGCAGCCCGCCGACCCGCACCGGCCAGGGAGACTGCGGGGTGGCCCGGCGCTCGTCGTCCTCCGGCCGGTCGTCCTGGCCCTCCGGCTTCGACTCCGCCGACCCCCGCTGCACCAGGTACGCGGTGAGCAGGACATAGCCACCCATCTGCAGGAACTCCGACTCCCAGTTCTCGAAGACCGCCTCGGCGAAGTGCCCGCTGGCCAGGTACGCCGGCCAACCGATCGGGGCGGCCCCGAACTCGGTCAGCTCCTCGTTGTGCGTCTGCCAGCCGAACACGCTCTGCAGCACCAGGAAGACGAAGAAGGCGCCGAACATGGCGACGGCCAGTGCGTTGTCCCGCAACCAACGTGGCATCTCAATCCCCTCCGCCCGGTGATCCGGTAACTCTGCGTTGCCCCGCTGGCGGAATTGGCAAACGCCGCACCGGCGGGTCGCCGGGAGGTCGCCCGAGGTCAGGGCCGGTTCGCGGAGGGTGCCCGAGGTCAGGGCCGGTCGGCGGGGACGTCCAACCGGGTGCCCGTGCCGACCTGGTTCGACAGCAGCAGGCCGAGCGCGAGCATGCCGAACCCGAGCCCGAGGTGCAGCCAGTTGTCGGCGTTGTTGACCGGCAGGAAGTTGACCACGCTCTCCTTGTGGATCACGAACCCGTACAGCCAGATGCCGAGGTAGGCAGCGCCGCCGGCACCGAGGAAGACCCGGGAGCCCGCGACGGTGCGGGCCAGCACCAGGCCGAGCAGGCCGAAGAAGAGATGCACCGCGTTGTGCAGGATCGACACCTGGAACACGCCGAACAGCAGGGCCCCTGAGTGGTGCGTGGCGGGGCCCAACTCGTCGTAGCGGGTGGTGACACCCGGGACGAAGCCGAGTGCGCCGACCAGCAGGAAGACCCCGGCCACCGCCGCGGCGGCCAGCTGGACCCGAGGCTTCGGCCCCGCCGGTCGGCCACCGCGTGCGCCCCGTGCCATCGATGCCACCTCCGTGGATCTGTCCCGCCCGCCGGTCCTCCATTGTGAAGTCGCGGCCGACCGCGGCGCAGAGAAATGACGGAACAGGTATGGACGCGGCAACGGAGGGTAGGTGAATCGGCGGCGGCGGGGCAGCCCGGCGCCGATCCCCCAGTGCAACCGCGACGGAATTGCGAGCGGAAGGGAAATCATGACTCACGATCTGTCACCCACCTCTTCGACGTACGACTCCAGCAACGGCGGCGGCGTCCGCGAGCAGGCCCGCCAGGTCGGCTCGGAGGCCGCGCACGCCGGCGGCGCGGTCGCCGAGACCGCCAAGGAACAGGGCAAGGAGGTCGGGCGCGAGGCCGCGCAGCAGGCGCGCAACCTCTACGGAGAGGCCCGCACCCAGCTCGCCGCCCAGACCGGCGAGCAGCAGCGTCGGGCCGCCGGCGGGCTCCGGTCGCTGGCCGACGAGATGCGCACGATGGCCGAGCAGGGTGGCCAGGCCGGCCCGGTGAGCGAGCTGGCCCGGCAGGCCGCCGACCGCGTGCACGGCGTCGCCGGCTGGTTGGAGGCGCGCGAGCCCGGTGACCTGGTCACCGAGGTGCGCGACTACGCCCGGCGCAACCCGGGCACCTTCCTGGTCGGCGCGGCCGTGCTCGGTGTGCTCGCCGGCCGGCTGACCCGCAACATCTCCGCCGCCGGTAGCGACTCCGGCCGGCAGGCCTACGACCGCTACGACGACCCCGAGCGCACCGCCGTCATCCCCACCCCGCCGGCCCAGCGCCAGGTCCCGGAGCAGGTGCCGCCGGGCGGCTACCTCGACCCGGCCCCGGGCGCGTACGCCGACCCGCAGACCACCACCAGCTACGCGGATCCGGCCGGGGGAACCGGCCAGCCGCTGCCGCCGGTGACCCAGACCGACCCGCTGCCCGGTGTCCCGTCGAGCGGGACGGTGCGTCCGTGACCGACCGAACCATCCGAAGGGAGGCGGCGGCATGAGCATGCCGACGCAGGGATCCGGACTGGACTCCGGGCCCGCCACGGGCGCCCCGCACACCGCGGCGGAGGTCAAGGGAAGTTCCATCGGTGAGCTGATGCGCCAGGTCACCAGCGACCTGTCCACCCTGATGCGGCAGGAGGTGGAGCTGGCGAAGGCCGAGATCCGCCAGGAGGGGCGGAAGGCGGGCAAGGCCGCCGGTCTCTTCGGCGGCGCCGGCTTCGGCGGCTACATGGTGGCCCTCTTCCTTTCGCTGGCCCTCTGGGCCGGGCTGTCCAACGTGATGGACGCCGGCTGGGCGGGGCTGATCGTGGCCGTCATCTGGGCCGCGATCGCCGCGGTCCTCTACTCCATGGCCAAGAAGAACGCGCAGCGCGTACGCGGCCTCAAGCAGACCAACGACAGCGTGCAGCGGATCCCCGACGCGCTCAAGCCCCACCCGGAGGGAGTCACCCGATGAGCACCGATCCCGACCAGATCCGCCGGGAGATCGAAGCCACCCGAAACAGCCTCAGCTCCGATGTGGACGCGTTGGCGTACAAGGTCAGCCCGAGCCGCATCGTCGACGACCGTAAGCAGCGGGCCCGTACCGCGCTGCAGAATGTGAGGGACAAGGTCATGGGAACCGCGTCGGACCTCGGCCACGGCACCGGCCACGCCGCCCACTCGGTGGGCGACCGCGCCTCGTCGGCGGCGTCCAGCGTCAGCGACGCCGCGCACTCGGCGGCCTCGACGGTCGGCGACGCCGCGCACTCGGCGGCGTCCACGGTCGGCGATGCCGCGCAGCGCGCGCCGCAGGTCATCCGGCAGAAGTCGGAGGGCAACCCGCTCGCCGCCGGCCTGATCGCGTTCGGCGTCGGCTGGCTGGCCTCCTCGCTGATCCCGGCGACCCGCCGCGAGCAGCAGGTGGCGACGCAGATCAAGGAGAAGGCCGGCGAGCACAGCGGCGCGGTGAAGGAGAAGCTGACCGAGGTCGCCGGCGAACTCCGGGACGAGCTGCGTGAGCCGGCGCAGCAGGCCACCCAGTCGGTGCAGGCGACCGCGCGGGACGCGGTGCACGCGGTCAAGGACGACACCCGCTCGGCCGCGCAGGACGTCAAGGGCCAGGCGCAGCAGGCCGCCGGCCGGTGAACTCCTGACCGATCCGGTCAGCGCGGACCCGCCCCGTGATCGGGTAGCGAACCGCCCGACCCCGCTCCGGACCAAGGTCCCGCCGGGGTCGGGTGGGGAAGCGCCCGATCACGGGGCGGAGTGCGTCCGGATCGTTGTTTCGAGCGGCGGGTGCGGGGTAGCGCTGCCGGTACGGGCGTCAGGCCCGCAGCAGCCCGGACGGAGGAGACGTGATGACCAGCAACGCGACGAGGTGGGCCCTGCTCGGCGCCGGCACACTGGCCGCCGCCGGGGTGGGCCGGGTGGTGGCCCGGCGGCGGCGCCGCCGGCAACCGGAGCGACGGGACGGCTGGTACGTGGTGCGTCGAGGGGTCACCGTGGACCGGCCCCGGGACGCGGTGATCGGGTTCTGGACCGACCGGGAGCGGCTGGACCGGGCGCTGGCCGAGTGGGCGAGCCTGGAGCAGCTCGACGGCGACCGCTGGCGGTGCGAGTCGATCGATCCGGCCGACGGGAACGGCGGCTGGCGGGCCGAGATCACCGTCGACGGGCCGGGCGTGCTGCGCTGGCGGGTCACCGACGGGCCGGTCCCGCAGCAGGGGCGGGTCGAACTGGTCGACGCCCCGCAGGGCCGGGGCACCGAGATCCGGGCCGAACTGCGCTACCGGGCCAACCCGCTGCGCCGGGCGTTCGGCCTGGCCGCCGGGAACGAGCCGGACCTGGCCCTGCGGGACACCCTGCGCCGGGTGAAGTCACTGATCGAGTGCGGCCAGATCATCGACACCCGGCACGACCCGTCCGGTCGCAGCCCGCGACAGGAGCGGGCGACCGACCGGGTCCGGGAGAAGTTGAGCACGGGAGGACGGGCATGAGGGCGCTGTGCTGGGAAGGCGTCGGGAAGCTGGCGGTACGCGATGTGCCCGAGCCCCGGCTCCGGGCCGACGGCGACATCATCGTCCGGGTGAGCGCGAGCAGCGTCTGCGGCTCGGACCTGCACCTGATCAACGGCTACCTGCCGGCGATGCGCGAGGGCGACATCCTCGGCCACGAGTTCATGGGCGAGGTGGTGGAGACCGGCCCCGGGGTGCGGCGTCTGCGGGTCGGCGACCGGGTCGTGGTCGGCTCGGTGGTGGCCTGCGGCGCCTGCTGGTACTGCCGCACCGAGCAGTACTCGCTCTGCGACAACTCCAATCCGCAGCCGGTCTTCACCGAGAAGCTCTGGGGTCACGCGCCGGCCGGCATCCTCGGCTACTCGCACGCGGCCGGTGGCTACGCCGGCAGCCACGCCGAGTACATCCGGGTCCCCTTCGGCGACATCGGCGCGTTCGCCGTTCCCGAGGGGGTGCGCGACGACGCCGTGGTGTTCACCTCCGACGCGCTGCCCACCGGCTGGATGGCGGCCGACTTCTGCGCCCTGAAGGGCGGCGAGGTGGTGGCCGTCTGGGGCGCCGGCGGGGTCGGCCAGATGGCGGCCCGCAGCGCGCAGATCCTCGGCGCCGAGCGGGTCATCGTCATCGACCGGCTGCCGGAGCGGCTGGCCACCGCCGCCGGGCGGCTCGGTGTGGAGACGATCAACTACGCCGAGACCGACGTCCTGGAGGCGCTCCGCGAGATGACCGCCGGGCGGGGTCCGGATGCCTGCATCGAGGCGGTCGGGATGGAGTCGCACGACGTCGGCCCGAGCTACGCGTACGACCGGGTCAAGCAGGCGGCCCGGTTGGAGACCGACCGGTTGGTCTCGGTCCGGCAGGCGATCATGGCCTGTCGCAAGGGCGGCACGGTGAGCATCGTCGGCGTCTACGCGGGTCTGGTCGACAAGTTCCCGCTCGGCGCGGCGATGAACAAGGCGCTGGTGCTGCGGATGGGGCAGATGCACGCCCAGCGCTACATCCCGATGCTGCTGGACCGGGTCGCCACCGGCGAGATCGATCCCGGCTACCTGGCCACCCACCCGCTGCCGCTGGAGCAGGGGGTACGCGGGTACGAGCTGTTCGAGAAGAAGCAGGACGGCTGCCTGCGTACGGTGCTGCACCCCGGCGCCTGACCGGCGGGGCCGGGCCGTGGTCCGGCCCGCCGGTCAGGCCGTGCGCCGCACGTTCGTGATCACGAAACCGCTGGGCGGCAGCGTCGGCAACCGGCGCAGGCTCACGGCCAGGTTCTGCGGCGGCACGTCGTAGCGCATGCAGCTGGTCAGGTTGGTCACCGCCCGCTTCATCAGCTCGATGGTGATCCACTCGCCGGCGCAGCGGTGCCCCGTGGTGTGCTCCCCGCCGCCCTGCGGGATCAGCCCGAACGGATCAGGCCGGCCTCCGGCGTGCCGTTCCGGCCGGAACAGCTCCGGCTCCGGCCACAGCGCCGGGTGGTGATTGGTGCCGTAGAGATCGAGCAGTACCCGCCGTCGGTGGGGGAAGTGGTAGCCCTGCCAGTCGAAGGAGCGCCGCACCCGGGCCGCGGCGACCGGAAAGAACGGGTAGGAGCGCCGGACCTCCTGGACGAACCAACCGGTGGCCTCGTCGTCGTCGCGGACCCGCTGTCGCCACGCCGGATGGTCGTGCAGGGCGAGCGCCGCGAAGACGATGAACCGGTCGACCGCGACGGTCGGCCGCAGCACGTTGAGCAGCTCGACGGCGGCGATCCGGCGCGGCAACGGCCGGCCGTGGGTGTCGTGGTGCTCGGCGATGACCCGCAGCGCGGTGCCGGCCGGCGCCGGCAGCGCGCCGGCCCGGACCCGGTCGACGAGGTCCGCCAGCCATCGTTCGCCGCGGCGGCGGGCCAGCAGCCCCCGCCAGTGCGTCGGCCCGATGGCCGCCCCGCTGCCGATCATCGCGTGCAGGTCGTCGGTGCGGCGAACGACCTGCCCCTCGGCCAGCGGCACTCCGGCCCAGGCGCAGACCGCCCGGGTGAGCATCCGCCCAAGCTCCCGGTAGAGCACCACCGGTCCGGCCCCCTCCCAGGCCGGGACCCGGGCCCGCCACTCGTCGTCGAAGAGCTGGGCCAGGTGCCGCACGGCGGTCGGCGTCATCAGCGCCATCAGCATCGTCTTGCGGTCCCGGTGTGCCGCGCCGTCCAGGCCCTGCACCCCGCCGCGTCCGATGAGCGTCCGCTGCACCCGCAGCGGCGTCGCGCCGGCCCGCTGGAAGCGCTCGGGGTCGTAGAAGAGTTCAGCGGCCGGCCGGCCGCGCAGGCAGATGGTCCGTCTCAGCAGCAGCCGGGTCTGGAAGATGTCGCTGTCGTACCGGTCGCAGCGCGCGCCGATGAACCGGTAGCCGTCGCGGAGCAGGGCGAGGGTGCTCTCCGGGCTGCGGTCGGCCGGGATCGTCGCCATCGGGCCTCCTGAGGCGGGTGACGGCCGTCGCCGCCGGATCTTCCTGACGCCGGACTACCCAGGTCAGGGCCCCTGAACCCCGCCGCCGGGCCGCCCGGGCCAACGCCGAGCGGGCCGGCGGGGGAGGGGCCAGCGGACCGGAGCGTCCGCTGGCCCCTCCCAGGAGCCCGCAAACCTGGTTGTCTGCGTGCAGCGGCCCCGCGCGGGCAGACGGCCGGAGGGTCGGCGCGGCGGGGCGGCACGGCACCACCGATCACGGGGAGGGACGAATGCGGGGCAACGGTTCGCCGTACTGGCGGAAGCGGGGGGCGGTCGGTGCGCTCGGCGTCGGGCCGGGCGGGGCGGACGCCCCGCTGATCGCGCCGCCTCGGCGGTCCACCCGACCGCCGCGTCACTTCACCGTGCACCTGGGCTTCACGGCGCCCGGCCCGGTGGACGCCCGGGAGCTGGCGGTCGCCTACGCCGAGGCGCTGAGCCTGCTGCGCCCCGAGCTGGCGCTCGGCGCGGCCGCCCTGTCACCCGCCGACGCCTGGCACCGGGCCGAGCGGCTCTTCTGCGGCGCTGTCGGCCCCGACAGGGAGCGCTGCGCCGACGTCGCCGGCCACCCCGGCTTCCACCACGCCCCCGGTCCGGGCGGCCTGGGCTGGGGCGACGGCGACTCGTGACGCCGGCCGGCTCAGTCCAGGTCGAACTCGCCGTCCTGGGCGCCCGCGACGAAGGCGTCCCACTCGGCCTGGGTGAAGACCAGCACCGGCCCGTCCGGCTCGGCCGAGTTGCGCATGCCGATCAGGTCGTCGACGAAGGCGACCTCCACGGCGCTCTCGGAAGTGTCGCCGTCGGCCCGCTGCCAGATCGCCCGGGACAGGTCGAAGTCGCCCTTGGGGTGCACAGACATGGTGTTTCCTCCAGTGCCACGCGTCGCGGGGGGAACGTCTCCGGATCCCCATCGGGCAGGATAAGCGGATGCCGAGCCTGACCCGTGTAGAGGCGACCGCGCGTGGCGCGTCGATCACCGTCGAGTCCTATCAGGTGGACCTCGACCTGACCGGCGGTGGCGAGCGGTTCCACTCGCACGTCACGATCCGGTTCCGGGCCACCCCCGGCACCGCGACCTTCGCCGAGGTCAAACCCGCCAAGCTGCTGGCCGTACGGCTCAACGGGGCCGACCTCGACCCCGACGCGCTCGACGACAACCGGCTGCCGCTGACCGGCCTGCGCGCCGAGAACACGCTCGTCGTCGAGGCCGAGATGGCCTACTCCAACACCGGCGAGGGATTGCACCGCTTCGTCGACCCGGCCGACGACGAGACCTACCTCTACGCGATGTCCTTCCTCGACGACGTGCAGCGCATCTTCGCCGCCTTCGACCAACCCGACCTCAAGGCGTCGGTCACCCTCGCGGTCACCGCCCCGCCGGAGTGGACGGTCGCCAGCAACGCCGAGGTGGCCGCCAGCCCGTCGCCCGGCCGCTGGGAGTTCGCCCCGACCGCGCCGCTGGCCACCTACTTCTTCTCGCTGATCGCCGGGCCCTACCACGTACGCCGCGACGAGCACGACGGGATCCCACTGGGCATCTACTGCCGCCGCTCGCTCGCCGAGCACCTGGACGCCGACGCCGAGGAGATCTTCACCGTCAGCAGACAGTGCCTGGACCGGTTCCACCAGCTCTTCACCGAGCGCTACCCGTTTGGCAAGTACGACCAGGCGTTCGTGCCGGAGTTCAACGCCGGCGCGATGGAGAACCCGGGTCTCGTGACGTTCCGCGACGACTACGTGTTCCGTTCGGCGGTGACCGACAGCCAGCGGGAGCTGCGGGCCACCACCATCGCCCACGAGATGGCGCACATGTGGTTCGGCGACCTGGTCACCATGCGCTGGTGGGACGACCTGTGGCTGAACGAGTCGTTCGCCGAGTACCTGGGCACCCGGGTGACCGCCGACGCGACCCGGTTCGACCAGGCCTGGACGACCTTCGCCATGCGCCGCAAAGCGTGGGGCTACGCCGCCGACCAGCGCCCCTCCACCCACCCGGTCGCTCCGCAGGAGGTGGCCGACGCCGCCCAGGGCCTGCTCAACTTCGACGGCATCTCCTACGCCAAGGGCGCGAGCGTGCTGCGGCAGCTGGTCGCCTGGCTCGGCGACGAGGCATTCCTCGCCGGCCTCAACGCGCACTTCGCGGCCCACCGCTTCGGCAACGCCACCCTCGACGACCTGCTGGCCAGCCTCTCCACCGCCAGCGGCCGGGACCTCTCCGACTGGGCAGAGCGCTGGCTGCGCCGGGCGCAGGTCAACACGTTGCGCGCCGAGGTCACGGTCGACGCCGACGGCCGCTACAGCGAGGTGGCCGTGGTGCAGACCGCTCCCGAGTCGCATCCGGTGCTGCGCCCGCACCGGATCGGCGTGGGCCGCTACGCCGTCGACGGCACGCGCGACCGGTTCGAGGTCGATCTCGACCCGGGCGCCGACGGCGGCCGAACGGTTCTCCACGAGCTGACCGGCGCGCCGGCCGCCCGGCTGCTGCTGCCCAACGACGGTGACCTGACCTTCGCCAAGGTGCGCCTCGATCAGGCCTCGGCCGACGCCGTACCGCTGGTGCTCCCCGGCCTGGCAGATCCGCTGGCCCGGGCGCTGCTCTGGAGTGAGGCGCTGGACGCGGCCACGGACGGCGAGCGTCCGGTCGCCGGGGTGGTCGCGCTGATCGCCGCCGCTCTCCCCGCGGAGACGGAGGTGATCATCACCGAGGACGTGCTCACGCTGAGCCGGTCGCTGGTCGACCGCTACCTCGATCCGGCCGCCCGGGAAGCGGCGCTGGCCCGGATCAGCGACGCCTGCGCCCGCCTGCTCGCCGACGCCGCCCCCGGCGGGTCGTTGCAGCTCGCCGCGGCCCGAGGACTGATCGCGGCCACCATCGACGCCGACCTGCTGACCGGTTGGCTGGCCGGCCGCGCGGTGCCCGCCGGGCTGGCCGTCGACGCCGAGCTGCGCTGGGCGGTGCTGCGCCGGCTGGTGGTGCTCGGCGCCGCCGGTGAGGCCGAGATCGCCGCCGAGGAGGCGGCGGACCCGAGCGCGGCCGGTGCCGAGCGGGCCGCCCGCTGCCGCGCGGCACTGCCCGACGCGGCGGCGAAGCAGGCGGCCTGGGAGATCATCGTCAGCAACACCGAGCTCTCCAACCGGCTGGTCGAGGCGACCGCGGAGGGCTTCTGGCAGCCCGAGCAGGCCGAGCTGACCGCGGCGTACGTCGAGCGGTACTTCGCCGAGATGCCCGCCGTGGCGCGGCTGCGTACCCCGTGGACCGCCGACCGGGTGGCCAGCCTGGCCTTTCCCCGCTACGCCGTGGCGCAGCCGACCCGGGAGGCGGCCGTGGCGCTGCTGGCCCGCGACGACCTGACGCCCGGCCTGCGCCGGGTGGTCACCGACGCCGACGACGACCTGCGGCGGGCGCTCATCGCCCGCACCGCGGTCGCCGCCGCCGCGGCCTGACCCGACCGCCGGCGCGCGCGAAAAGGCGGCGCGCGCCGGCGGCCCAGTGACGGGTCAGCGCACCGCCGGGTCGGAGGTCACCGGGGCGTCCCAGTCGATGACGTAGCGCTGCTCGTGACCCACCGTCCGCTCCGGGTCCATCGCGGTCTTCATCAGCAGCGGCATGAGCAGCGGCATCAGCGTCCGGGCCAGCGCGCCGGGCGCCTTGGCCCGGTTGATCCGGGCCGCCCGGGCGGCGACCTTCTCCACCCGGCCGCGCCGCAGCCGCTCGTAAGCGGCGAACGCCGCGCCGACGTCGGGCAGGTCGCGCAGGCAGCGGGCGAGCTGCACGGCGCTCTCGATGGCCAGCGACGCGCCCTGCCCGGAGCTGTTCGACGGCGCGTGCGCCGAGTCGCCGACCAGCACCATCCGGCCACGGTGCCAGCGCGGCACCGGCGGCATGATCAGCAGGGAGCCCACCACCTGCAGGTCGTCGGCGTCGCTGGTCAGCATCAGCTGCCGGCCGGGGTCGTCGTCGCCGTAGGCGGCGCGCAGGGCCCGCAGCCACTCGGCGGCCGGCACCGCGCGGGCCTCAGCGAGGGTCATCGGCCGCTCCTGCGGCAGGTTCACCCCCCACCGGGTGCCGCCGCCCGGCTCCGGCCAGTAGAGGTAGTAGCCGCGCCGGCCGAAGGCGAAGGTCATGGTGCCAGGCTCGGCGTCCACCTCGTGCCGGGCCACCGCCTCGAAGCCGAGCAGCCCGGTGGGGCGCGGGCCGGGCGCGTCCGGGTCGATGAGCGTACGGACCGTCGAGCGGATTCCGTCGGCGCCGACGAGGATGTCGGCGGTGGCGGTGCTGCCGTCGGCGAACCGCGCCGTGACGCCGGCCGCCGTCTCCCGCGCGTCGACCAGGCGCTTGCCGTACGCGATCGGCACGCCCTCGGCGACGGCCCGGTCGTGCAGCGCGCGGTGCAGATCGGCGCGGTGCACCACCCGCAGCGGCGGTACGCCGGCCAGCCCCGGCAGTTCGAGGTGTCTACGGCCGACGCCCATCGCGGTGCGGTGGATCGGGGTGGCGATCTCGGTCACCGGGCTCTCCGCGCCGACGGCGCGCAGCGCGGCGACGCCGTTGGGGGCGAGCGCGATGGTGCCGCCGAGGCCGTCGGCGCTGCTCGGGTACGCCTCGTGGACGGTGGCGGTGATGCCGGCGCGGTGCAGCGCCAGCGCGGTCACCGGGCCGGCGATGCCGCCGCCGATGACGATGGCCGTGCTCACTGTGGTCATGGTGCTCTCCCTGGTCGTCGGTGCTCGCGGGTGGCACCGACCTGGGAGGGAGCCCGGCTATCCTCGTGGTTGCCGCTTCGGGCCGGAGCACCTTCCCAGGTGCGGTACCGAGGTAGGGCCCCGGCGTGGTGTTGGCGCACCGCGTCGGGGCCGTCCGTCACTGCGTGGGGCCGCCCCTCTCGGCGAGATCGGTCAGCTCCGGCGGCAGCTCGCCGGTCTCGTGGAAGGCCCGCCACTGGTCGAGCCCCGGGTAGGTGCCGGCGCGCAGCTCGGCCAGCAGGGCCCGGATCCAGGTCGCCTCGGCCTCCCGGATGGCCAGGTCGTACTCCGACTCGACCAGGAACAGTCGCGGGATCTGCCGCAGGTGCTCGGTGAGCGCGTCGCGCCCGGCCCGGATCCCCTCCTCCAGCAGCTCCAGGCGTTGCCGCAGCAGCTCGGCCGCCTCGTCGGGGTGCAGCACGGCGAGCACGGAGAGCCCGGCGCGGAAGCGGGGGTGCTCCGGTTCCGGGGTCGACACCAGCTCGCGCGCCCAGTCGACCAGCTCGGCCCGGCCCGCGTCGCTGATCTGGTAGACGGTGCGCTCGGGACGCCGGCCGGCTCGGACGCTCTCCACCGCCGTGATCAGACCGTGCCGGTCCAGGTTGCGGACGACGGTGTAGAAGGAGCCCCACTTGATCTCCATGTCCTGGTCCTTGCCCCAGGCGCGCAGAGTGGTGGCGATCTCGTACGGGTGCATGGGCCGCTGGGCGAGGGCGGAGAGCACGGCCAGGGCCAGCAGGTTGCCGACCTTGCGCTGCCTCGGCATACCGGCCTCCGGTGCTCGGTAGCGATTACTTGCGGACGAGTATATGGCCGGAGCTTCCCACGGGGCCACCCCGTCCGGAAGGTCACGCCGGGCTGGGCCCGAGCCGGCGGCGACGGCGTCCGGCCTACGATCACGGGGTGGAGGAAGATATCCGGCGGATCGGGATCATGGGTGGCACCTTCGACCCGATCCACCACGGGCACCTCGTGGCAGCAAGCGAGGTGGCGGACCGGTTCGGTCTCGACGAGGTGGTCTTCGTCCCCACCGGTCAGCCGTGGCAGAAGGCGGACGAGCCGGTCAGCCCGGCCGAGGACCGCTACCTGATGACGGTGATCGCCACCGCCTCCAACCCCCGCTTCCAGGTCAGCCGGGTCGACATCGACCGCGGCGGCCCCACCTACACCGTCGACACCCTGCGCGATCTGCAGAACGAGTACGGGCCGAAGGTGCAGCTCTACTTCATCACCGGCGCCGATGCGCTGTCGAAGATCCTCTCCTGGAAGGACCTGGACGAGATCTTCGAACTGGCCCACTTCATCGGGGTGACCCGGCCGGGGTTCAAGCTCACCGACGAGCATCTGCCCGCCGACACGGTGAGTCTGGTGCAGGTGCCGGCGATGGCCATCTCGTCCACCAACTGCCGCGACCGGGTCGCCCGGGGCGAGCCGGTCTGGTACCTGGTGCCCGACGGTGTGGTGCAGTACATCGCCAAGCGGCGCCTCTATCAGGCCTGACGACGCCCGCTATGCGGCGTCTGGCCGGGTAATCGACCAGAACTGACAAGTCGGGACGCCGCCGCGTGTGAGACGCTTGGAGGGTCGCACGGTTGATCGAAGGAGAACGGTGACAGTTTCTGAACGCGCGTACGAGCTGGCGACCGCCGCGGCCCAGGCCGCCGCCGACAAGAAGGCGCAGGACATCGTCATCATCGATGTAGGCGACCAGCTCGCCATCACCGACGCGTTCCTGCTCGCCGCGGCCCCGAACGAGCGTCAGGTGCTCGCCATCGTCGACGCCATCGAGGAGCGCCTGCTGGAGCTGCCGGAGAAGGCCAAGCCGGTGCGGCGCGAGGGCGAGCGCGGCGGTCGGTGGGTGCTGCTCGACTACGTCGACATCGTGGTGCACGTCCAGCACACCGAGGAGCGCGAGTTCTACGCCCTCGACCGGCTGTGGAAGGACTGCCCGACGATCCCGTTCGTCGACCGTGACCTGGTCGACGCCGAGTCCGGCACCGGTTCCGCCGCGGAATGACCCGCCTGATCATCTGGCGGCACGGCAACACCGACTGGAACGCCGCCAACCGGGTCCAGGGCCAGACCGACGTACCGCTGAACGATCTCGGCCGGGAGCAGGCCCGCGCCGCCGCGCCGCTGCTCGCCGGGCTGCGTCCGGACGCCCTGGTCGCCAGCGACCTCAGCCGGGCCGCGGAGACCGCTGCCGCGCTGGCCGCCCTGACCGGGCTGCCGGTACGCAGCGACGCCCGGCTGCGGGAACGTCACTTCGGGCGCTGGCAGGGGCTCACCCTCACCGAGGTCGCCGAGCGGTTCCCCGCCGAGTACGCCCGCTGGCGGGCCGGTGACCCCGACCCGGGGGCGGAGATCGAGACCCTGGACGACCTGGGCAAGCGGGTCGGCGCGGCGCTCACCGAGGCCGCCGACGCCGTGCCCGGCGGCACCGTCGTGGTCGCCACCCACGGCGGCGGGGCTCGGCAGGGCGTCGGGCACCTGCTCGGCTGGGAGCCGGGCGTGCTGCGTACCGTCGGCTCGCTGCAGAACTGCCACTGGACCGAGCTGCGCCACGACGACGTACGGGGCTGGCACCTGCGGTCGCACAACGTCGGTCTGGTCGTCGCGCCGGCCGTCGCCGACGCGGTCTGACGCGGCCTCGTCGGGCGGGGTCGGCATCGGCTAGCGTGCCGGGCATGCCCGTCGCGGTCGTCACCGACTCCACCGCCTACCTCCCGCCCGAGCTGGTGCACGCGCACCGGCTGACCGTGGTGCCGCTGACCGTCGTGATCAACGGCGCGGAGGGGCTGGAGGGGGTGGAGGTCCACCCCACCGACGCGACCCGGGCGCTCAGCGGCCGGCGGGTCTCGGCGAGCACCTCCCGCCCCGCCCCGGAGCAGTTCGCGCAGACGTACCGCGAGCTGCTCGACGCCGGCGCGGAGGGTGTGCTGTCGGTGCACCTGTCGGCGGAGCTCTCCGGCACGGTCGAGGCGGCCCGGCTGGCCGCCGACGAGCTGGGCGGGCGGGTCGCGGTGGTCGACAGCCGCTCCACCGGCCTGGGCCTGGGTTTCCCGGTGCTCGCCGCCGCCGAGGCCGCCGCCGGGGGCGCGGACCTGGCGGGGGTACGCCAGGCCGCGCTCGACGCCGTGGCCCGGACCACCATCTACTTCTACGTGGACACCCTGGAGTTCCTCCGCAAGGGTGGCCGGATCAACGCGGCCGAGGCGCTGCTCGGCACCGCGCTGTCGGTGAAGCCGATCATGCACATGCCGGACGGGGCGATCGTGCTCAAGGACAAGGTCCGCACCGCCAGTCGGGGTGTTGCACGGCTGATCGACCTGGCCGTCGAGGCGGCCGGGGACGCCGAGGTCGACCTGGGCGTGCACCACCTCGCCGCGCCGCAGCGGGCCGAGGCGCTGCGCGCCGCGCTGATCGAGCGGCTCGGCGACCAGGTGCGCGAGACGTACCTGTCGGAGGCCGGCGCGGTGGTCGCCGCGCATGCCGGACCGGGCCTGGCCTGCGTGGTGGTGCACCGCCGTCCGGCGGCGTCCGGCGACCCCGGCCAGACCTGACGGACGCTGTCGAACTGCCCCAAATTTGAGACCGCAGGGCTGAGCAGGCCGGCCGTCGGTGTGTGCCGGGAGAGGAGCAGCGGCGGTGTCCTTTGTGGTGACCGGCGGAGGCCGGGGAGTGGGTCGGGCCATCGTGCAGCGGCTGCTGGCCGGTGGCGGCACCGTGGTCGTGGTCGAGCACGACGCCGAGGCGCTCGGCTGGCTTGTCGGCCACCCGGCCGCCGACCGCCTGATCGGCGTGGTCGGCGACGCCGGTGACGAGGACGTCATCGCCCGCGCCGCCGACCTCGCCGAGCGGGCCGCGCCGCTGACCGGGTGGGTCAACAACGCGGCGGTGTTCCGGGACGCCTCGGTGCACGCCGCGCCGGTCGGCGAGGTGCTCGACCTGATCGGGGCCAACCTGCGGCCGGCCGTCGCGGGCGCCGCGACGGCGGTCCGCCGGTACCTCGCCGCCCGCACCGGCGGGGCGATCGTCAACGTCTCCTCCCACCAGGCCACCCGGCCGGTGCCCGGCTGCCTGCCGTACGCCACCGCGAAGGCCGCGGTCGAAGGGCTGACCCGGGCCCTCGCCGTCGAGTACGGGCCGCAGGGAGTCCGGACCAACGCGGTCGCGCTGGGCTCGATCGGCACCGAGCGGCACGCCGACTTCCTCGCCGGGCAGGGCCCGGCCGAGGCCGCCCGCATTGGCGCCGAGCTGAACCGGCTGCATCCGGTGGGCCGGATCGGTCGGGTCGAGGAGGTGGCGGACGCCGTCGCGTGGCTGCTCTCGCCGTCGGCGGGCTTCGTCAACGGAGTGATCCTGCCGGTCGACGGCGGGCGCGCGGCGCTCGGCCTTGACCCGGAAGGGCACTGACCTGCCGCGCTGACCTGCCGCGCTGACCTGCCGCCGACCTGCCGCCGACCTGCCGCCGACCTGCCGCCGACCCTGCTAGCACAGAGCGGCGTGATCAGGGCGTTTTCCACAGCCCGCTCAACCGTCCACAGCCGACGCCGGGCGGGGCCGTCCCGGCCGGTAGCGGCCGTAGCGTCACGCCGTGTCACACGACGACGAGACCGTGGTACGGCAACGCCTGCTGCGCCTGACGGCCGCACCGCCGACCGGGCCGGAACCGGCAGCCGCATCGTCGCTCGCCGACCCGGTCACGGCGCACCCGACCCACCCCGCCCCGGCGGACCGCGCGCCGCTGCACCGCCCGGCCCCTGGTGCGCCGGTGGACCTCGCGACCTCCAGCGCGCCGCTGGGCCGTGTGGCATCGGATGCTCCGCTGGACCGCCTGGCCGCCAGCGCGCCGCTGGACCGTGCGGCGTCGGCCGCGCTGCCGGACGGTTTGGCGTCGGGTGCGCCGTTGGACCGTGCGGTCACCGGCGTGCGGGTCGCCTTGCCCGACGAGGGGGCTGACCGGTCGGCGGCGGGTGAGCCGGCGGCGCGTGCGGCGCCCCGGCTGCCCGGACCGGGCGCATTCGATCCGGGGCGGCGTGGGGTGCGTGCCCTGGCGGCCGTGGCCGTGGTGGTGGTGCTCGGGGCCGGGCTCTGGGCCTGGCGCTCCCGGCCACGCGCCGAGCCGGTCCCGTCACCGGCGAGCGCCGCTGCCCCCGTCGCGGCCGACGTCACCGAGGCGGGGCCCACCCCGGCCGGTGAGCTGGTGGTGGCCGTCGCGGGCAAGGTACGCCGTCCCGGGCTGGTGCGTCTGCCGCCCGGTGCCCGGCTCGCCGACGCCGTGGCGGCGGCCGGTGGGGCGCTGCCCGGGGTCGACGTGGCCCTGCTCAACCCGGCCCGCAAGGTCGTCGACGGCGAGCTGATCGTGGTCGGGGTGCCCGCGCCGCCCGGCGCCGCCGGCCAGCCGGCGCCCGGTGCGGCACCGCCCGGCGCGGGCGCGGCCCCCGGCGCCGGCGGGCCGGTCAACCTCAACACCGCGACCCTGGCGCAGCTCGACGCGCTGCCCGGGGTCGGTCCGGTGCTCGCCCAGCGCATCCTCACCCACCGCGAGCAGCACGGTGGCTTCCGGTCGGTCGGCGACCTGCGGCAGGTCGAGGGAATCGGCGACGCCCGCTACGAGCAGCTCAAGGAACTGGTGACGGTGTGAGCACGCCGGCAGAATCCGCGTCCGGCACGGCGCTGACGGCCGACCCGCCGGACCTGCGGCTGGCCGGGCTGGCGGTGGCGGCCTGGCTCAACGCCCTGGCCGGGCTGTACCTCGACGCGCCGAGCGCGCTGCTGATGGCCGGGGTGGCGGCCGCGCTGGCGGCCGTCGGTGCGCTGCACCTGCTGGGTCTGCTCGGGCGGCCGCGGGCCGTCGTCCGGCGCTACGGGTGGATCGCCGTCGCGGTGGCGCTCGGCGTCGTCTGCGGCGGCACGGCCACTGCCGCCCGGCTGGCCGTACGGGACGCGCCCGCCGTGCGTGTCCTCGCCGAGCAGCGGGCGAGCGTCACCGCCGAGTTGGTCGTACGGGACGATCCGCGACCGATCCGCGGCGCCCCCGGTCGCCCGGCCACCCTGCTGGTGCCCGCCCGGCTGGTCGGCCTCGTCGGGCCGGACGGCCAGCGGATCAGCGCGTCCGTCCGGGTGCTCGCGCTGGCCACCGACCCGGCCTGGCGTGGACTGCTGCCCGGGCAGCGGCTCGCCGCGGAGGGGCGGCTGGGCCTGCCCCGTGGCGGCGACCTCACCGCGGCCGTGCTCAGCGCCGCCGGTCCGCCGCTGCGGCGCGGTCCACCGTCCTGGCCGCAGCGCGCCGCCGGATCGCTCCGCGACGGGCTGCAACGGGCCTGCGCACCGCTCCCCGCCGAGCAGGGCGGGCTGTTACCCGGGTTGGTGGTCGGCGACACCAGCCGGCTGCTGCCCACCGTCGAGGAGGACTTCCGGGCCACCGGCATGACCCATCTCAACGCGGTCTCCGGCTCCAACGTGGCGATCGTCGTGGGTGCGGTGCTCCTGCTGGCCCGCTGGTCCCGGGCCGGGCCGTGGCTCGCCGCCGGCCTCTGCGCGGTGGCCCTGGTGGGCTTCGTCATCCTGGTCCGCCCCTCGCCGAGCGTGGTGCGTGCCGGCACGATGGGCGCGATCGGGCTCGCCGCGCTGGCCGCCGGCCGCCCCCGTGCCGCGCTGCCGGCGCTGGCTGCCGCGGTCACCGCGCTGGTGCTGGTCGACCCGGAACTGGCCGGCGACCCGGGCTTCGCGCTCTCCGTGCTCGCCACCGGAGGCCTGCTGTTGCTTGCCCCGCGGTGGCGCGACGGGCTGCGCCGGCGGGGCGTGCCGGCCGGGCTGGCCGAGGCGCTGGCCGTGCCCGCGGCCGCCCAGTTGGCCTGCGGACCCGTGGTCGCCGGGCTCTCCGGCACGGTCAGCCTGGTCGCGGTGCCGGCCAACCTGCTCGCGGTGCCGGCCATCGCGCCGGCCACGGTGCTCGGGGTGCTGGCCGCGATGATCTCACCGCTCTGGCCGGCCGGCGCGGAGTTCGTCGCGTGGCTGGCGAGCTGGCCGGCGTTCTGGTTGGTGCTGGTGGCCCGGCACGGCGCCGCGTTGCCGGCGGGCACGCTGCCCTGGATGGGCGGGGTTCCGGGCGCGCTGCTGTTGGCGGCGTTGACCGTGGCGCTGCTGGTCGCCACCCGGCGGCCGGTGGTCCGTCGACTGGTGGCGGTGGTGACCGTCGCGGTGGTGCTCGGCACCCTGCCGGTCCGGCTGGTCGCCCGGGGCTGGCCACCCTCCGGCTGGGTGGTGGTCGTCTGCGCGGTCGGGCAGGGCGACGCGGTGGTGCTTCCGGTCGCGACCGGGCGGGCGGTGGTGGTCGACGCCGGGCCGGAGCCGGCCGCGGTGGACGGCTGCCTGCGCCGGCTCGGCATCCGTGAGGTGTCGTTGCTGGTGGTGAGCCACTTCCACGCCGACCACGTGGGCGGGGTCGCCGGCGTGTTCCGTGGGCGGCGGGTGGGCGAGGTGCTCACTCCGGCGTGGAGCGAGCCGGAGACCGGGCAGGAACTGGTCCGGGCGGCGGCGGCCGGTGGGCGGGCCCGGCTGGTCACCGCGCCCGCCGGCTGGACGTACCGGGTCGGTGGGGTGGCGCTGGTCGTCCTCGGTCCGCCGTACCCGCTGCGGGGCACCCGGTCTGATCCGAACAACAACTCGCTCGTGCTGCGTGCCACGGTGGCGGGGGTGCGGATCCTGCTTCCAGGTGACGCGGAGTCCGAGGAGCAGCAGGCTCTGCTGGACCGGATGCCGCCGAGCGCGTTCCGGGCCGAGGTGTTGAAGGTGGCGCACCACGGGTCGGCCTATCAGGACGGGGCCTTCCTGGACGCGGTCCGCCCGGCCGTCGCGCTGGTGCCCGTGGGGACGGGTAACACGTACGGGCATCCGCACCCGGCGCTGCTCGCGCGGCTCTCACGAGGCGGGGCGCGAGTGCTGCGTACGGACACCGACGGTGACGTGGCGGCCGTGCGCGGGGACTCCGGCCTCGCGGTGGTGGCGCGGAGCGTCCGCCCCGGGACGCAGTCCTGACCGGGCGGGCGACGGCCGGCCGGGACGGTCCACGGGCGGCGGGTGGCGCGACCCACCGCGCGCCGGCCGGGTCCACCGGCGGCGGGTGGTGCAGCCAAACTCACCGGCCAGGTCCACGTCGTTCTGAGTGACGATTTGTAGGTTTATCTGGGGAATTGAAATAAATGTCTGGATTTGCACTGAGTGCGGGCTCCGCCGCCCGAGCGGCCGATGAGCAGGCACGATCCCACCGTGGGGCGTGCGAATATGGGCGACGTGACCCCCGCCAGCCTCGCCCCCATTCTGCTCGTCCTCGGTGATGAGGAGCTGCTCGCCACGCGCGCGGTGGCCGAAGCCGTCGCGAAGGCGCGCAGCGTCGACCCCGACGTGGACGTACGCGAGTACCAGGCCGGCGCGCTCGCGGTGGGGGAGATCGCCGAGATGCTCAGCCCGTCGCTGTTCGGCGGGCGGCGGGTGCTGGTGCTGCGCTCCGGTCAGGACGCCCGCAAGGACCTGGTGGCGGCGCTGCTGGCGTACGCGAAGAACCCCGACCCGGAGGTGCAGCTGATCGTGCTGCACCTCGGCGCGGCCAAGGGCAAGGCGTTCGCCGAGGGGTTGAAGGCGGCCGGCGCGACGGTGGTGCCCGCGGCGAAGCTCAAGGGGCACCGGGACCGGGTCGCCTTCGTCCGCGACGAGATCCGCCGGGCCGGTGGCAAGTGCACCGAGGACGCCGCCGAGGCGTTGATCGCCGCGGTCGGCAACGACCTGCGCGAGCTGGCCGCCGCCTGTTCGCAGCTGATCGCCGACACCGACGGGCGGATCAGCGCGGACACGGTCTCGCGTTACTACCGGGGCCGGGTGGAGGTGAGCGGCTTCACGGTGGCCGACGCCACCATGGTCGGCGACGTGCCGGCCGCGTTGGAGGCCCTGCGCTGGGCCCTGCACGTCGGGGTCGACCCGGTGCCGATCGCCGACGCCCTCGCCGACGGCGTCCGCACCGTGGCCCGGGTGGCCTCCGCCGGCCGGGGCAGCCCCTACCAGCTGGCGAGCAGCCTCGGCATGCCGGCGTGGAAGATCGAGCGGGCGCAGCGGCAGGGCCGCGGCTGGACCCCGGAGGGGCTGGTCCAGGCCATGCAGGTGGCCGCCGAGTGCAACGCGGCGGTCAAGGGCGGCTCCGACGACCGGGCGTACGCGCTGGAGCGGGCCGTCTTCTCGGTGGCGGCGGCCCGCGCGGGTGGCGCCCGGTGACCGGACCGACCCGGGTGACCTGGGCCACGCTCCCGGCCGACGAGGAGCAGTACCGCCCGCTCTACGCCCGGGCCCTCGGGCTGCGATTCGTCAACCCGGGCGGGGTGCTCTGCTTCCTCTTCTTCGAGGGCGCCGTCGCGCTGGCCGTGCTGCTCGCCCTCGCCGAGCTGGTCAGCTGGTGGGCCGTGCTAGTCCTGCCGGCGGCCGTCGCGGTCATGGTCAAGCTCAACGACATGGTGGCCGCGGTGGTGGTGCGCTCCGCGGCGCTCGTACCCGAGCAGGAGCGGGACCGGTTCCGCCGGCAGATGGAGCCGGTCGTCGGGCGCGCCCGGGTGGAGTGGATCACCCACAGCGTGCCCGGGATCGTGGTCTCCACCGAGCCCGCCGCACGGTCCGACGACGCCGGAGCCGGCCGGCACCGCACCGCCCCGCCGTCCTGACCGCACCGCACCGACCCGGCACCGCCCTCGGCGCACGACCGGCACGGCCCGACCCGCCATCGGCACGACCCGCGACCGGCAACGGTCCGGGTCACAGACAGCCGGAAGCCCTCGGCGTGGTGCCGAGGGCTTCCGGTGAGTTATGGGTACCGCCGGGTCAGGCGGCGAGCGTCACCACGCGCTTGGCGATCGCGGACTTGCGGTTCGCGGCCTGGTTGGCGTGGATCACACCCTTGCTGACCGCCTTGTCGAGCTTGCGCGAGGCGTCCTGCATGAGGGCGGTGGCCTGCTCGACGTCGCCGGTCTCGGCGGCCTCGTTGAACTTGCGGATGGCGGTCTTCAGCGACGACTTGACCGACTTGTTCCGCAGCCGGCGCTTCTCGTTCTGCCGGTTGCGCTTGATCTGGGACTTGATGTTCGCCACGCGACAGCCTCGTCTTGATAGCTCGGGTTGGTCAGCTTGTGCGCGTGACGGAGCATGCGTCGTCGCCGCGCGAAAAGCCAGGTTACCAGGTCGGACCGGGACGAGCCAAAACGGCTCGGGACGACGTCGCCGGGGCGGATCGTCCGGACCATCATGCCCGAGCCGCCGGGACCGGTCAGGCCCAGCCCCGGCGGGCCGCCAGCCAGGCCAGCGCCTGCTCGCCACTCCACCGGTTGTGCCGGCGGATCTGCGGGGAGGCGGTCGGCGGAGTCGCGGCCGCGGTGGTGAGGTAGTACCCGGCCAGCGCGGCCAGCGTCGCGTCCAGCGCGTCCGCGGGCGCGTCGGCGGTGGTCGGATGGTCGGCGAAGAGCCGGTCCACGTCCAGCCCGCTGGCGTGACCGGTGATCAGCAGGCCCGCCAGGTCGAACCAGGCCGGGCCACGGCACAGCCAGGCCCAGTCGCAGAACCACGCCCGACCGGCCCGGTCGATCAGCACGTTGTCCAGCCGCAGGTCGCCGTGGATCAACCCGTCCGGTGGGCCGGCGGCGGCGTACCCGGGCAACCGCGACTCCAGCGCGACCAGCTCGGGGAGGCGGACCGCCAGTGCATCGGGCAGCGCGGGCGGCGGCTCGCGGCCGGCGGCCACCTCACCCCACCAGAGGATGTCCTCACGGGCCAGGTCGGCGAGCCGGGGCGGGTCGAGGGCGAGCAGGTCGGCCGGCGGGTCCGCGAGCGCGGCGGCGACCTCGGCGTACCCGGCGAGGGTGGCGGCGAGCTCCGCCGGCGCCCAGGGCAGCCGCGGGGTGCGGCCGTCCACGGCGTCCAGGCAGATGGCGTACCAACCGGCCGCGTCGAGGGTCCAGCGCAGCCGGGGGACCGGCAGCCCGGCCGGGAGCCGGGCGAGGACGGCGGCCTCCCGGGCGTACCAGTCGACCAACCGGGGCTGGTCGGCCGGCGTCGCCGCCTTGACGAAGGCGGACGCCCCGTCGGCCGTGGTCAGCACCGCGGCGAAGCCCCGGGTGAAACCGGCCCCGGCGACCCGGACGGCGGTGACCGGGCCGCCCAGCCGCGCGGCCACCGCCGAGCGCAGGCCGGCCGGTAACTCGTCCCAGCCCGGCCGTACGGCGGTCGCGTGGTACGGCGGCGGCGGGTCGGCGGGCACGCCTCCCATGCTGTCGTACCCGGCGGGCAGGATGCAGCCGTGCACACCGACGACTTCCGGGCCCGCGTCGGGCTCGTCCCGCCGGGTTCGGGCCGGGCGGTCTGCGAGACTGCCAGGCCATGAGGACCGACGACTTCTGGCAGTTGATCGACCGGGCCCGGGCCGGCGGCGGTGGTGAGGCCAGCGCGGTCGCGGCCCGGGCGGTGGCGCTGCTGGCCGAGCGCGACCCGGCCGACATCGTCGGCTACGCCCACCACCAGCGGCGGGTGCTCGCCGCCTCGTTCCGGGTCGACCTGTGGGGCGCCGCCTACCTGATCAACGGGGGCGCCTCCGACGACGGTTTCGAATACTTCCGCGGCTGGCTGATGACCCAGGGCCGGGAGGTCTACGCCCGCGCCACCGCCGACCCCGACTCGCTGGCCGAGCTGCCGCAGATCCGTGCCGCCGCGCTCACCGGCGAGGAGTTCCAGTCGGAGGACATGCTGGCGGTGCCCTGGGAGGCCTACCGGAAGGCGACCGCGACCGACCTGCCGGCCGACCGCGACCCGGTCACCACGCCCGACCTCAACGACTTCTGGGACTTCGACGACGAGGAGGAGGCCCGACGGCGGCTGCCGCGCCTCGCCGCGCTCTTCGTCGAGCCGCCGGAGGAGTGATCCGACCGCGTCCGGGGCGGCGTGGGAACATAGAGGGGGCCGGCGTCACGCCGGCCCGCTCACGTCAGCCGACCAGAACGGACAGCTGTGCCACCGACGCTCGATTCCGGCGCGAACGCTCCTGGTGCCACCGACCCGGCGCGGATCAGGAACTTCTGCATCATCGCCCACATCGACCACGGGAAGTCGACCCTGGCCGACCGGATGCTGCAGCTCACCGGCGTGGTCGACCCCCGGCAGATGCGTGCCCAGTACCTCGACCGGATGGACATCGAGCGCGAGCGCGGCATCACCATCAAGAGCCAGGCCGTCCGGATGCCGTGGACCGTGCGGGAGGGCGACCGGGCCGGCGAGCAGGCCGTGCTCAACATGATCGACACCCCCGGTCACGTCGACTTCACCTACGAGGTCTCCCGCTCGCTGGCCGCCTGTGAGGGCGCGATCCTGCTGGTCGACGCCGCCCAGGGCATCGAGGCGCAGACGCTGGCAAACCTCTACCTCGCGCTCGAGAACGACCTGCACGTCATCCCGGTGCTCAACAAGATCGACCTGCCGGCCGCCCAGCCGGAGAAGTACGCCGAGGAGCTGGCCCACCTGATCGGCGGCGACCCGGCCGACTGCATCAAGGTCTCCGGCAAGACCGGCGAGGGAGTTCCCTACCTGCTCGACGAGATCGTCCGACAGTTCAAGCCGCCGGTCGGCGACTCCGAGGCGCCCGCCCGGGCGATGATCTTCGACTCGGTCTACGACGTCTACCGGGGCGTGGTCACCTATGTCCGGGTGATCGACGGGCGGATCAGCGCCCGCGACCGGATCAAGATGATGTCCACCGCCGCGGTGCACGAACTGCTGGAGATCGGCGTCATCTCGCCCGAGATGGTGAAGGCCGACGCCCTCGGGGTCGGCGAGGTGGGCTACCTGATCACCGGGGTGAAGGACGTCCGGCAGTCCCGGGTCGGCGACACGGTCACCATCAACAGCCGGCCGGCCACCCAGGCGCTCGGCGGCTACAAGGACCCGAAGCCGATGGTCTACTCCGGCCTCTACCCGATTGACGGGTCCGACTACCCCAACCTGCGCGAGGCGCTGGACAAGCTCAAGCTCAACGACGCCGCGCTCGACTACGAGCCGGAGACGTCGGGTGCGCTCGGCTTCGGGTTCCGCTGCGGCTTCCTCGGCCTGCTGCACCTGGAGATCATCCGGGAGCGGCTGGAGCGGGAGTACAACCTCGACCTGATCTCCACCGCGCCGAACGTGGTCTACCGGGCCATCACCGAGGACGGCCAGGAGATCGTAGTCACCAACCCGAGTGAGTACCCCACGGGCAAGATCGCCGAGGTGTACGAGCCGACCGTGCGGGCGACCGTGCTGACCCCGAACGACTACGTGGGCGCGGTGATGGAGCTCTGCCAGGGGCGGCGCGGCAACCTGCTCGGCATGGACTACCTCTCCGCCGACCGGGTGGAGCTGCGCTACACGCTGCCGCTGGCCGAGATCATCTACGACTTCTTCGACCAGCTCAAGAGCCGTACCAAGGGCTACGCCTCGCTGGACTACGAGCCCTCCGGTGAGCAGGCGTCCGATCTGGTCAAGGTGGACATCCTGCTGCACGGTGAGCCGGTGGACGCGTTCAGCGCCATCGTGCACAAGGACAAGGCGTACAACTACGGCGTCACCATCGCCGCGAAGCTGCGCAACCTCATTCCCCGGCAGCAGTTCGAGGTGCCGATCCAGGCGGCGATCGGCAGCCGGGTGATCGCCCGGGAGACCATCCGGGCGATCCGCAAGGACGTGCTCGCCAAGTGCTACGGCGGTGACATCAGCCGAAAGCGCAAGCTGCTGGAGAAGCAGAAGGAGGGCAAGAAGCGGATGAAGATGGTCGGCCGGGTGGAGGTTCCGCAGGAGGCCTTCATCGCCGCGCTCTCCTCCGACAGCGGTGACGGCAAGGCGCCCGGCAAGAAGTAGCCGCTTACCTCTCCGGCGTCGACGACGTACGACGGCCGGCGCTCCACCCGAGGCCGGGACCGCCAGGTCCCGCCCACCCGGGCCCGGGGCGCCGGCCGTCCGCGTCTCCGGGTCCGGTGGCGGCGGAAATTTTCGCTGCCCGGGCTCGGGCCGTCGGCCCAGCGACACCGCCTCCGACCTGCGTGGACGGTGCTCCGGCGGGTGCCGGCGCGGCGGATCGTATCGACTCCTGCCGAATGGTGTCCGCGGTGAACCGGTTTGGCGTTTCGGCGGCCCGGGAACTTAGCGGCCACGACAGGAAGCACACACCGTGTGACTCATTCTTGAAGGAGGGCGACCGTGGAGCTGACCGTGTGGGGCATCATCACCGCGCTCATCGTTGGTCTGATCATCGGGGCGCTGGGCCGTCTGGTCGTCCCGGGCCGGCAGGACATGCCGATCTGGTTGCACATGCTGATCGGCGTGGGTGCCGCGCTGCTCGGTACGGTGCTGGCGCGGGCGGTGGGCATCGCCACCGAGACCGCCGGGATCGACTGGGGCGAGCTGCTGGTCCAGATCGTGCTGGCCGCCATCGCGGTGGCCCTGGTGGCCGGCGTCGGCCGCCGCCGCCGCGTCACGCGGTAACGGCCACGGCATGACCCGGTGACGTCGGCGGACCGGCCGGCGACCGGTGGCAAGGGCACTCTTCGACGGGCGTCCGACCTCCCAGAGGTCGGGCGCCCGTCCGCGTGCGCCGCGCGCCGCGGCCCGCGCCGGGCGGGACGCGGCCAGTAAGAGTCGAACGCGGGCAGCCGCGGCCGAGTGTCGCCAGTAGAAGTTGAGCGCCGCCAGCGCGGGGAGAACGTGCCAATACCGGAGCGTCCGGCGGCCACTGTCCCGGAAAGTCGGTTTGGTTTCTCAGGCGACCGGGAACTTTGTGGTCACGACAGTAAGCACACAAAACGTGTGAGACGTTTCCTTTGAGGAGGGCGATCGTGGAGCTGACCGTTTGGGGCATCGTCACTGCGCTCATCGTTGGTCTGATCGTCGGAGCGCTGGGCCGTCTGGTCGTTCCGGGCCGGCAGAACATGCCGATGTGGCTGCACATGCTGATCGGTGTGGGCGCCGCGCTGCTCGGTACGGTGCTGGCCCGCGCGCTGGGCATCGCGACCGAGACCGCCGGGGTCGACTGGGCCGAGCTGCTGGTGCAGGTCGTGGTGGCCGCCATCGCGGTGGCCCTGGTCGCCGGCGTCGGCCGGCGGCGCAGCGTCAACTACCGGTAATTCGTAGATCGACCCACGAAGGGGCGCCCGGCCGTCGGCCGGGCGCCCCTTCGTCGTGGTACGCCCAGATTCGCCCCGGTGCCACCCCTGCCCCTTCGGCCCGGCCTGCGGTACGGTCGCGTCGCTTCCGCCGACCGCCCCACTGTCGTAAAGGATTTTTTCCTACTAAGGTGCGGCGGAGAAGGTTAGTGCCAGGCGGCGCGAGGGGAGATGTGGCGTGAACAGGTGGAAGCGGCTGGCCCCGGTCACCGCCGTGGTGGCCTCGGCCGCGATGGCGCTGGCCGGCTGTGGCGGCTCGAGCGACGACGGCGCGGCCGACACGAGCAAGCTGACGGTCTGGATGATGGGCGAGGGCAGCGACGCCCAGACCAGCTTCCTCGACACCGTCGAGACCGAGTTCCGGCAGAAGCACCCGGACACCGACGTGGTGGTGCAGTACATCCCGTGGCTGGAGGCGCCGAAGAAGTTCCAGGCCGCCCTCGCCGGCGGTGAGGGGCCGGACGTCACCGAGCTGGGCAACACTGAGACCCAGGGCTGGGCGGCGCAGGAGGCGCTGGCCGACCTGAGCGGTCGGATGGGCGGCTGGGCCGACGGCAAGGACATCCTGCCCGACCTGGTGCGCAACGCGCAGCTCGACGGCAAGCAGTACGGCGTGCCCTGGTACGCGGGCGTGCGGGCGATCTACTACCGCACCGACTGGTTCGCCGAGGCCGGCGTCAAGCCGCCGACCACCTGGGACGAGCTGGTGACCGTGGCCAAGACCGTGCAGGCCAAGAAGCCGAACACCTACGGCATCGCCCTGCCCGGCAACTCCGAGCTGCCCTTCTACTCCTTCCTCTGGGGCGCCGGCGGCGAGATCGCCACCGACCAGGGCGGCAGCTGGAAGTCCGGCTACACCACCCCGGAGGCCCAGAAGGCGGTCAAGTTCTGGACCGACCTGGTGACCGTGCACAAGGTCGCCCCGCCGGCCGCCGCCGGGTGGAACGAGATCGACGCGCGGACCCAGTTCGCCACCGGCAAGGCGGCGATGGCGTTCGCCGGCAGCTGGCAGCAGGGCGCGATCAAGAAGGACAACCCCGACATCGAGAAGGTGTGGGGCACCTTCCCGATCCCGGGCCCGGACGGCAAGGCGGCGCCCGGTTTCGCCGGCGGCTCCGACATCGCCCTCTGGAAGGACAGCGAGCGGCAGGATCTCGCCTGGGACTACCTGACCGTGCTGCTGAACAAGAAGAACGCGCAGACCTTCGCCGACAGCCTCGGCTTCTTCCCGGTCTACCAGGACCTGGTCGGCGGCGAGAAGTACACCAATGACAAGATCATGTCGGCGTTCGCGACCACGATGCAGAACACCAAGGTCACGCCGCTCACCCCGAAGTGGGTGGAGGTCAGCCGTACCAAGACGGTGACCCAGGCGATGAACAGCTCGGTCATGAAGGGTCAGAAGACGGTCGAGAAGGCCACCGCCGACGCGGCCGCGGAGATGGAAAGCATCCTCAACGCCAAGTGACCACGCTGACCGAGGCACCGGAGACGTCGGCCGCGCGGGAGACCCCCGCGCGGCGGCGTCGACGGGTCGACAACCTGCTGCCGTACGCGCTGCTCCTGCCCTGTCTGGCCATCATCGGCGTGCTGCTGCTCTGGCCGCTCGGCCAGGTGGTGGTGATGTCGTTCCACCGGCTCAACAACGTCCGCCAGCTGCGGGGCGACCGGGAGTGGCCGTGGGTCGGGCTGGGCAACTACACCCAGATCCTCAGCGATCCGTTCTTCCGGACGGTGCTGCGCAACACCGTGCTCTTCGCGGTGGCCAACGTGGCGCTCACGATGATCCTGGGCACCCTGGTCGGGCTGCTGCTCAACCGGTTGGGCCGCAAGATGGCCACCTTCGTGGCGAGCTGCGTGATGCTGGCGTGGGCGACGCCGGCGCTGACCGGCACCATCGTCTGGAAGTGGATCTTCGACGACACCAGCGGCCTGGTCACCTGGCTGTTCAACGCGCTGCCGGACGGCCTGTCGCAGGGCCTCTTCGGCCGCAGTGACTGGACCGGCTACGGCTGGTTCAACTCGCCGCTGCTCTTCTTCTCGATCCTGACGCTGGTGGTGGTCTGGCACTCGTTCCCGTTCATCGCGGTCAGCGTGCTGGCCGGGCTGAAGAGCGTGCCGAGCGAGCTGCACGAGGCCGCCCGGGTGGACGGCGCCGGGCCGTGGCGGGTGTTCTGGCGGATCACCTTCCCGCTGCTGCGCCCGGTCTTCGGGATCCTGATCGTGCTCTCCACCATCTGGGACTTCAAGGTCTTCACCCAGCAGTTCGTGCTGGCCGGCGGCACCCAGGACCGGCCGACGTTCATGCTCTCGATCTACTCGTACGCCGAGGCGTTCTCGCCGCCGCCGAAGTACGGCCTCGGCGCGGCCATCGCGGTGATCCTCACCCTGATCCTGCTCGTGGTGACCGGCCTCTACGTGCGGATGGTGCTCAAGCAGGAGGACGAGTCGTGAAGAAGGTCGCGCTCAACGGCGCCGGGCTGCTGGTGGCGCTCTTCGCGGCCTTCCCGGTCTACTGGATGATCGCCACGTCGCTGAAGCCCAGCCGGGAGATCTTCTCGACCACTCCGCAACCGGTGCCCACCCACCCCACGCTGGAGCACTACCGGGAGATCCTGACCGGCAACCTCATCCCCGGGGTGACCTTCGCCGACTTCTTCCTCAACAGCGCCCTGGTCGCGGTCGCGACCGTGCTGCTCAGCGGCCTGGTCGCGCTGCTGGCCGCCACCGCGGTGGCCCGGTTCCGGTTCCGGCTGCGCACCAGCATCCTGATCATGCTGCTGGTGGTGCAGATGATTCCGCTGGAGGCCCTGGTCATCCCGCTGTTCCTGATGATCCAGCGGCTCGGGCTCTACAACAACCTGCTCAGCCTGGTCCTGACCTACCTGGGGTTCTCACTGCCGTTCGCGGTGTGGATGCTGCGCGGCTTCGTCGCCGCCGTGCCGAAGGAACTGGAGGAGGCGGCGGCTATCGACGGGGCCAGCCGGACCCAGATCTTCCGGCGGATCCTCTTCCCGCTGGTCGCCCCGGGGCTGGTCGCCACCAGCATCTTCTCGTTCATCACGGCCTGGAACGAGCTGATCTTCGCGCTCACGTTCATCAACGACCAGGACCGCTACACCCTGCCGGTGGCGATGACCTTCTTCTTCGGTCGGGACGACACCGCCTGGGGGCCGGTGATGGCGGCGTCCACCCTCTTCACCCTGCCGGTGATCGTGTTCTTCCTGCTGGTGCAGCGGCGGATGGTCTCCGGGTTGGTGGCCGGCGCGGTCAAGGGCTGACCGGCGCCCACTCCGCCGGCGGAGTCCGCGTTGATCGACTCCAGTTCCCCGACATCGCGGTTTCCGGTGCGCTTGGGTTCAAAGGGGTTGTTGCAACGGGGTGGATCTTCGTGAGGATGTTGGTTCATGTCGGGGAGACGGTTGTCGTCCGGGGAGCGGGCGCAGATTGAGGTGTTGTTCGGGCAGGGGTTGTCGTTTCCGCAGATCGCGGTGGTGATCGGGCGG
>NZ_JBITFP010000038.1:0-48637 GCF_044456245.1 Micromonospora sp. NPDC051006
CCCGCCACCCCCCCCAACGCGTGCCCCCCGGGGCCCCCCCCCCGCCCACACAATTCGCCCCACCGGGGGGGGCCCTTATCCGGGGGGGGCGGGGGGGGGCCCCCCCGGGCCCACCGGCGTGTGTCGGTCGTACGGCGAAAGGCCTCAGTCGGCCAGTTCGCGCGACTCGCTGCTCTCGAAGACCACCAGCTCGGTCAGTCGCACGCGGAGCCGCTCGCGCAGCTCGTCGGGCGCGGTCTCGTTGCCGCAGCACCGCGCCACCAGCGCCTTGACCTCCTGCTCGAGGCCGTACTCGCGCAGGCAGTGCCCGCACTCGTCGAGGTGGTGGCGGATCAGCGTGCGCCGCTCGTCGGCGCACTCCAGGTCGAGGTAGAGGTAGACCTCCGCGAGCACCTCGCGGCAGTCGGTCTCGTGCGGCTCTCCACAGCTCACGTCACACCTCCCGGCCGGCGGGAGCGGTCGAGCCCTTGGTGGTGGCGGAGAAACCGCGCTCCCTGGCGTACTGCTCCAACAGCTTGCGCAGATTACGCCGTCCGCGGTGCAGCCGCGACATCACCGTGCCGATCGGCGTGCCCATGATGTCGGCGACCTCCTTGTAGGAGAAGCCCTCGACGTCGGTCAGGTAGACCGCCATCCGGAACTCCTCCGGCAGCTGCTGGAGGGCCTCCTTGACGTCGCTGTCCGGCAGCCGGTCCAGCGCCTCGGTCTCGGCCGAGCGCAGCCCGCTGGAGGTGTGCGACTCGGCCTCGGCGAGCTGCCAGTCGGTGATCTCGTCGGTCGGCGCCTGCACCGGCTGCCGCTGCCGGCGCCGGTAGGAGTTGATGTAGGTGTTGGTCAGGATCCGGTAGAGCCAGGCCTTCAGGTTGGTGCCCTGCTCGAACTGGTGGAAGGCGGCGTACGCCTTCAGGTAGGTCTCCTGGACCAGATCCTCGGCATCCGCCGGGTTGCGTGTCATCCGCAGCCCGGCAGCGTAGAGCTGATCGACGAATGGCATCGCGTCCCGCTCGAAGCGGGCCCTGCGCTCGTCGGTCTTTTCGGTGGTCAACCGCACATCCCCTCGCGTCGGATGCTTTCCCGCCGAGGATACGCGTACGGACCTGCCCACAGATTCAGTTCCGGCCGGTGTGCTGGTGCTCACCGCACCCGTAGCACCCGGCTCCGCCGTGGCGGGCCACTCCGGGGCGGCGAGCAACTGACGCAGCTGCCGCGCGTCCCGATCGTCCCGTTCCCGGCTCCGTGTCTCGGTCGGCACCGGTCCCCCCTCCGCCAGAAAAGTCGTCCGGGGGTAGTAACGCCCGACGCCGGGCGGAGCATTCCGGACCAGCGTCCTTTTCCGCCGGCCACCCCTTTCCTGGCCCCGGCGTCGGCGGTGCCGCCGGCGCTGGGACCAGGAAGGGCCTGGGAGGATGGTTCCGCCGCCCGAACCGGGCACCGGCACCATCCGATGCAACGAACCTGCGCGGCCGCCGGAAACGGGCCGCCCGGCGAGGCGGGCCTCCGGCCGAGCGGTCAGGCCGCCGCCCAGCCCTGCCCGCGCAGCCAGTCCCGCACCACCGCCGCCGTGCCGGCCGGGTCCTTCCGCAGGTCGTGCCCCTCGCCGGGGCGGGTGACCACGGTCACCCCCGGGCCCGGGTCGGGCACCCCGAACGCATCCCGGTCACCGTTGACCACCAGCGTCGGCAGACCGGTCGACAACTCCGCCGCCCGGGAGCGCTCCGGGCGGCCCGGCGGGTGCAGCGGGAAGGCCAGTGCGACGATCCCCGCCGCGCCGGTCGCAGCGGCCGTGCGGCAGGCCACCCGGGCCCCACTGGAGCGCCCGCCGACGAGCAGCGTGGGTACGTCGGCGTGCCGGTCCCGCAGCGCGGCCAGCACCGCCGTCCACGCCTCGTCCAGGTGCCCGGCGGGCGCGGGCGCGCGCCGACCGGCGACCCGGTACGGCTGGGTCACCCGCACCACCGCGACGCCGAGCGCCACCGCCGCGTCCCGGACCGCGAGCAGGTCCGGCGCGTCCACCCCGCCGCCCGCGCCGTGCCCGAGCACCAGCAGCGCGGTCGCCGCCCCGGCCGGCAGATCGGTCTCGGTGCGGGCCGGCCCGCGCGGGGTGCCGATCTCGTCGCTGCTGTGCACCGGCTCATTCTGCGCCCCACCCGCCGACGCACGGCCGGAACCGCCGCCGAACGCGCATCGTCGCCGAATCACCGACCACCCGTGACTCGTCGGCCGCGTCGCACCCGGCCGCGCCCCGGCCGGGCGCTCGTGCGGCCTCGGTCAGCTCAGCGGCACCAGGGTGAGCAGCTGATCTCGCACCGGCGGACCGGGCTCGTCCACGGCGTCCGGATCCGGCTGGACCTCGCCGCGCCAGGCGACCAGCATGGCCCGACGTTCGCGCGGCGTGGTGCCGCCCCAGACGCCGTGGCAGTCACCGACCTCCAGCGCCCAGGCCAGACAAGAGCCCTGCACCTCGCAGCTGCGGCAGAGTGCGACCGCGGCGTCGGCGGGCTCGTTCGGCGCCGGAAAGAACGTCTCCGGATCGACCGACTGACAGGTTCCTCTGGTCCGCCACGCGTCGTCCTCGCGCCGCTCGCGCAGTGCGCGGAGCAGTCGCGGATCTCGTCGTGCGGCGGCCACCTCATGCGGGCGGGGCATACGCGCCCGTGTCATCCACCCACCTCCCCCGTGGGACCGGCAAGATCGATGGGCGTCGTCCGCCCCCTGCGAATCGACACTCACCACCGGCGCTGTGTTCTATCGCACTTATGCGCACGGTCACAAGGGGCTACCGCGAAGATGGCTGAACGGTCAGGCGACGTTTCGCCCGGAACCCTGGCAAATCGGCACCCGTATATGCGCAGAACGTGATCAGAAGAGCGTCAGATCCTTCGCGGCGACGGCCGGAGCCACCGGCACCCGCTCGACCAGTTGCGGGCCGTCGTTGCGGACGTCGCCGACCGCCGGGCCGACCGGACGGACCTCCAGCCCGGCGAGCCAGTCGGGCGCCGGCGGTGCGAGCAGCGACTGCGCGTCGCCGGTCGGCGCCAGCCACGGGGCCCAGCGGTCGTGCGGGAGCAGCACCGGCATCCGGTCGTGCACCTCGGCCAGCTCGCCGACCGCGGCGGTGGTCAGCACGCTGACGGTGAGCAGCGCCTGGTCGCCGGTGCCCCAGAGCGACCAGATGCCCGCGAAGGCGAGCACCGAGGAGTCCAGCGGCGTCATGTAGTAGGCCTGCCGGCCGCCCGCCGAGCGGACCCACTCGTACCAGCCGTCGGCCGGCACCAGGCAGCGGCGGCGGGCGAAGGCGCCCGCGTACGCCCGGCTGGTGGCCACCGTCTCGGCACGGGCGTTGATCATGCGGGCTGCGCCGGCGGCGCTGCGCGCCCAGTGCGGCAGAAAGCCCCAGCGGCCGACGGAGAGGGCGCGGTGACCCTCGCTCGACACCCGGACCAGCGGAACGGGATCGGTGGGTGCGACGTTGTGGTCCGGCCCGAGCCGGCCCCCGGTCTCGTCGTACGCCTCGAAGAGCGCGCTCAGCTCACCCGCGCTCCGGGTCGTCGCGTACCTGCCGCACATGTCCCACACGCTAACCCGCCGCACGGGGTGTCGGGTGTCCCGCCAACCGGGAGTCGGGTCACCGGCCGGCGCCACCCCCGGCCCGACACGGCAGAATGTAACCGTGGGGAATCTGACCGCGACGCGGCCGCTGCAGCCGTGGACCGCACCGACCGCCTCCGACCCGGTCGGGGTCACGCTGCGCCTGCCCGGCTCCAAGTCGATGACCGCCCGCGCGCTGGTGCTCAGCGCGTTGGCCAGCGGCCCGTCGACGCTCGCCGGGCCGCTGCGCGCGCGGGACACCGAGCTGATGGCCGCCGGCCTGCGCGCGATGGGCGCGCACATGTCGATCAGCGACGACGACCGTTGGCTGGTCCGGCCGCACCGGCTGGTCGGCCCGGCGCACGTCGACGTCGGCCTGGCCGGCACGGTGATGCGCTTCGTCCCGCCGGTGGCCGGCCTGGCCGACGGGCAGATCACCTTCGACGGCGACCCGCAAGCCCGGACCAGGCCGCTCGGCCCGCTGATCGGCGCGCTGCGCTCGCTCGGGGTCCGCATCGACGTGACCGGCGCCGGCAGCCTGCCGCTGACCGTGCTCGGCGCCGGTCGGGTCGTCGGCGGCGAGGTGGTGATCGACGCCTCCGCCTCCAGCCAGCTCGTCTCCGGCCTGCTGCTGGCTGCGCCGCGCTTCGACCGCGGGGTGGTGGTCCGGCACGTCGGCCCGCCGGTCCCGTCCGCACCGCACCTGCGGATGACCGTGCAGATGCTGCGGGCCGCCGGCGCGGCGGTCGACGACACGACGCCCGACGTCTGGGCCGTCGAGCCCGGTCCGCTCACCGGGCGCGGCTGGGAGATCGAACCGGACCTCTCCGGCGCCGTGCCGTTCTTCGCCGCCGCCCTGGTGACCGGTGGTGAGGTGACGCTCCAGGGTTGGCCGCACAGCAGCGCCCAGCCCCTCGATCGGCTCCGCACGCTGCTGCAGCAGATGGGCGGCGAGGTGACCCTCACCACCACCGGGCTGACCGTACGGGGCACCGGCGCGGTGCACGGCATCGAGGCCGACCTCTCCGACGTCAGCGAGCTGACCCCGGCGCTGACCGCCCTGGCGATGCTGGCCGACTCGCCGTCCCGGTTCTCCGGGGTGGCGCACATCCGCGGCCACGAGACCGACCGCATCGCCGCGCTGGCGCGGGAGTTCGCCGCGCTCGGCGCCGACCTCACCGAGTCCCGTGACGGGCTGGAGATCCGGCCGCGCCCGCTGCGCGGCGGGACGTTCCGCACCTACGCCGACCACCGGATGGCGCACGCCGCCGCGGTCGCCGGGCTGGCCGTGCCCGGCATCGAGGTGGACGACGTGGCGTGTACCTCGAAGACGATGCCCGAGTTCCCGGCACTATGGTCAGCGATGGTGACCGGCAAGAGCTGACGCGACGGAGGGTGGTCCTGGCGACCAGACGGCGGGAGTACGACGAGGACGACGTGCGGGTCCGGCCCGGCAAGTCGTCGCGCCCGCGTACCCGGACCCGCCCGTTGCACGCCGACGCGGTGGACGGCTTCGTCATCGCCGTCGACCGCGGGCGCTACACCTGCGTGCTCGGCGACGCGCCCACCCCGACGGTGACCGCGATGCGCGCCCGCGAGCTGGGCCGCAAGTCGGTGGTGGTCGGCGACCGGGTGGGGCTGGTCGGGGACACCTCCGGCGCGGCCGGGGCGCTGGCCCGGATCGTCCGGATCGCCGAGCGACGCTCCGTCCTGCGCCGCACCGCCGAGGACGACGCGACGACCCCCGAGGGCCGGCTGGAGCGGGTGGTGGTGGCCAACGCCGACCAACTGGTGATCGTGAGCGCGCTGGCCGACCCGCCGCCGCGCACCGGTTTCATCGACCGCTGCCTGGTGGCCGCGTACGACGCGGACGTCGAGCCGCTGCTCTGCCTCACCAAGGCGGACCTGGCCGGGCCGGAGGCGGTGCTCGACTACTACACCGAGCTGGAGCTGCCGTACGTGCTGATCCGCCCGGATTCGGACCTGGCCGCCCTGCGGGCGCTGCTCGCCGGACGGATCTCGGTGCTGGTCGGGCACTCCGGGGTGGGCAAGTCGACGCTGGTCAACCGACTCGTTCCGGACGCGGCCCGGGCGGTCGGCACGGTCAGCGCGATCGGCCGGGGACGGCACACCTCGACCAGCGCGGTCGCGCTCTGGCTGCCGACGGCGTCCGGCGGGGGCGACGACCCGGGCTGGATCATCGACACCCCGGGGGTCCGCAGCTTCGGGCTGGCGCACGTCTCCGCGGACAGCCTCCTGCACGGCTTCCCCGACCTGGTCGAGGGGACGGTGGACTGCCCGGCCAACTGTCCGCACACCACCGACGCGCCGGACTGCGGGCTGGACGCCTGGGTGGCGGCCGGCAAGGCCGACCCACGCCGGCTGGCCTCGTACCGCCGGCTGCTCGCCTCCCGGGCCGGCGACGACCCGCGCGGCGAGGTCGACCAGCGCGGGGCCACGGATCGTGACGGACCGGGCATCGGCTAGGTTCCGGTCATGACCGGGTACGCCGCGGACCTCGACCTCGCCCACCGGCTCGCCGACGCCGCCGACGCCGTCTCGACGGCCCGCTTCCGCGCCCTGGACCTACGGGTGGAGTCGAAGCCCGACCTCACCCCGGTCTCCGACGCGGACACCGCCGTGGAGCGGGAGATCCGCGCGCTGCTGGCCGAGCACCGCCCGGCCGACGGGCTGCTCGGCGAGGAGTACGGCGCCCAGCCGGCGACCGGGCCGGACGGCCGGCGGTGGGTGGTCGACCCGATCGACGGCACCAAGAACTTCGTCCGGGGGGTGCCCGTCTGGGCCACCCTGATCGCGCTGCTGGAGGGGGACCGCCCGGTGCTCGGGCTGGTCTCCGCGCCGGCGCTGGGCCGCCGCTGGTGGGCCGCGAGCGGGTCGGGCGCGTGGGCCGGGCCGGACCAGGCCGGCGGCGAGCCGATCCGGGTCTCCGCGGTACGACGACTCGCCGACGCCAGCTTCTGCTACTCGTCGCTGACCGGGTGGGAGGCGGTCGGACGGCTCGACGCGATGCTCGGCCTGATGCGGGAGTGCTGGCGCAGCCGGGCCTACGGCGACTTCTACGGTTACATGCTGCTGGCCGAGGGGGCACTCGACGTGATGGTGGAGCCGGAGCTGTCGCTCTGGGACATCGCCGCGCTGGTGCCGATCGTGACGGAGGCGGGCGGCGTCGTCACCGACCTGACCGGCGCGTCCGCCCCGGCCGCGGGCCCGGACACCGAGCACAGCGCGCTGGCCAGCAACGGTGCGCTGCACGCCGACATCCTGGCTCGGCTGGCTCGACCAGCCGAGCGCTGACCCTCAGCAACCTCTATCCTCGCCAGGTGGTCTCCTCCGGCTGGTGCTTCCTTGCGGCGATGATCGTCGCTTACGGCGTCGCCAACCTGCTCCAGTCGGTTGCCGCAGCCCGCACCACGGTGCACCACACCTTCGATCCCGGCCTGCTGTTGCGCCTGGCCGGGCACCGGACGTACCTGGTCGGGCTGGGCTGTCAGGTCGGCGGCTTCGTGCTGGCCTTCCTGGCCCGCCGCGACCTGCCGCTCTTCCTGGTGCAGGCGAGCGTGGCGGCCGGCCTCGGGGTCACCGCCGTCCTCGGCGTGCTGGTGCTGAAGTGGCGGCTACCGGCCGCCGAGGTGGTGCTGTTGGCGCTGCTCTTCGCCGGGATCAGCGCGCTGGTGCTGGCCGCCCGGCCGGCGCCGTCGAAGCAGCTCGGCCCGGCCGGTCTGATCGCCCTGCTGGCGGTGCTCGGCGTGATCGCGGTGCTCGGCTTCTTCGCGGTCCGGCTGCACGGGGCACCCGGCTCGGTGGCGCTCGGTTCGCTGGCCGGGTTGGCGTTCTCCGCCGCCGCGGTGGCCGCCCGCCCGCTGGCCTCGGTGCCGTCGGCCGAGGCGTTCGCCCGCAACCCGCTGCTCTATCTGCTGATCGCGCACTCGATCGTCGGGCAGCTGCTGCTCGGCCTGGCGATGCAGCGTGGCTCCACCACCGCGGCGGTGGCGGCGATGGACGCGGCCGGCGCGGTGCCCGCGGCGATCGTCGGCCTGCTGCTGCTCAACGACAAGATCTGGCCCGGCCGGGAGTGGCTGGCCGGCGTCGGTTTCCTGGTCACCCTGGCCGCGGTGATCGGCCTGACCCGGTACGCCGAACCGCAGCACCACCACGCGCTGGCCCGCCGGCGCGACCAGGCCATGGTCGGCGCCGGCCGCCCCGGCTGAGGCTCAGGCCTCGACCGGCTTGCGCCGGCCCACCACCCGTTCGTAGAGGCGCTCCAGCGCCCCGGCGGTCCGTTCCCAGCTGTAGCTGCACCGCACCCGGTCCACCGCGGCGTGCCCGTACGCGAACCGCCCGGCGTTGTCGGAGAGCAGCCGGCGCAGCGTGACGCCGAGGGCGCGTACGTCGCCCGGCGGGACCAGTCGCCCGGTCACCTCGTCCACCACCGCGTCGGCGATCCCGCCCATCGCGTAGCCCACCACCGGCACGCCACAGGCCATCGCCTCCAGCGACACCCGCCCGGCGGAGGAGTAGTGCGGGGTGCAGGCGACCACGTCGGCCGACCGGTACCAGGTGGCCATCTGGTCATGAGGCACCGCGCCGACCAGCTTCACCTGGTCGCCCACACCGGCCTGATCGGCCAGCTCACGAAGCCGGCGGGCCTCAGCGTGGCCGGCCAACTGCTCGGCGGGCGGGCCGCCGGCGATCACCAGCTCCGCGTCGCCGACCAGCCGCATCGCCTGGATCAGGTCCTCCTGGCCGTGCCCCGCCGATAGACCGCCCACGGAGAGGATCCGGGCCCGCCGGTCGCGCGGGGCCGCCTCACCGTCGGGGTGGAACAGCTCGGTGTCCACCCCGGTGGGCACCATCGCCACCGCGGTGCGTTGCAGGCCCATCCGGGTCAGCTCGTCGACCTCGTCGTTGCACTGGGCCACCGCGATGTCCACCGCCCGGGTCAGGGCCCGCTCCAGCGGGATCCGCTCCCCCGGGCCGCCGTACTGCCGGCCGAGGTGGCGCAGCTGCTCGACGCCGAGCGAGTGGAAGGTCTGCACGACCGGGATGTCGGTCTCCCGCACGGCGTGCGCCGCGGCCAGCCCACCCACCCAGTAGTGCCCGTGCACCACGTCCGGACGCCAGTCACCGGCCCACCGGTCGGTCAGCCAACCGCCGAAGCCGGTCACGTACGGGATCAGCTCGGCGGTGGACAGCGGCGCGACGGGGCCGACCGGCACCCGCTCCACGCGGTAGCCGTCGACCTCCACGGTCTCCGGCAGCCCCGGATCATCCCGGCGTTCGTAGAGCCGCACCTCGTGGCCTCGTCCGGCCAGTTCGGCAGCGACCCGTGCGATGTGCTGGTGCGTACCGACGGCAGGGCCTTCGGTCGTCCTGGACGGGCCGGCGTGCGCGCAGACGAGACCGACGCGCATGGGTCACCTCCATGCGATCTTCTAGCAGTGGTCCTCCCGGTCAGAGGGTCCCATTAACCAGGGGCCCGTAAGCCGAAACCTGGCAGATCGGGAACAGCCCGGCAGGTGCCCCGGACGCTTGCGCCACGACAAGCACTTCAGCCTCCCGGATCGCCGTCCGATGATCACGGTTTGTGCTGATCCGACCCACGTCGGCGGCATGACCCACCCCGGGCGGGGGTACCGGCGAAGAATGCCTCTCAGCCGCAGCCTCGACGAGGCCACCGTGGTGGTCACCGGCGCCTCCAGCGGGATCGGTACCGCCACCGCGTACGCCCTGGCCCGCCGGGGCGCGGCCGTCGTCCTGGCCGCCCGCAGCGAGTCGGCCCTGACCCAGGTCGCGCAGCGCTGCCGGGAACTGGGTGGCAGGGCGCTGGTCGTGCCGACCGACGTCACCGACGCGGCCTCGGTGGAGCAGCTGGCCGACCGCGCGGCGGCCGAGTTCGGTCGGATCGACGGTTGGATCAACAACGCCGCGGTGGGCGTGGTCGGGCTCTTCGACGAGATCCCGGTCGCCGAGTTCCGTCGGGTGCTGGAGGTGAACCTGCTCGGCACCGTGCACGGCCTGCGGGCCGCGTTGCCGTACCTCGGCGCCGCCGGGGGCGGGGTGGTGGTCAACAACGCCTCGGTGCTGGCGGAGGTGGCGATGCCGTACCAGTCGGCGTACAACGCCACGAAGCACGCCATCCGCGGCCTGGCCGACACCGTGCGCCAGGAGCTGCGGGTCACCGGCCGGGGCGACATCTCGATCTGCACGGTGCTGCCGGCCACCATCGACACCCCGTTCTTCCGGCACACCGCGAACCACACCGGCCGGGAACTGGTGCCGCCGCCGCCGATCTACCCGCCCGAGACGGTGGCCGCGACCATCGTCCGGCTGCTGCGCCGGCCGCGCCGGGAGGCGTACGCCGGTGGCGCGGCGCGGCTGATCGGCCTCCAGTGGCGGCTCGCGCCGGCGCTGGCCGAACGCGCCCTCGGCTGGTACGCGCACCGCACCCAGTTCGGGCCGGGCTCCCGCGCGGACAGCACCGGCAACGTGTTCCGGGCCGACGCGGAGGGTCGACGGGAGGGGGGCTGGTACGGCCGGCGACGGCAACTGGTCCGGATGACCGCCGCCTTCGGCCTCGCCGCCGCCGGCACGGCGGTCGGCACGATGGCCGCACGGACCCGCCGCGCCCGGACGGACCGCTGATGAGCCCGGCCGAGCGGTCGAATGCGCGGGCGGTGGCGGACGTGCACAATGGGTCGATCATGCCGACGGACGTGCAGTTCCTGGTCGAGACGGACGAGTCCGGCGCGGTGCTCCGGCTGACCGGGGTGCTCGACCCGTCCGGCGCCGGGCGTGTCCGCGACGCGCTGCTCACCCGGCTGTCCGAGCGTCCCGGCCCGGTGGTGGCCGACCTGACCGAGCTGCGGTTCACCGACCCGGCCGCCCGGGCCGTCTTCGCCGACGTGCACCGGGAGGTCGCCGACTGGCCCGCGGCGGGTCTGCTGGTCTGCGACCCCGCGGCGGCCGGCCATCCGGCGTTGGCCGGGGTGCCGGTCTGGCCGACCCTCGACGGGGCGATGGCGGCGCTGGCCGGGTCGCCGAAGGCCGCGGTGCTCAACACCGACCTCGCCCCGGTGCTCGGCGCCGCCCGGCAGGCCCGGGAGCTGGTCACCGACGGCTGTCGGCGGTGGGGCATGCCGGCCCTCGCCGAGCCGGGCAGCATCGCCGTCACCGAGATGGTCAACAACGTGGTCGCACACGCGCGCACCCCGATGACCGTGCGGCTCGCCCCCGACGGCGGCCTGCTGCACCTGGCCGTCCGCGATCACTCGTCGCGGCAGCCCACCTTCGCCGGGCTGGCCCCGTTGACCTCGACCGGCGGTCGCGGCCTGCTGCTGATCGACACGGTGGCGCGACGCTGGGGCAGCAGCGCGGTCCCGGACGGCAAGGTCGTCTGGTGCGTCCTGCACCCCGCCGACCAGCCTCCGCTCTGATCCGCGCCGCACCCTCCCACCGCAGCGCGGGCGGTTTCTTCCCCTTCGTGGCTTTCACGGGGCAACAGCACGGCATGAGCGGCGGGTCGAGCGGGTAGAGATCCGTCATGCGCGACGACGAGTACCCGACCCCCGTGTCCGACCCGGAGGCCAACGGCCTGCCGGGCACCGCCGATGACGACTCGACCGCCAACGACGACGTGCTGACCGGTCGTGAGGCGGACGGTCCGGACCCGGCCCAGCTTCCCGGCGACCGCAACCCGGTCGCGGTGGACCGGTTCGGGACCACCGCCGACGAGCAGCTCGACGGCGAGTCGCTGGACTACAAGCTCCAGCGGGAGAGCTACGAGCGCCCCGTCGACGACCCGCTGGCCGGCACGGTCGACCCGGACATCGCGGCCGAGGCGACCAGTGACGAGGCCGCGGCGCAGGCCCAGCTCGACGCCGACGTGATCGACCCCGGCCCCACCTCGGACCCGAACTCTCCGGTCTCGATCTACGACCACGGCCAGCTCGGCACGGTCGCCGACGCGACGGTGGGCCGGCTCGTGGAACCGGACGAGGGCGCGCACACGGACCAGGAGACCGACAACGTGGCGTACGACGCGGGGGCGGCCGGTGGCGGGGCGAGCGCCGAGGAGCTGGCCATCCACGAGACCCGACCGCCGCACTCGGTCTGAGTCAGCTGTCCAGGCCCCGCTCGATCGCGTAGCGGGTCAGCTCGACCCGGTTGTGCAGCTGCAGCTTGCCCAGCGTGTTCTGGACATGGTTCTGCACCGTACGGTGTGCGAGCCCGAGCCGCTGCGCGATCTGCTTGTAGGACATCCCCTTGGCGACCAGCCGGAGCACCTCGGTCTCCCGGTCGGTCAACCGCGGCGCCAGGTCGCCCCGCGGCCCGGCGTCGGGACCACCCGACGCCGGGGTGGCCGCCAACCGCCGGTACTCGCCGAGGACCAGGCCGGCCAGGCCGGGGGTGAAGACCGGCTCGCCGGCCGCGGTGCGGCGCACCGCCTCCAGGAACTCCGCCGGCGCCGCGGACTTGACCAGGTAGCCGGTCGCCCCCGCCTTGACCGCGTCCAGCACACCCTGCTGCTCGCCGCTCGCCGAGAGCATCAGCACCCGCACCTGCGGCAGCGCGGCCCGCAGCCCGTGGATCACCTCCACTCCGGAGATGTCCGGCAGTTGCAGGTCCAGCACCACCACGTCGGGCCGGGCCGCGGCCGCCACCCGGATCGCCTGCCGGCCCTCGCCGCTGGTGGCCACCACCAGGTGACCGGCCTCGGTCAGGTCGCGGGCCACCCCCTCCCGCCACATCGGGTGATCGTCGACAACCATCACCCGCACCGGTCCACCCGCATGGGCGTGCCCCGCGGGCCCGGGCGCTCCGCCGGCAGCTCCGGCCGCGTCCGGCCCGGTCACCGGTCGACCCTCGGCACCGTCAACTCCACCTCGGTGCCCGCGCCGGGCGTCGAGACGATCCGCGCCGTACCGCCCAGCTCGGTGATCCGGCCCCGGATGGACTGCGCCACCCCGAGCCGGCCCTGCGTCACGGCCTCGGCCAGCCGGCCGTCCGGGATGCCCGGCCCTTCGTCGCGTACCGACACGGTCACCGTCGTCCCCTCGTCCTCGATCAGCACCCAGGCCCGCCCGCCGGCGTGCCGTCGCACGTTCTCTAGGGCCGCCGCGGTCGCGGCCGCCAGCTCGCGCGCCACCGGCCCGGACAGCGGCACCGGGGTGGCCGGCGCGGAGACCGACACCGTCGCGGCGGCGTACCGCCCGAGCAGGGCGCGCAGGTCGACGGGACCGTCGTCGGTCACCCCGGCCGGGACGGCGCCGGCGATCAGCGCCCGCAAGGCGGCCTCCTGCTCACCCGCGAGCCGGGCCAGCTCCCCGGCCTCTCCCGGCAGGTGTGCGCCGCGCCGCTGCACCAGGGCGAGCACCTGGAGCACCGAGTCGTGGATGTCCCGGGCCAGCCGCTCCCGCTCCCGGGTGGCCGCCTCCAGCTCCACGGCCCGGTGCAGCCGCTCCTCCGCGGTGACCGCCAGCCGCGCGACGTGCCCCACCACCACCCCCGCGAGCAGGATCAGGATGACACCGGTGAGCGAGGACTGGCTGACCCGCTCCCGGGTGGCGAGGTCCGCGCCGCCGATCACCAGCGCGGCGACGGTGCCCCGCCGCCGGCCGCCGGAGACGGCCCAGGCGAGCACCGGGCCGGCCAGCCAGGCCACCGCCAGGGTGGGCACCCCGGCGTGCAGCGCCGATCGGCCGATCACCCACGGGGTGGCCAGCATGATCGCCAGCACCACACCGAGGTCGGCCAGGAGCAGCGGCCAGGCGCGCCAGGCCGGTCGGGCGTAGCCGAACGCGGTCACCCCGGTCCAGACGATCATCGCGAGCACCAGGCCGCCGGCGGCGAGCGGGTGGGCGTACCGGTCGGCGTCGCGCACCGCCAGCAGGCAGACGTACGCGAGTGAGGCCACCCGGAACACCGCGATGGCACGCCAGAGCGGTACCTCGAACCCACCCGGCGACGACGGCATGGGCGCCACCATGCCACAGTGCGTCCGCCGGACGGGGGGCCGCGTGATGCAGATCAGGAAACCCTGACGTACGGTGGAAATGCCGCGAATAACTCCTAGATCCGCTGTCGGGACGGGGCCATGACGAACGCCGAGCCCAGCGCACCGCGTACGGTTGTGCCCATCGAACCTTCCCTCCTCATCGCCGACGCCTTCGACCAGGCCCAGGTGACCGAGCTGCGTCACTCGGTCACCTCCTGCGCGCGGGCGGCGGGGCTGCGCGGGCAGCGCCTCGACGACTTCGTGCTCGCGGTCAACGAGCTGATCACCAACGCGGTGCGGCACGGTGGCGGGCGCGGGTCGCTGCGGCTGTGGCAGCGGGGCGAGCGGCTGGTCTGCGAGGTCGCCGACCACGGGCACGGCATCAGCGCCCGGCGGCTGGGCGACCGGAGTCGCCCGGAGCCGGAGATCGCCGGCGGCTGGGGGCTCTGGCTGGCCCGGCAGCTCAGCGACACCATGGAGGTGGAGAGCGGCGAGACCGGCACCATCGTCCGGATCAGCGCCGCCGTCACCGCCCCGACCTCCTCCGCCTGACCCGACTGATCCCCGCGCCGGCAGGCGGACCGCCCGGCGCCGGACGGCCACCGCAGGAGCCGGGCCGCTCAGGCGAAGAGCGCGCTCACCGACTCGCCGTTGTGGATCCGCCGCATCGCCTCGGCCAACGCCGGCGCCACCGAGAGCACCTGCAGCTTCGGCACCCGCTTCGCCACCGGAATCGGCACGGTGTTGGTGCAGACGATCTCCAGCACGCCCTCCTGGTCGCTGAGCCGGCCGAGCGCGTCGCTGGAGAAGAGGCCGTGGGTACAGGCCAGCCGGATCGAGCGCACCTTCAGCTCGCGCAGATGCTCCATCAGCTCGATCACCGTGCTGCCCTTGGCGATCTCGTCGTCGAGCACGATCACGTCCCGGTCGGCCACGTCGCCGATCACCGCGCTGATCGTGACCTTGTCGTCGCTGAACCGCTGCTTTGCGCCGGCGGCCACCGGGGTGCCGAGCATCCGGGCGAAGGCCGCCGCCTCCTTGGCGTTGCCCAGGTCGGGCGAGACGACCACCGAATTGCTCAGGTCGTAGCGCCGGAAGTGCCGGGCCAGCTCGCGCAGCGCGTGCAGGTGGTCGACCGGCACGCTGAAGAAGCCGTGCACCTGCGGCGAGTGCAGCGTCATGGCCAGCACGCGGTCCGCCCCGGCCGAGGTGAGCAGGTCGGCGACGAGCCGGGCGCCGATCGAGATCCGCGGCGCGTCCTTCTTGTCCGACCGGGCGTACGCGTAGTGCGGCAGCACCACGGTGATCCGGCCGGCCGAGGCTCCCCGGGCCGCGTCGATCATGAGCAGCAGCTCGACCAGGTGCTCCTGCACCGGCGGCACCAGCGGTTGGATCAGGAAGACGTCCCGTTCCCGGCAGTTGGCCTGCAACTGCACTTCCAGGCAGTCGTTGGCGAAGCGGGACACCCGCACGGAGTGCAGGGGCACGCCCAGGTTGGCGCAGATCTCGGCGGCGAGGTCAGGGTGGGCGGTTCCGCTGAAGACGGCGATGTCACGCACGTCTGCAGATCGTACGGGCCGCGGCTCGGGCGTCGTGCCGACCCACGAGGAGCGTCCCGGCGGTCGGCGCGCCGCCGTCGGGGCGGGTACGGTGCTGCCGTGACCGGAGAGTACGTCGCCGCCATCGACCAGGGCACCACCTCCTCGCGGTGCATCGTCTTCGACCGGGCCGGGGCGATCGTCTCGGTGGCGCAGCGCGAACACCGGCAGATCTTCCCCCGCCCCGGCTGGGTCGAGCACGACGCCGAGGAGATCTGGGCGAACGTCGAGCTGGTGGTCCGGGAGGCGTTGCAGACCGCCGGCACCGACCCGGGCGGGCTGGCCGCGGTCGGCATCACCAACCAGCGGGAGACCACCGTGGTCTGGGACCGGGCGACCGGCCGCCCGGTGGCCAACGCGATCGTCTGGCAGGACACCCGGACCGGGCCGCAGCTGCGCGAGCTCGACGAGGCGTACGGCGAGGAGCTGTTCCGGTCCCGCACCGGCCTGCCGCTGGCCACCTACTTCGCCGGCCCCAAGCTGCGCTGGCTGCTGGAGCACGTCGACGGGCTACGGTCCCGGGCCGAGGCCAGCGAGGTGCTCTTCGGCACGATGGACAGCTGGCTGATCTGGAAGCTGACCGGCCGGCACGTCACCGACGTGACCAACGCCAGCCGGACCATGCTGATGGACCTGACCACTCTGGACTGGGACGCGGAACTGCTCGACGCGATGGGCGTGCCAGCCGCGATGCTGCCGCAGATCTGCGGCTCCGCCGAGGTCTACGGCACGGCCACCGGGGTGCTCGCCGGGGTGCCGGTGGCCAGTGCGCTCGGCGACCAGCAGGCCGCCCTGTTCGGGCAGACCTGCTTCCAGCCCGGCGAGGCCAAGTGCACCTACGGCACCGGCAGCTTCCTGCTGCTGAACACCGGGGCGACCCCGGTCGCCTCGTCGCACGGCCTGCTCACCACGGTCGCCTACCGCATCGCCGGACAGCCCGCCACGTATGCTCTGGAGGGGGCGATCGCGGTGACCGGGTCACTGGTGCAGTGGCTGCGGGACAACCTCGGCCTGATCTCCACCGCGCCCGAGGTAGAGGAGTTGGCCCGCACCGTCGAGGACAACGGCGGCTGCTACGTGGTGCCCGCCTTCTCCGGGCTCTTCGCGCCGCACTGGCGCAGCGACGCGCGCGGGGTGATCGCCGGGCTCACCGGCTACATCACCAAGGGGCACCTGGCCCGGGCGGCGTTGGAGGCCACGGCCTGGCAGACCCGGGAGGTGGTCGACGCGATGAACGCCGACTCCGACGTGGCGCTGCGCCGGCTGCGGGTGGACGGTGGGATGACCGGCAACGAGCTGCTGATGCAGTTCCTCGCCGACGTGCTCGACGTGCCGGTAGTCCGCCCCCGGATCACCGAGACCACCTGCCTCGGCGCCGCGTACGCCGCCGGCCTGGCCGTCGGCTTCTGGCCCGACCTGGCCACCCTGCGCGCGCACTGGCGCTCCGACGCCGAGTGGACCCCCGCGATGGATCCGGGGCTGCGCGACGAGGAGCTGCGCAACTGGCGCAAGGCCGTGCAGCGCACCCTCGACTGGGCGGAGTGAGCCGTGCCGGTGACGAATCCCTGGCTGGCGGGGCCGAGCCCGACCGGACGGCTCGACCCGGAGCGGCTCGGTGAGCGCATCCTCAACCTGTTGTCGTCGCAGAACATGTGCGTGCTGGCCACCGCGGGCCCGGGCGGCCCACTGGCCACGCCGGTGCGCTACTTCCACCTCGACTTCGCGCTGCTGTTCACCGCCGCGGCGGGCACGCCGAAGATGCGCAACATCGCCGCCGACCCCCGGGTGTCGATCGGGGTGTTCGCGCCGCTCGTCGGGCAGGCCAGCAGTCGCGGCGCGCAGGTGTTCGGGCGGGCCCGGGTGCTGACCCCGGACGACGAGCTCTTCGCCCACTACTGGCCGGCGGTGCGCTGGCAGTCGGATCATGTCGAGCGGTCGCGCGGCCTGGACGAGCCGCCCGACGGGCCGCTGGTGGTGGTCGAGGCCGACCGGATCGTCTACACCGAGCACTGGCTGCGGCGCGAGGGGTACGCCCCCCGCCAGTTCTGGCGGCGCCCGCCGGCGTCCTGACCGCGCCCGCCGGCGTCCTGACCGCGCCGGCCGGCGTCCTGACCGGCGGGCAGCCGCTCGGTCGGCAGGCCGGCGGCCCGCCGTGCTCGGGCCTGCTCATCCACGCCCAGCGGCGGCCGGTGAGCCTCCGGCCGGTCCGGGTGTGGGACCGCGCGCACCGGGTAGCCGTTCGCCTACCGCTCGGCCGTCCGGGCGACGCCGCCGGGAAGAGGAGGCTCAGATGCCACGCATGGCCAACACGCCGTCCCAGGACGGCGAGTTCGAATTCTGGCGAAACCACGCACAGATCTCATTGCAGCCGGTTGCCCCGCCGTCCATCCTGGGCCTGTTCGGCTTCGCCGCCGCCACCTTCGTCGTGGCCACGAACCTGGCGGGCTGGTACGGCGACACGAACACGCCGGCCTTCCTCTTTCCGTTCGCCGCGTTCACGGGTGGTCTCGCGCAGTTCCTGGCCGGAATGTGGGCCTACCGGGCCCGCGACGGCCTGGCCACCGCGATGCACGGGATCTGGGGTGCCTTCTGGCTGGCCTACGGGGTGCTCTTCCTGCTGGTGGCGCTCGGGGCGCTGACTCCGCCGACCCCCTTCGTGGCGCTCGGCTACTGGTTCATCGCCCTCGCGGCGATCACCTGGTCCGGCGCGCTGGCCGCCCTCGCGAAGAACGTCAGCCTCGCCCTGACCCTGATCGCGCTCGCCGCCGGCGCCACCGCCCAGGCGATCGGCCAGCTCGCCGACATCTCGGGCTGGCGGACACTCGGCGCCTACTTCTTCATCGCCTCGGCCGTGGTGGCCTGGTACACCGCGACGGCGATGCTGCTGGAGGCCACCTACGGTCGGGCGGTCCTGCCGATCGGCATGCTGCGCGCCCCGCACCGCCCGGGCGCGCAGCCGCCCCAGGCCATCCAGTTCGTGTCGGGCGAGCCGGGCATCAAGATCGGGCAGTGACCGTACGGGCGGGCGACGCCGCGGCGCGGCCCGCCCGCACGCTCACTCCCAGCGGTTGCCGGTGAGCGTCTCGTAGACGTCGACGTAGCGGGCCCGCGTCGCCTCGACCACCTCGGCCGGCATGTCCGGGGCGGGAGCCTGCTTGTTCCAGCCGCTGTCGGTGGCCCAGTTCCGCACGTACTGCTTGTCGTACGAGAACTGCGTGCGGCCCGGCTGGTACGACCGGGCCGGCCAGAACCGCGACGAGTCCGAGGTGAGCAGCTCGTCGGCGAGGACCAGGGTGCCGTCCGGCGCCCAGCCCAGCTCGATCTTCGTGTCGGCGACCAGGATGCCCCGCTCGGCGGCCAGCTCGGCGCCGCGCCGGTAGATGTCGATGGTGATCTGCCGCAGCCGCTCGGCGGTGGCCTGGCCCACCTTGTCCACCACGTCGGTGAAGGTGATCGGCTCGTCGTGCTCGCCGGCGGGCGCCTTGCTCGACGGGGTGAAGATCGGCTCGGGCAGGATCGACGCCTCGCCGAGCCCCCGCGGCAGCGGTACGCCGGAGACCGCTCCGGTGCGCTCGTACTCGCGCAGGCCGCCGCCGGTGAGGTAACCACGGGCGACACACTCGACCGGGACCATCTCCAGCCGGCGGCAGCGGATCGCCCGGCCGGCGAACTCCGCCGGGACGTCGGTGGCCGAGATGACGTGGTTCGGCACCACGTCGGAGAGCTGCTCGAACCACCAGAGCGAGAGCGCGGTGAGCAGGCGCCCCTTGTCCGGGATCGGCGTCGGCAGCGCCACGTCGTAGATCGAGATCCGGTCCGAGGCGACCAGGATCAGGTCGTCGCCGTCGGCGTAGACGTCCCGGACCTTGCCCGAGTGCAGAAGTTCCACGCGGCCAAGTACACCATGTCGCCCGCGTACGCCCGGCAGGGGTGGCCGAGGCCATCGATGCGTACGTCTGTGCGACCCGGCCTGTGGCCGGACGGACGTTGACACCCTCGGGCGGTGCCTGCGTGAATGAGCCGACCGTCCGCCTTCGGCAGGTGACAGGAGTTCCGCGTGCCCACTGCCCGACCGTCGCTTTCCGGCCCCGGCCCCGATCCGGGCCGGCGGCGGATGCTCGCCGCGCTGCTCGGGGCACCGGTCCTCGCCGCCGGCGGACTCACCGGGTGCAGCACCGGCCCGGCCGCCACCGAGACCCGCGACGAGCCGGTCGTGCTGTCGGTCTTCTGGTGGGGCAGCGCCAAGCGGGCGGAGCTGACCGAACGGGCGCTGCGTCTCTACAGCGAGCGCAACCCCCGAGTCAGCTTCCGGGTCACCTGGCAGGGCGTCGACGGCTACTACGACCGGCTGGCCACCCAGGCCGTCGGCGGCAATCCGCCCGACCTCATCCAGCTGGACGACAGCGTGCTGAGCGAGTACACCCAGCGCGAGATCCTCCTCGACCTCAGCGACCACGTCGCCCAGAGCCGGCTCGACCTGACCGGCCTGCCCGACGGGCTGGTCCGCTACGGCCAGGTCGACGGCCGGACGATGGCCGTGGCCGGCGGGCAGACGGCTGCGGCGGTGGTCTTCAACCGGGACCTGCTACGCGAACTACGGCTGCCCGAGCCCCGCACCGGGATGTCCTGGGCCCAGTACATCGGCTGGTCCGAGCAGGTCACCCGAGCCAGCCAGGGGCGCGTCGCCGGCACCATGGATCCGTCCGGCGACTACCGGGCGCTCTGGCTCTGGCTGCGCGGGCAGAGCGCGGAGCTCTACCGCGGCCGGCAGCTGGGCTTCGGCACCGGCGAGCTGGTCAGCTGGTTCGACCTGTGGCGGCGTGCCCGCGCCGGACGGGCCACCCCGGCCGCCGCGCTCGTCGAGCAGGCCGACAGTGGCGAACCGGCCCGGCAGTTGGTGGTCTCCGGGCTGACCGCGGCGTCCTTCGCCTGGTCACACCAGCTGCCCGAGCTGCAACGCCTGACCAAGGCGGAGCTGGGGCTGGCCGGCTTCCCCGGCTCCCCCGCCGCCCAGTGGGCCCGGGCGTCGATGTACTGGGCGGTCTTCCGTGGCAGCCGGCACCCCGACGTGGCGGTCGACGTGATCAACTTTCTGACCAACAACGGCGAGGCGGGCGCCATCCTCGGCCACGAGCGGGGGCTCAGCCCGAGCCAGCCCGTCCGGCGTGCCCTCGAGGGCAGCCTCACCGACCGGGCCCAGCAGCGCGCAGCCGCCCTCGGCACCAGCCTCGGCACGGCCATCGGACCGGCCCCCGTCCCGCCGCCCAAGGGGCACGCCCGGGTCCGCACCCTGCTCGTCGCCGCCGCCGAGAGCGTCCGATCGGGTGGGGTCGGTGCCCGCGCGGCGGCGACCCGCTTCCTCGCCGAGGCCGACGCCGCGCTCACGGGATGACCGACGCCCACCGCGGGTCAGCGCGGCGGACCACCGCGGCGGTTGCGCATCATGCGCAGGAGCAGCAGCACGACCACCACGACCACTACGGCGCAGCAGAGCAGACCTATGAAGCCGAAGCCACCGCGCGACCGGCGCCGGGCCGCCTCCACCACCAGCTCACCGGTCCCGCTCGACGCCCACGCCGCCGCCGGTACGAACACCGCGAGCACCACCGTACTGAGGACCGCGCCGAGCCGGCCCCACCACTTACCGAAAGAAGACATGCCCACATCCTCGCCGAGAAACGCAAACACGGCAGCACGGTGGACCGTAACGCGCGGGACGGCGGGCGGATGACAACCCCGAAGCCCACCGCCGAGGGATGACCGGCGCGAAATCGCCCAGGCCGGACGCTCCTGACGCGGTCCAGCCCGGGCGCGTCACCCGCACGAAGGGTCGTCGAAGTCGGCCTCGCCAGCACGGGTCATCTCGAACGAAGCCGTCGGTGAACCGGATCCGGCGAGCACGCCGTCGGCGGCGAACGTGGTGAGGGACGTCCGGATCCGGAGCAGGTCGGCGTCCCAGTCGCCGTCGAACTCGTTCAGTCTCGGCCCGGACCGCTCAACGTCCGGACGGGTGTGCAGCGAGAAGCGGGTCCCGAGATAGTTGCTCGGGTCCCCCCAGACCTCGTACCTCTCGACCTCGGGCCCGTGGCAGACCTTGAAGGCGCCCTGAAGATCCGGGCAGTCGCCGCAGCGGTCGGTCGCGCTGGGTTGGTCGTCGGCCAGGTGCAGGACGATCCGCCGCTCGTCGCCGGGCCCGTACGGCACGACGCCCTGCCAGTAGCCCGTCAGTGCCGGCTTGCCCGGCAGGGCCAGGGCCCACGGGTTCGCCGCCCAGTGGATCCCGTAGACGGCGCCGACGCCGACGACTATCAGCCCGATGAACAGGGCGAAGAATCGCACGTGGTTGGGCTTGCGCCGCGGTCGGACGGCCATCCGAATCTCCTTCGGGTCGGCCCACACCGTACGCGCCACGATCGTCCGCCCGCCGCCCCGTCAGAGCCGGGAACGGAAGAACCCGGGCCCCATGTCGGGACCCGGGTTCTTCTCTTTCGTAGCGGGGACAGGATTTGAACCTGCGACCTCTGGGTTATGAGCCCAGCGAGCTACCGAGCTGCTCCACCCCGCGTCGGTAGCTCTACTCTACCCCACGCCGTCGACCGAGATCCGCAGGCCCACTTATTCGCCCGGACCGGGGTCCGGACGACCCCCGATGCCGGACCGGCGGGTGCCCGGCCCCGCAGCGAGACGGCGCCCCGGCCGACCGGGATACGGGCCCTGAGTCGGACCTCCGGGGCGGGGCCGCGTCGTCCGACCGTCGCCCGGGGTGAAGGGCCCGCGCCGTCCCCGGTGGCACGACACGGTCGCGGTCCATTCTCGACGGCCGGGGGTCAGGGTGGTCGACTCGCGTGCTGACGAACCCGCGACCGGTAGCCGGCTGCGCCTGACGGTATGCGGGCGCGGGACCCGGTTCGGGACCAACAGCAAACAGCCCGCCCCCGGTTTATCGGGGACGGGCTGTTGAGCGGTGTTTCTCTCGTAGCGGGGACAGGATTTGAACCTGCGACCTCTGGGTTATGAGCCCAGCGAGCTACCGAGCTGCTCCACCCCGCGTCGGCTGAGTAACCGTAGCGCACCGACCCGGGGCGCCGCAAAACGACCTCCCGTCCCACCGCCGCCGACCCGGTTGACCTGGGCCGCAGTCAGTCGAGCCAGTCCTCGATCGCCCGCACCGCCCGGCGGCTGTCGGCGTCGACCTGGGCGCGCTCGGCGGAGGTGTTCTCCCAGCCCTGCTCCCAGAGCACCGTCACCACGTCACCGATGCGCACCGCCCGGACCAACCGGACCTGGTCGTCACCCGGTTCGCCCATGCCCTCCGGGTACGGCGCCCGCATCTCGAACAGCACCGACTCGTCCCCGTACTCCCCCGGGTCCAGCAGCCGCTGCCGCCAGGTCACCCCGGTCTCGTCGGGCCCCTGCCGAGGGCAGTCGCGGACGGCCTGCCGCAGCTCCCGCAGCACGTCGTCGGCGCGACCCGGCCGGTAGATGGTGATGCTGTGCATGTAGCTGCCGTCCGGCACGTTCCCCCGGGGCGTGCTCGCCAGCTTGTAGGCCAGGTTGCGGGCGCGGCGCTGCACCACCGCGGACTCGCTGGGATAGCGGGCCGCGCAGAGCGTCGGCAGCAACGGCGTCGCGAGCGCCGTCTCCAGGCCCGTCCGGTTCGCGGCCGCCAGGACGAAGAACGCCCGGTCCGGGATCGAGGTGGGCTGGCGGCGGGTCGGCGCGGCGCTGGTCGGTGCCGTCGACGGCGCACCACTCGGCCTGCTCGGCACCGGCGTCGAGGCCGACGGCGACGCGGACGGGCGGGGTGCCGGGCTGGTCGGCACCGGTCCGGGGGTGTCGGCGGGCGGCGGCAGCGGCGTGGGACCGTCCGCCGAGAACACCAGCCGACCGCCGGCGGCCACCCCGCCGAGCAGCAGCGCAACCACGAGCGCGGTCCCGGCGACCCGGACGCGGGCCCGACGGTCGGCGCGCCGCCGGACCAGCTCGGGGTGGGCCAACTCCTGGCCGTCGGCGGTGGCGGTGAGCGACCGGTAGAGGTCGGAGAGTTCAGGTGACATCGTTCGCCTCCAGCTCCACGGTGGAGAGGTCGGGCAGTAGCGCGGCGAGCCGGGCGCGGCCCCGGGACAGCCAGGACTTCACGGTGCCGACGGCGACCCCGGTCTCCCGGGCGATCTCCTCCACCGGCATGTCGAAGAGGTAGTGCAGGGCCAGAGCCTGCCGCTGGGCGGTCGGCAACTGCCGCAGTGCGCGGACGAGCAACACCCCGTCCTCGCTCGGCGGGGGCGCGGTAGCCGGCGGTCCGGTCCGGCTCAGCACCCCACGCCAGCGGTGCAGGTGCCGCCACCGGTCGGTCGCCAGCCGGGCGACCACCAGTCGCAGCCACGCCTCCGGCGCCGGGTGCGCCGAAAGCGTCCCCCACTGCCGCCAGGCTCGGGCGTACGCCTCCTGCACGAGATCCTGCGCCTCGGTGTGGTCGCCGGTGACCGCGTAGCCGTAACGCAGCATCCGCCGGGCGGTGCTGCGGTAGAACTCGTCGAAGCTCTGCGCGTCCCTCACGACTGTTCCCCCTCGTCCGCGCCCCGTTGCAGTGAGGACGGCGCACCGGTGCCCGCGGTTGCGGGCTGCTCGGCCCCGGTCGGAAGGGCGACAGACGGGCGTGCCGGCCGGACATGGCGGAGCCCCCGCCGTCGGGACCGGATGCGGTCCGACGGCGGGGGCTCCGAGAGCTACCCGGGGGGCGCGGCGGGTCAGCCGCCCGACCCGGCGGGCGGGCTGCCGCTCGGCGACGCCGGTGGGCTGCCGCTGGGGGCCGGGCTGGTGCTCGCGGCCGGCGTGGCCCGTCCCTGAGCCTGCTGGAAGGCGGTGAGCGCCTCGTCCAGCGCCTTGAGCGCCCGCCCGTACCGCTCGAAGTCACCGGACGCCTGGGCGGCCCGGACCTCGCTGATCGCCGCCTGCACCCGGTCCGCCGCGGCGGCCAGTTCGCCGGTCAGCGGCGGCGGGTTGTTGTCGCCTCCGGTGGGGGGCGACGGCGGAGTACCGCCGGTGGTCGGCGGCGGCGCGGTGCCCGGCGCGGCCCGCTTGCCCTGCTCGACGAGCTGCTTGATGCCGTCGGTGATGTTGTCGGCCAGCGCCACGAAGGAGCCGCCGTCACCGTAGGAGAGCAACACCTTCTGCAGCAGCGGATACGCGTCCTGCTGGTTGCTCTTCACATAGACCGGCTCGACGTAGAGCATCCCGTCGCCGAACGGCAGCGAGAGCAGGTTGCCGTACTGCACCTGGGCCTGGTTCGAGGAGAGCAGGTTCAGTTGCTGCCGGATGTTGGCGTTGTTGGTCATCTGCTGGTGCACCTGCACCGGCCCGGAGATCCGGGTCTGGTCGGGCAGTTCCAGCACCTCCAGCTGTGGCTGCCCGTCGACGTACGAGCCGGTGATCAGCGCGGCCAGGTTCTGCCGGCCGTTCGGGGTGACCGCCGAGGTGAGCTGGAAGCGCGGCCCGTCCTGACCCGGGAACTCGGTGAAGAGGTAGTACGGCGGCTGCGTCTGCCCGCTGTCCGGCGCGTCCGGCACGTTGGGCACCTGCCAGAAGTCCTGGGCCGAGTAGAAGTCACCCGGGTTGGTCACGTGGAACTTGGTGAGCAGGTTGCGCTGCACCTTGAACAGGTCGGCCGGGTAGCGGAAGTGGGCGGCCAGGTCGGCCGGGATGTCCTTCTTCGGCAGCACCAGGTCGCCGCCGAACGCCTTGTTCCAGGCCTTCAGCACCGGGTCGGTCTCGTCGAACTCGTAGAGCCGGACGGTGCCGTCGTAGGCGTCGACGGTGGCCTTGACCGAGTTGCGGATGTAGTTGACGTTCTCCCGGGCCAGTTGGAAGGTGCCCCGCCCGGTCAGCTCGTCGGTGGTCTCCTCGCGCAGGTTGACCCGCTCGGCGTACGGGTAGGTCGCCGCGGTGGTGTAGCCGTCGACGATCCACTGCACCCGACCGCCCACCACCGCCGGGTAGGGGTCGCCGTCCAGCGTCAGGAACGGCGCGACCTTCTCCACCCGGTCCCGCGGGTTGCGTACGTAGAGCAGCTTCGAGTCCTCGTTGACCGCCCCGGAGAGCAGGAAGTTCGACTCCTGCTCCTTGATCGCGTAGAGCAGCCGGCGGGTGAACGAGCCGATCTCGACGCCACCGGTGCCGGTGTAGGTGTAGGACTCGCCGCCGCCCTCACCGACCGGACGGTCGAACTCGGCCTTCTTCTCCGGGTCCTGCTGGCCGACGATCGCGTAGTCGCCGTCCTCCATCCGCTCGCCGTAGTAGATCCGCGGCTGGGTGGCCGGGATCTGCTCGGTCTGCGAGGAGCACGCCTCCTGGGTCTTCTCGCCGAGGAAGCCGGAGACGAAGAACGGCTGGCCACCGCAGACCACCTGGTTCGCCGGAGCCGCCACCAGGCCGTAACCGTGCGTGTACACGGTGTGCCGGTTGATCCAGGTGTTCTGCTGGTCGGTCAGCTCGCCGTAGTTGATCTCGCGGACGCCGACCACGTAGTCGGAGGTCTTGCCGTTCACCCCGTACCGGTCGATGTCCAGCTTCGGACCGAAGTCGTAGAACCCACGCACCTGCTGGAGCTGGGTGTACGTCTCGCTGACCAGCTGCGGGTCGAGCAGCCGGACGTTCGGCACCACCGAGGTGTCGGTGGCCAGGCTGGCCGGCGGGGTGAGGTTGCTCGCCGCGTACGGCGTGGTCTTCGTGGCCTGCAGGCTGAACGCCGTCCGGGTCGCGTCGATGCTGCGCTGGATGAACGGCGCCTCCTTCTCCTTGGCGCTCGGCTTCACCTCGAAGGTCTGCACGGCCCACGGGTAGATGCCGCCGATCGCGACCGCGGAGACGCCGAGCAGGGCGAGCGAGATGCCGGGCCAGACCAGGTTGCGCATCCAGGCGTTGGAGAAGACGAGGATCGCGATCGCCACCACGATGGAGATGTAGGCGAGGATCTCCTTCGCCGGCAGCAGCGCGTTGACGTCGGCGTAGCCGGCGCCGTAGAGCTTGGCGCCCTCGTTGTACTCGAGCAGCATGGCCCGCCGGTCCAGCACGTACGCGACCGCCTTGAGCAGGACGAAGACCGCGACCAGCGTGCTCAGGTGGGCCCGTGCGGCATTGGTCATCCGGTCGCCGACGCCCTGCAGCCGGACCCCGCCGAAGATGTAGTGCACGGCGAGCGCGCCGACCACGGCCAGCACCACCGCGGTGAAGGCGACGCCGAGCAGATAGCGCCAGAACGGCAGCTGGAAGACGTAGAAGCCGACGTCCACCCCGAACTCCGGGTCCTTCACCCCGAAGTCGCCGCCGTTGCGGAAGAGCAGCCACTGGTTCCACCGGCTCTGTGCGGAGAGACCGGCGAAGAGGCCGACGACGCCGGCGACGAGGGTTATCCAGAGGCCGAGTCGCGGGCCGAGCGCCATCCGGTAACGCTCCAGGGTGGCCTGCTCGACCGAGTGCGGGCGCAGCCGCGGGCGCATCCGGTGGGCCAGCCAGAGGTTGCCGCCGACGACCACCGCCATGGCGAGGCCGACGGTGAGGAAGAGCAGCAACCGGGTGACGAGCACCCCGGTGAAGACCTCGGTGAAGTTGACCTCGTCGAACCAGAGCCAGTCCGTCCAGGCCTGCACACCCCAGCCGAGCAGGGTGAAGAGCACGAACACCCCGACCAGGACGGCGATCGTGACGCGACCGCGCCTACTCATCCTCGGCAGGGGGCTGCCGCTACGCATGACCACTGTTGGCTCCGCACGCTCGATGTGATCGGCTCCGACCAGGCACCCAGAGTACGGGGTGTTCCTGAATGCGGCGGCCCACGGTCACGCGGCATCGCCACGCATTGTGTCCGACCCCCTGCCGCCAGCCTCAGCAGCGGGTCGGCTGACCGCCGGCGCGCAGCGTCTCGAGAGCGGTGAGCGCCTCGTCCAGCGAGCCGACCTTGAGCAGCGGCAGGTCCGGCTGCGGGTTGCGAACGGCCTCGGCGCAGTTGTCCGCCGGCACCAGGAAGACCTTCGCCCCGGCGTGCTTCGCGCCGACCAGCTTCTGCGCGATCCCGCCGATCGGGCCGACCTTCCCCTCGTCGTCGATGGTGCCGGTGCCGGCGATCACTGCGCCGCCAGTCAGGTCCGCGGGGGTCAGCTTGTCCACGATGCCGAGCGCGAACATCAGGCCGGCGCTCGGCCCGCCGATGTCCTCCAGGGCGATGCTGAGGTTGAACGGGTGCGGCTGCTGCTGCTCGATCTCGACGCCGATCCGTGGCCGGGCGTCCTGTTCCCGGCTGGTGACCTGGGCGGTCGCCGGCGCACCGACGCGGGTGTAGCCGATGGTCAGCGCGCTGCCGGCCGGCTTGGCCCGGATCAGTTCGGTGAGCCGGGCGGCGACCGGCACCGGCTGGCCGTCGACCGACGTGAGCACGTCGCCGGGCTTGAGCACCCCTGCCGCCGGGCCGTCCGCGGCCACCGTCTTCACCACGACCTGCACCGGGAAGCCCAGCTCCCGCAGCGCGGCGGTCTCCGCGCTGGTCTGCGAGGCGGCGAAGTCCTCGGCGTTGCGCTGCTCGACCTGCTCCTGCGACTCACCCGGCGGGTAGATCAGCTCCCGAGGCACCACCGCCTCGTCCTTGGAGAACCAGCCGGCGATGGCCGAGCGGAGCTTGACCGAGGGCTGCACGCCGACCGTGGTGAGCCGCAACTGCCCGGCCGAGGTGGAGGTCGCCCGGCCGCTGACCTGGATGACCTCCTTACCCTTCTCGGTGCCGAGAGTGTTCACCGTCGGCCCGGGGCCGAGCACCACGTACGGGATCGGCGCACCGAGCACACCGATGCTGAGCAGGGCGGTGAACAGGGCACCGAGCAGGACGGTCAGGCCGCGACGTCTCATGCGGCAGAGCGTACCGACCGGGCGGCGCCGCTCCGGCAACCCGCGGGAACGACTTCGCCCTCAGCGCAACGCCAGCGACACGACCTGGGGCGTGGCGCGCGTACCGTAGAGCTCGTGCCTGATATTCCGTTCGGTTTCGCGCTCCCGGGTGGGCAGCCACCAGACCCCAACGACCCGGCGCAGATGCAGCAGTTCATGTCGCAGTTGCAGCACCTGCTCTCCTCGCCGGGCAGCGGGCCGGTCAACTGGGACCTGGCCCGGCAGGTAGCGGCGAGCCAGCTCGCCGCCGCGGGCGACCCGGCGGTCTCGCCCTACGAGCGCAACGCGGTGGAAGAGGCGCTGCGCCTCGCCGACCTGTGGCTCGAACCGGCGTCCGCCCTGCCGTCCGGGATCCAGACCTCGGTGGCCTGGAACCGGAACGAGTGGATCTACAAGACGCTCGACGTCTGGCGGAAGCTCTGCGACCCGGTGGCCAGCCGGATGGTGGGCGCGATGGGCGACCTGGTGCCGCCGGAGGCCCGGGCCCAGCTCGGCCCGATGCAGTCGATGGTGGCCACCCTCGGTGGCGCCCTCTTCGGCGGTCAGCTCGGCCAGGCCCTCGGCTCGCTCGCCGCCGAGGTGCTCTCCGCCGGCGACATCGGGCTGCCGCTCGGTCCGGCCGGCACCGCCGCGCTCATTCCGGCCAACATCCGGGCGTACGGCGAGGGCCTGGAGCTGCCGGAGGACGAGGTCCGCCTCTACGTCTCCCTGCGCGAGGCCGCCCACCAACGGCTCTTCCAGCACGTGCCGTGGCTGCGCGGGCACGTGCTCAGCGCGGTGGAGATGTACGCCTCGGGCATCCGGGTCAACCGGGAGGCGATCGAGGAGGCGATGGGCCGGGTCGACCCGACCGATCCGGAGTCGATGCAGGCGATCGCCCTGGAGGGCATCTTCACCCCGGAGGACACCCCGGCACAGAAGGCGTCGCTGGCCCGGCTGGAGACCGCGTTGGCGCTGGTCGAGGGGTGGGTCTGCCACGTGGTGGACAGCGCCGCCAGCGACCGGCTGCCCAACGTGGTGCGCCTGGCCGAGGCGTTCCGGCGCCGCCGCGCCGCGGGCGGCCCCGCCGAGCAGACGTTCGCCGCCCTGGTCGGCCTGGAACTGCGTCCGCGCCGGCTGCGCGAGGCGGCGGCGCTCTGGGCCGCGCTCACCGAGCACCGCGGCATCGCCGGCCGGGACGCGCTCTGGGGCCACCCGGATCTGCTCCCCTCCGAGGACGACTTCGCCGATCCGGTGGCCTTCGCGATGGCCCAGCTCGACCTCGGTGAGCTGGAGACCTTCGACTTCACCGCGCCCGGCGGCCCGGAGGAGCAGGCGCCGGGCGGGCCGGAGCGACCGGACGACACCGACGGCGACAGCCGCTCCTGACCCTCCCCCGACCGGCCGGCACCGCTTCCAGGCGGTGCCGGCCGGTTCGCTGTCCGCCCGATCAGCCGGCTTCACGGCTGATCCGCCAACCAGTCGCGCAAGATCGGCTCGCGTTCCTGGATGTCGGGGTGTCTGCGGGCTCGGTCACCCCGACTTCCAAGCGGGCGAGTCGATCACGTTCGGCGGATCGACGGGCTCGCTGTTCGGCGGGTCAGCCCGGCTGGCCGGCCCCGGAGAGCAGCGCGCGAGTGGTCTCCCAGCCCTCCACCGCCGGGTCGAGAGCGGCCAGGTCGACCGGGCCGCGCAGTCGACGCCACGCCGGGGTGACCGAGAGGTCGTTGGGGCGCGGGGCGGCGGCGCGGACCGTCGTGGGCAACGACCGGTCCAGGTCGATCACGGGCAACCAGTCGGGTACGGGCAGCCGTGCGGCGACGCCGAGCAGCCCGGGCCCGACTCCCTCGGCCGGCGCGACCGCGACCGGGCGGCTGGTCAGCGGGCGGAGCAGCTTGCCGATGGTGAGGCCGGGCAGGTCAGGCGCGTCGGCGGCGATCACGGCCGCCTGGTCGTACCCGGTCAGCGCCGCGAAGACGGCGTTCGGCGTGGGTTCCGGCACCTCGTAGACGGCCATGTCCGGCCAGGTCACCGCGTCGGCGAGCGACCGGTCGGCCGGGGTGACGGCCACCGCGGTGTCCACCTCGTTCAGCATGGCGAGCAGGTCGACGGTGTCCTCGGCGAGCGCGTGCCGCCACCGCCCCGGCTCGATGCCGGGCGGCGCCCACGTCACCGGCCCGAGCAACGCCACCACCACCCGCCGCACCATTCCCCGACCCTAACCCTCCCCCGCCGAAATCACTCCGGCCGTCGCCCTCCGACCGCGAGACCCGGTCAAGCCGTGTTGGACCGGATGCGGGCCGGGCCCGGAGGGCTGCTCAGTCGGCCAGGGCGGGGACGCAGGCCGCCGCGGCGACGCCCTCCAGGTAGCCGCGGGCCCGCTCCGCACGGGGGTACCGGCCGACCAGGGCCCAGAACGCGGCGTTGTGGCTGGGCACGATGAGATGGGCCAGCTCGTGGAGCAGCACGTAGTCGATCACCCAGTCGGGCATGTCCTGCACCCGGTGCGAGATCCGGATGCTCCGGTCCGCCGGCGTGCAGGAGCCCCAGCGGCCGTTCTGGTTGGTCACCCACCGGACGCTCGCCGGCACGGCCTGCCGGCCGTATTCGGCGAGGTAGGCGTTGATCAGTCGGTTGGCCCGGCCGAGCAGCTCGGCGTCGGAGCGGGCCAGCCGCCCTTCCCGGGCGGCGAGCCGGGCCAGCATGCGGTCGACCCACTCGCTCTCCTCGGCCCGGGAGAACTGGTCGGGAATCAGGACGACGACCCGCTCACCGTCGCGGTAGGCGGACACCGTACGTCGCCGGCGCTGGCTGCGCCGCACCTCGACGACCGGCTTGCGCGCCCCTGCCATCACAGACCCGCGCAGCCTCGATTTGCTGCCACGAGGGAAAGCTACTGCGTAGTGACCAGGGGTCGGAAGGGTCAACCCCGCGACACGCGCCCGGAAGATGGTGATTGGTCGCCAGGAGTCCCGAAAAAATTCTTGGCAGACCAACGCGAAGCGTCACCGTCACCCTTCGTGGCGGCCCACTCGGTCACCACCTGGGGGATCTTCGCTTCCTCCCCACGGTAGGTGATCACCCCGCCCGGGCGGCGCCCGGGGGCCCCCGGAGGGGGCATCTGGGCCAGTTCGGTCGGCGTGTCCCCGCCAAACTGACTTATCCGACGTTATTCGCCGTGCACACTCTCGTCGTCGGCTTCCTCACAGTGTCGATGCACAGCTGACATGGAACTGCCCAGACCTGGGTAGGGTCCGCGGACCAGCGGTCACGTGCGTGACCGCGGAGATAGACCCAGCGCCGGCGCCCCGTGTGGCCCGCCGCCGGGCAACCCGCCGGGACGGCATCGGCCGGCGGACGAGACGAGGAGGGCACCGTGGCCGACCAGGCCCAGACCTACAACGGTTACTGCGTCAAGTGCAAGGAGAAGCGGGACTTCGAGGGGCGCGTCGAGGTCTCGAAGACCGGGATGAACATGGCCAAGGGCAAGTGTCCGGTGTGCGGCACAACAGTGAACCGCATCCTGGGCAAGGCCAAGGTCTGACCCGGAGCGCGGGTACGGGGGAGGAGTGGCCGACGGCCACCCCTCCCCCGTAGTCGTCACGGTGGGCCTACTGTCGCCTCCCGGACAGGACGCCCAGCGGGCTGTGGATAACCCGCGATTTCCTGTGGACAGCCCTGGACAGAGCCCTCCGCACCTGTGGACAACGATCGACCGAGCGCATCGACGCGGTCACGATTCGTTGTCATGACCCGTGTCGCACTCCCCCGCCCCACCCTGCTGCCCGGCCTGACCCGGCTCTGGCGGGACCGGCACACACTTCAGCTCGGCGTCGGCCCGGAGCGGGCCGTCCTGCTCGAGATCGCCAATCCGCGCGCCGCCCGGTTGTTGGACCTGCTCGACGGCACCCGCAGCGAACGCGGCGTGCTGACGCACCCGGTCGCCACCGACGTGGGCACCGACGAGGTCCGTACCCTGCTCGACACCCTGCGGGCCGCGGGCCTGCTCGTGCCGCGGCACACCCTGCTGCCGCGCGACCTGGCCGGGCCGACCCGGGCCCGGCTCGGCGCCGAGGCCGGCGCGCTCGCCCTCGCCGCCGCGCGGCTGCCCGCCACGCCGGCCCAGGTGCTGCGCCGCCGGCAGGCCGCCCGGGTGCTGGTGACCGGTGCCGGTCGGCCCGGCGCGGCACTGGCCGTGGCGCTCGCCCAGGCCGGTGTGGGCCAGGTCACGCCGGAACTCGCCGGCCCGGTACAGCCGGCCGACCTGGTCGGCACCGGCATCCCCGCCGCGGATCTCGGGCGCCCGCTCGCCACCGCGGTGCGGGAGGCGATCGACCGGGCCGCCCCCGGCACCGGCGGGCACCGAGGTCACCGCGGCCGGGCCGACCTGGCGGTGCAACTCGGCACCGACCGGCCGGCGGCCCTGCTCGCCGCCGGCTACGCCCAGCGCCGCCTGGCGCACCTGCTGGTCACCCTGCGGGAGGACGTGCCGGTGATCGGCCCCCTGCTCCGCCCCCCGGTCGGGCCCTGCCTGAACTGCGTCGACCTGCACCGGGCCGACCGTGACCCGGACTGGCCCCGACTCGCCGCCCAGCTCACCGGCGACGGCCCGGCCCCGGCGTGCGCCACCGCCACCCTGCTCGCGGCCGTCGGATTCGCGGTCGCGGAGGCGCTGGCGCACCTCGACGGCGGGGCCCCGGAGACGACCGGCGGAGCCGTGGAGGTCGTCGGCGCCGGCCGGTTCCGCCGCCGGAGCTGGCCGCCGCACCCCGGCTGCGAATGCTCCCGCCGACGGCGCTGAAACCGGTCGCATGCTCCGGCGAACCCCGGGCAGCGGCCGTCGCGGTGTCCGCCGACGCCCGGTGTCCGCCCGACCGTCCGGACCAAACGACAGTCGCCCGGCCGCTCAGCAGCCGCGGGCCGGCCAAGTCGGTAACAATGACCGGGTGACCGACATCCCACGCCGGGCCGTGTCCCGGACCGCCAAGCTCGCCGCACTGCCGCTCGGCTTCGCCGGCCGGACCGTCCTCGGCATGGGAAAGCGCGTCACCGGGCTCGCCTCCGACGTGATCTCCGCGGAGATCCAGCAGCGCACCGCGGAACAGCTCTTCAGCGTCCTCGGCCAGCTCAAGGGCGGCGCGATGAAGTTCGGTCAGGCGCTGTCGGTGTTCGAGGCGGCGCTGCCGGAGGAGATCGCCGCGCCCTACCGGCAGGCCCTGACCAAGCTCCAGGAGGCCGCCCCGCCGCTGCCGGTCGCCAGCGTGCACAAGGTGCTGACCGAGCAGCTCGGCCCCGACTGGCGGGACCGGTTCGTCGAGTTCAACGACACCCCGGCCGCGGCGGCGAGCATCGGGCAGGTGCACCGCGCGGTCTGGCGTGATCCGGGGTACGGCCCGGGGGGCGCGCCGCACCACCGGGACGTGGCAGTCAAGATCCAGTACCCGGGTGCCGGCGAAGCCCTGCTCGCCGACCTGAAGCAGCTCTCCCGGCTGGGCGGGATGTTCCGGGCGATCCAGCCCGGGCTGGACGTCAAGCCGCTCCTGGTGGAGCTGCGGGAGCGGATCACCGAGGAGCTCGACTACGAGCTGGAGGCGGAGTCCCAGCGCGCGTTCGCGGCCGCGTACGCCGACGACCCGGAGATCTACATTCCGGCCGTGGTCTCCGCCGCGCCCCGGGTACTGGTGACCGAGTGGGTGGAGGGGACGCCGCTCGCCGACATCATCCGGGAGGGCACCGAGGCCCAGCGGGACGAGGCGGGCCGGCTGATGGCCATCCTGCACCTCTCCGCGCCGCAGCGGGCCGGTCTGCTGCACGCCGACCCGCACCCGGGCAACTTCCGGCTGCTGCCGGACGGCCGGCTCGGGGTGATCGACTTCGGCGCGGTGGCCCGGATGCCGGAGGGCACGCCGGAGCCGATCGGTCGGATCGCGGCGCTGGCCCTGCGTAACGACGCCGAAGAGGTGGTCGCGGGCCTACGGGCAGAGGGCTTCATCAGCGCCACGGAAGAGATCGACGCCGAGGGGGTGCTCGACTTCATCCGTCCGATGCTGGAGCCCATCTCGGCCGAGGAGTTCCGGTTCACCCGCGCCTGGCTCCGGGGTGAAGCCGCCCGGCTGGCCAGCCCCCGCTCCCCCACCTACCAGCTGAGCCGGCAGCTCAACCTGCCCCCGTCGTACCTGCTCATCCACCGGGTGACGCTGGGGTCGATCGGGGTGCTCTGCCAGCTGGAGGCGAAGGCGCCGTACCGGGGCATCCTGGAACGCTGGCTGCCGGGCTTCGCGCCGGTCGGCTGAGCACCGGCGCGCGGTCGTGGATTGAGAAGCGGGGGGGGGGGGGGGGGGGGGGGGCGCGGCCCCCCCCCCCCCCCCCCCCCCCCCGGTTCGGTGGGTGGTGTCAGAGAAGGCCCAGGTCGCGCGCCGCCTGCTTGCGGCTGTTCAGCGCGATGGTACGGGCGGATCGGGTTGCCTCAGTGCTCGTGGTGATACGACCGGCCTGAGGCCGGCGCATTCGAGCCCGGGACAACGCTTCGTGGAGTAGTTGCATCTCGATGGCTCCGTTCGGGACGTGCAGCATGGTGTTCTCGCTCGCTACCGGCGTGACACCGGCGTAGTTGGGACGGATCGGGTTCATGTCAGGCCGCCAACCGGACCGCGTTACGCCCCTGGGACAGCCCACTGGCCGCCAGGCGCGCCTCGGCCTCGACCCGCAGCGCGGCGTCGCGGGCGACGTCTTCCTTGCGCGGACGGCCACGGGGCCGCTTACGCGGAACGACCGCGCCACGCTCGAAGATCTCGCCGCCCCAGACGCCCCAGGGCTCGGCCCGCTCCACCGCACCGGCGAGGCACTCGACGCGCAGCGGGCAGTCCCCGCAGAGCGACTTGGCCAGCTCGAGCTCGGCGGGCGAGTCGGAGAACCACAGGTCGGGGTCGAACTTCCGGCAGGGCAGGTTCGCCTCCAGCTCGACGCTCACCTCGAGTGGGGCCAACGCCAGACTCATCGCCCGGTCACCTCTCTCTCACTTCGATCTTGTGGATCGCTACTTCCGACTACTTCGGCGGGGCAAAAAACTGAGGCCGCGGATCCCGGTAAGCGGGTTCCGCGGCCTCGAGGTGAGCCGGTGGTCTGTGATCAGACCGGTCTACCTCGAGGTGGAACGCCGCGGACATCCATGCGCTTCTTGGCGACATTGATGCCCATGCCCGTGGAGCCACTGGTGCCCTCGACTCCGAACGGCGCGACGGTCAGGTTCAGCTCGGCCTGAACCTGGACCTGGTGCACCTGCGGAACCGACGGTCGTGCGGCGGTAAGGGCAACCCGGACAGCCGACAGCGGAGCGCAGGCAGCTGGCATCGCCGCCGGACGCTCATAGGTGAAGATCTCCACGGGTGCCACCTCCCTCACGTTCCTCGTATCGACTGGGTCTCGCCCCCCGTGAGCAGCCGGAATGGCGCTGCTCGCGAGGTGTGTCCTGAGGCTATTCCTCGCCACGGGGCGAGGGCAAACGAATTTACGACGAGATTTCGAAAGTTTTCTCCGGGCAGACGTCGTCGACCGTCGCGCCGCCCACGAGGGCCAACACCGACTCGCCGTAGAGCCCGAGTTTGCGGGGCCCGATCCCGGCGATGGCGATCAGTTCCTCCGCGCGCCGGGGCCGCCGCTCGGCGAGCGCGGTGAGCGTGGCGTCGGTGAAGACCACGTAGGCGGGGACCTTCTGCGCTCGGGCCACCCGCTGCCGCCAGTCGCACAGCCGCGCGTGCAACTCCTCGTCCAGGTCGGACGGGCAGGTCGCGCAGCGGCCGAGCTTGCGGTCCGGGCCGGCGAGCAGGGTCGCGCCGCAGATCCGGCAGGAGACGATCTGGGTACGGCGGCGCTCCGGCCGGCCGGCGGGTCCCGTGCCGCGGGCCCGCTCGACGCCCCCGGAGCGGTCCAGCTGGGGCAGGAACCGCGACGGCCGCCGGGCCCGCCCGCCCGGAGAACGCGCCGCGGCGTACGACATCCAGAGCCACTCCCGGGCTCGGGTGATGCCGACGTAGAGCAGGCGGCGCTCCTCCTCGACCTGCTCGACGGTCTTCGCGTAGGTGGTGGGCAGGGTGCCCTCGGAGAGCCCGACCAGGAAGACCGCGTCCCACTCCAGCCCCTTCGCCGAGTGCAGCGAGGCGAGTGTCACCCCGTCCACCGTCGGTACGTGCTGCTGGCTGGCCCGGTGGTGCAGTTCGTCGGTGAAGCCGGCCAGGGTCACCGGGCGCTCCACCGACGCCGCCTCGCCGATCGGGAGCACCTCGGGCGTGGCCGCGTACTCCTCGGCGAGCTGCACCAATGCGGCGAGCGCTTCCCAGCGTTCCCGGGCGGCGCCACCGGCCGGAGGCGAGTCCGGCGCCCAACCGACCGCGGCGAGGGCCTCGACCACGGCGGTCGGCAGCGGGGTCTCGCCCGGGATCGAGCGGGTGGCGGCGCGCAGCGCGATCATCGCCTGGCGCACCTCGGCGCGCTCGAAGAACCGCTCCGCCCCCTGCACCACGTAGGGCACCTCGGCCTCGGTGAGCGCCTTCTCGTACGCCTCGGACTGGGCGTTGGTGCGGAACAGCACGGCGATCTCGCGGGCCGGGGTGCCGGCCTCGACGAGCGCCCGGGCGCGCGCGGCCACCGCGCTCGCCTCGGCCGGCTCGTCGGTGAAGATGCGCAGCTCGGGCTCGGGGCCGGGCGGGCGCTGCCCGCTCAGCTCCAGCCGCAGTCGGGCCTCCGCGCCCCGGGCCTGGGAGATCACCGCGTTGGCCAGCCCGACCACCTGCGGGGTGGACCGGTAGTCGCGGACCAGCCGGACCACCACCGCGTTGCGGTGCCGGCGCGGGAAGTCGACCAGGTAGGACGAGGTGGCCCCGGTGAAGGAGTAGATGGTCTGGCTGGCGTCACCGACCACGGTCAGGTCGTCCCGGCCACCGAGCCAGGCGTCCAACAGCCGCTGCTGCAGCGGGTTGACGTCCTGGTACTCGTCGACCACGAAGTGCCGGTACTGCGCGCGCACCTGCTCGGCGACGTCGGCGTGCTCCTCGATCCCCCAGACGGCGGCACGCAGCATGTCCTCGAAGTCGATCACCCCGTTGCCGCGCTTGATCTTCTCGTACGCGGCGAACACCTCGGCGACCTTTGCCGGCTCGTGCGGGGTGTCGCGCAGTCCCTTCGCCGCCGCGACCACGTACTCCCCCGGCTCGACCAGGGACGACTTGGCCCACTCGATCTCGCCGGCCAGGTCGCGCGCGGCGGCCCGGTCGGTACGCAGGCCGACGCGGGCGGCGGCGAGCGTCACCAGCCGGACCTTGCTGTCCAACAGCTCGGGCATGGCCCGGCCGTCGAGCAGCCGGGGCGCGAAGTAGCGCACCTGCCGCAGTGCCGCCGCATGGAAGGTGCGTGCCTGCACGCCGGCAGCCCCGAGCTGGGTGAGCCGGTGCCGCATCTCGGCGGCGGCCCGGGCGGTGAAGGTGACCGCGAGCACATGCCGGGCGGAGATCTCCCCGGTGAGGGCCCGGTAGGCGATCCGGGAGGTGATGGCCCGGGTCTTACCCGTGCCGGCGCCGGCCAGGACGCAGACCGGGCCGGCCGGCGCGGTCACCGCGTTGCGCTGCTCGGGATCCAGCCCGGCGAGCACCCGCTCGGACGCTGAGTGAACCACCACAGCCAGGAATTCTCGCAGCCGCCCCGGACGTTGCAGCGATTAGCCTCGGCTTGATCGGCAAGCCACCGGGTGGAGCAGTTGGAGGATCTGACCATGCTGACGATGTATTCGACCTCGTGGTGCGGCTACTGCCACCGGCTGAAGTCGCAGCTCGACCGGGAGGGCATCGGGTACGAGGTGGTCGACATCGAGCAGAACCCGGAGGCCGCGGACTTCGTGATGGGCGTCAACGGCGGCAACCAGACCGTGCCGACCCTGCGCTTCGCCGACGGCAGCTCGCTCACCAACCCGTCGATCACGCAGGTCAAGCAGCACCTCGCCAGCATCGCCGCCTGACCCGCACCCAACGCGAGGGTGGCCGTCCCCCCGGACGGCCACCCTTTCCGTGTCTGCCGTGGCCCACCCGGACCGTTGATCATGAAGTTATCTCCCGCGGCGCCGGCGTGTCGCGGCGAGAACCTCATGATCGACGGGAGTGGTGGGGCGGCGGGGGGCCGGGATGTGGGGTGTGGATGGGGGTGGGGCGCTCAGGTGGCGGCCGCGCCAGAGGTAGCCCCCGGCGAGCAGGGTGGCCAGGCCGATCAGCAGGAAGAGCAGTCGGTAGTCCAGCACGCCGACCAGCAGCGCGCCGGCGCCGATCGAGACCGCCTGCGGTCCGCTGATCACCGCCTCCGCGGCAGCCGTGACCCGGCCGAGCAGGCGGGGCGGGGTCCGGCGCTGGACGAGCGTGTTCAGCCCGACCATGGTGAGCGGCAGCGAGACGCCGGCCAGCAGCACCGCCGCCGTCCCCAGCCGGAGATCGGGGTACGCCAGCATCAACGCGGCCGGCGCGAAGAAGGCGACGCCGACGGCGAGCGTGCCCACCTCGCCGAGGCGGCGGACCGCCCCGGCCGAGCAGAGCCCGCCGATCAGCCCGCCGATCCCCTGCACGGTGACCAGCACGCCGACGAACGCGGCGTCGCGGCGCAGTCCGTGGTCGACGTACGCGAAGATCAGCGACTCGGTGAAGCCCATCACCAGCGAGCCGAAGCCGTAGCCGAGCAGCGCCCGGCGCAACGCCGGCTCGCCGGCGAGGTGCCGCAGGCCGGCCCCGAGCTCGGCGGTCCAGCGCGGCCCGGCCCGGGACGGCGCCTGTTGCGTCGTGCGCAGCGCGGCCACCACGACGGCGGCTGACAGGAATCCGACCATGCCGATCGCGGCCAACACCCCGCCGCCGACCGCCGCGTAGAGCCCGGCGCCCGCCAGCGGACCGATCAACCGCAGCCCCTGGCGTACGGTCTGCAGCACGCCGTTCGCCTCGGCGAGCAGCTCGACCGGCACCAGCTCACGGATCAGCCCGTTGAGCGCGGCGCTGAGGGTCAGGTAGGAGAGCCCGTAGAGGGCGGCCACCGCGTAGATGATCCACACGTCGGTCCGATCCCGCACCAGGAACAGCGGCATCAGCAGGACCGCGGTCACCAGGTTGGCCACCACGAAGAACGGCCGGCGCGGGTAGCGGTCGACGAACCAGCCGATCAGCGGCGCCAGGGTCATCGGCGCGATGATCGCGAAGATGGTGCCGCCGGCCATGCCGTTCGAACCGGTCAGGTCCTTCACCCAGATGGCGAGCGCGAGCAGGAGGATCGACTCCGCGGTCATGCTGGCCAGCAGCCCGCCGAAGAGCAGGCGGAACTCGGGTCGGCGCAGGACGGTGCGCATGGATCCTCCGGCTTGCGGTGGTGCGCCCGGTGGCGGGCGCGGTCGGGGTGGCGCGTGCCTCGCGGCCCGGTTCGTGCGAGGCCACAGCGTCCACGGTCCTCTTTTCTGCAAGACACGCCCTCGCCGGAACGTCCGACGCCGGTCGCGCCGTCCATACTGACGGTGGGGGGCGAATTTCATACAGTTACCGTCGCGTCTGCGGCGGCCGACGGGAAAGAGGTCGTCGTGCCTCCTGCCTCACCCAGCCCGATCCTGCGCCGTCGCAGGTTGGGCACCGAGCTGCGCCGGCTGCGCGAAGCCGCGGGCCTCACCGGAGACCAGGTCATCGAGCGGATCGGCTGGGCATCCGCGTCCAAATTGTCCCGGTTGGAGAATGGCCGCAGCCGGCCCGACCCGGAGGACGTGCGGGACCTGCTCGACCTCTACGGCGCCGGCGAGGCGCTCCGCGGCGAGTTGCTCGGCATCACCCAGGAGGCCGGCGACATCCGTGGCTGGCTGAAGAACTTCCCGGTGATGACCCAGCAGCAGCGCAGCTGGGCCGAGCTCGAGGCGGGCTGTGCCGAGATCTCCGAGTACAACCCGGTGCTGGTGCCCGGGCTGTTGCAGACACCCGGCTACGCCCGGGTGCGGATCGTCTCGGCCCGCCAGGTCGGGGCGGGCGCCGGTGACCCGGAGCCCACCGACGAGCCGGAGACCGAGGTGCAGGCCCGGCTGGCACGGCAGTCGTTGCTGACCAGGGCGCCCGACGCGCCGCGCTACACGGCGGTGCTGGAGGAGGCGGCGCTGGGCCACCGGGCCGGCCCGCCCGACGTGCTCCACGAGCAACTGGTCCAGCTCTGCGAGCTGGCGCTGCTGCCCAACGTCACCCTGCACGTGCTGCTCCGCGACGCGCCGATCGGCGATTTCTACCTCCCACCGACCGCGTTCTCGCTCTATCGGTTCGCCGATCCCCTCGATCCGGAGACGGTCGCCATCGAAGGGGGGTTCACCGACGTCATGTCGACCGAGGCAAACGGCCTAAATCGCTATAAAGTGGTGTTCGAGTGGCTATGCACGGCGGCGCTTCCCGCCTCGGACACCCTCTCCTGGCTGATCGACGCGGCGGGACGGCTGACCGAGGCGGGAAGCCCGTCCACAGTGGCGTACGGGCCGGCAACGGCGCCGGCCCAGCGCCGCCGCTATTCGGGGCGGCTGACGGAACGGTGATCCACGGGGGACCCTCCGTTTCGCGTGCGACACCACTCGACCCATCGAAGCGGTTCGAATGGAGCAGAACCATGAACGAGATCCGCAACACGCCGTCCGTACCCGGCCAGAACCTGGCGGACGCCCCGTGGCGTAAGAGCACCCGCAGCCAGACCTCCAACTGCGTGGAGGTCGCGCCGCTCGGCGGCGGACCGGCGGCGGTCGCGCTGCGGGACAGCAAGGACCAGAGCGGCCCGGTGCTGCTGTTCAACCGGGCCGGATGGCTGGGCTTCATCACCGGTGCGAAGAAGGGACAGTTCGATCTGGACTGACCCACCGAGAGGCACGGGGCCGTCGGCACGATGCCGGCGGCCCCGTCGCATGTGGCCCCGGCACCCCCGCTGATCAGGCATCCGCTGATCGGACGAGGCTCCACACCGATAGTCGTGTTTCAGTTGCCGAGATGAACACGCGGCGTAACATGGCGACAGAGTGACGTGGAACTTCCACACCGGCTCATCAGTCGCGGTTCATCGGAGACCCTCATGCGGTTCCTGATCGTTCGCACCGACATCCGCTCCGTCGCCGACGGAGACATCGCCGCCGCCTGGGCCGGCGGTCATCGGCTGCGGGACGAGACGACCGCGCCGGAGCCGCGCCGGCAAATCGTGCACGCCGACGACCGGGACGCCGCGCTGATCCTGGCCCGGGCCCTCGCCACGGTGGGCGCGGTCCGTGCCGGCCGGCAGCGGGTCAAAGTGCTGCCGCTGAGCGAGCCCGGATCCGGCCGCTGGCACCGACCGGATCGCACCGCCACCTGAGAGACGTCCGTCGTGGCCGGACCGGCTCCCCCGCCGTGTTCCTCGCCCACCGACCACGACGGTCCGTGTTCCCGGCCTGTGACCGCCGCGGCAACGACGGTCACAGGCCGGGACCGTGTCCAGCTCCGTCCGACGGTTCCAGCCAGCCGTCCAGCCAGCGGTGGATCAGGAACAACGCGATCGAGGACGGTGGCGGGAGCAGCAAGCGGGCGCCGCCGCCGACGTCCACCGTCCGCCCGGCCAGCGCCGCGCCGATCTCCTGACGGGAGAACCACCGGGCGTACGCGATCTCGGTGGGGTCGATCCGCACCGGGTGCTCCGGATCGGCCGTGGCGAGAAAGCCCAGCATCAGCGAGCCCGGGAACGGCCACGCCTGGCTCCCCACATACGTGATCCGCTCGACCCCGACGCCGACCTCCTCGCAGACCTCGCGCAGCACCGCGGCCTCAGCCGACTCGCCCGGCTCGACGTAACCGGCCAGGCAGGAGAAGCGGCGCTCGCCGGCGGTGCCCGGCCAGGCGGCGTTGTTGCCCAGCAGGCACCGCCCCTCCGGGCCGGGCATCCCGTCGTGCACCAGCACGATCATCGCCGGATCGGTACGCGGCCAGATCCGCACGCCGTTGCGGTCGATCCGCGACCAGCCGGCCTCGTCCATCTCGGTCGGCGCGCCGCTCGCCGACGAGTAGCCGTGCCGCAGGTGCCAGTTGAGCAGCGCCAGCGCGGTGGTGAAGAGGCCGGCGTCCCGATCGCTGAGCAGGTGGCCCACGTCGCGCAGGCCGACCGCGCGGGTGCCGGGCAACGCCGGCAGCGGGACGTCCACGGCAAAGACCGGAACCCCGTCCGGCTCGACCCCGAGGAACATCGCGGTCGCCTCGCTGCCCGGTGGCAGCTCCCCCGCGCCCAGCAGCACCACCGGCGGCGGGGTGCCCTCGGTGCGGATCAGGGTGCGGCCCTCCGCGGTGGAGTCCAACACCAGCACCCGACCCCGCAACCACGCCTCGGCCAACCAGACCGGGTCGGTCCGGCGGTGCGCGGCCCGGTCCAGCGTGGAGCGGGCCAGCGGCGGCGCGGTCTCCCCGCTCATGCCGACCCCTCCCTTCGGCCGGCGCCGTCACGAGGCCCCGCCGCGCTGCGCGTCATGACTCGGTCGCTGCGCTCACTGAGGCCGTCTCGACCGCGGTCAACGCGGCCAACGGCGGCGCGATCCGCTCGGCGTCGCCGAGCACCACGGTGACCGCCCGCGCCGGGGCGAGGTAGCGGGCCGCCGCCTCGGCGACGTCGGCGACGGTGGCCTTCGCCAGCCGGGCCGCGTGCTCGGCCAGGAAGTCGAGCCGCAGCCCGTTGCCGGCGTACGCGCTGGTCAACGCGGCCAGGCCGGCCTGGGTGGACATGCCGAGCTGAAGCGTGCCCAGCGCGTACTGCCGGGCCTGCTCGAGCTCCTCCTCCTTCGGCGGCACCGAGGCCAGCCGGCCCAGCTCGTACGTCGTCTCCAGCAGCGCCGGTCCGGTCACCTCGGTCGCCACCTCGGCGGCGGCGACCAGCACCGACCCGGCCACCGAGTGTTCGACCAGCGAGTGCGGGCCGTACGTGTAGCCCTTGTCCTCGCGGATGTTCTCCACCCACCGGGAGGAGAAGTAGCCGCCGAAGATCAGGTTGGCCAGTTGCAGCGCCGCGTGGTCCGGGTGGGTGCGGGGCACCGCCGGCAGCGCCACCCGCAGCGACGACTGCACCGACCCCGGCCGGTCGACCAGCAGCAGCGGTCCCGGCTCCAGCGGCGGGGCGGGCGGCAGGTCGACCTCCCGGCCACCACCGGTCCAGTCGCCCAGCGCCTTCTCGGCCGCGTCCAGCGCCCGCTCCGGCTGCACGTCGCCGACCAGCACCAGCACCGCCCCGGCCGGGTGTACCCGCTCGCCGTGCAGGCTGCGCAGCGCGGCCGGACGGACCGCACGGACCTGCTCCGGCTCGGGCGTCTGGAGCGCGTACGGGTGCCGGCCGTAGACCCGCTTGAGCAGGGCCTCCCGGGCCAGGTGCGCGGGCTGGCTCTGGGCGACCTGGATCCGGTCGACCAGCCGGTCGCGCTCGGTGCCCACCTCGTCCTTCGGATAGCTCGCCGAGGTCAGCACGGCGGCGAGGATCTCCAGCATCCGGTCCAGCCCGGTGACCAGGCTGGTGCCGGAGAGCATCAGCCGGTCCGGGTCGACGCCGGCGGCGAGCCCGCCGCCGACCTTCTGCAGCTCGGCGGCGATCTGCACGCTGGTCATCGCGGGCGTCCCGGAGAGCAGGGTCTGCGCGAGCATCACGCCGCGGGCCAGGTGGGCCCGCCCGAACGGCACCCACAACCGCAGTTCGACCAGCGGCACCGCCGGGCGGCGCACCGCGATCACGGTGAGGCCGTTGGCCAGCGTGCGCTCGGCCTGCTTCGGCAGCTTGAGCTTGCGATTCGGGCCCAGCGCCGGCAGCGTCCGCGGCCCCGGCTCAACCATTGCCGTCATCGGGCCTCCTTCGTTCGCGACTGCGGGGCTCGCAAACCCAGCTCACTCCTCGCGCTCACCGGGCACCTCCGGCGATGACCTCGATGGACGCGCGGCGCTCCGGCCGCAGGGTGGCGGCCGCGGCGCGTACCTGTTCCTCGGTGACCTCGCCGACCAGCCGTGGCAGCTCGTTGAGCAGCCCGGGCTCGCCGCGTTGCTGCTCCAGCACCGCCATCCGCAGCGCCCGGCCGAGCACCGCATCGGTGTCGCGCAGCAGGTGGGTGCCCATGCGGGCCTGGGTGCGGGCCAGCTCGCCCTCGGTCAGCCCGTCGCTGGCCAGCCGGTCCAGTTCCTCGTCGACGGTGCGCAGCACCTTGTCCACGTCGCCGCCGGGCGGCAGGTGCGCCTGGAGGAGCAACGCCGTCGGGTCACGGACGTCGAACGGGTCGCCCATGAAACCCAGGTAGCCGCCGACGCTGGTGACCGCCCGGTCCCGCAGCACCAGCCGCTCCACCAGCCGGGACGCGTCGCCGTCGGTGAGCACCTCGGCCAGCACCACGTAGGGCAGGTAGCCGACGAAGTCGGTGATCGGGTCCGGCACCCGCCAGGCGCCGGCCACCGCCGGCAGCGGCGCCAGCCGGTCGGTGTACGAGGTGCGCCGCTCAGCGGTGAGGTCGGGTTCGGTGAAGTCGGGACGCTGCGGCGCGGGCCGGGCCGGTACGTCCCCGAAATGCCGCTCGATCAGCCCGGTCGCCTCGGCCACGTCGATGTCGCCGCTCACCGCCAGCACCGCGTTGCCGCTGGCGTAGTAGCGCCGGAAGAAGTCCGCAGCGTCGGCGACGGTGGCCGACTCCAGGTCGTCGAAGGAGCCGTAGCCGTCGTGCGCGTTGGCGAAGGTGTCGAACATGACCGGAGGCAGGGTCAGCCAGGGGAAGCCGCCGTACGGCCGGTTGAGCACGTTGACCCGGATCTCCTCCTTGACCACGTCGACCTGGTTGCGCAGGTTCTCCTCGGTCAGCCGGGGGCCGCGCATCCGGTCGGCCTCCAGGAAGAGCGCCCGTTCCAGCGCGTTGCTCGGCAGGGTCTCGAAGTAGTCGGTGTAGTCGAGGTGGGTGGAGCCGTTGAAGGTGCCCCCGGCGCCCTGCACGTGCCGGAAGTGGGCCAGCTTCTCCAGGTTCTCCGAACCCTGGAACATCAGGTGCTCGAAGAGGTGGGCGAAGCCGGTACGCCCCTCCGGTTCGGAGCGGATGCCGACGTCGTAGACCACGGCGACCCCGATGACCGGGGCGCTGCGGTCCGGGGTGAGGACCACCCGCAGGCCGTTGTCGAGGGTGAACCGCTCGACCGGGTACTTCGTCGCTGGAATTCTCGATCTCCGCGCCGCCACGGGATCGACCCTAGCGCGTCGGCACCGTCGCCACCGGCGACCTCCGGTGAGCAGCCGCGACCGGGGCCGTCACCAGGGGCAGCACCTCGGCGCCGACCCGCTCGGCCTCCTCCCGGTGCGGCCAACCGGAGAGCACGAACTCGTCGACGCCGAGCCCGGCGTACTCGTCGATCCGGGCGGCGACCTCGGCGTAGCTGCCGACCAGCGCGGTGCCGGCGCCCTCGCGGACCAGACCGACCCCGGCCCAGAGGTTCGGCGCGACGGTGAGCCCGTCGGCGCTCCCGCCGTTCAGGGCGGCCATCCGGGCCTGCCCGACCGAGTCCATCCGGCGGAACCGCGCCTGGGCGGCGGCGATCCGTTCCGGACTCATCCCGGCCAGCAGCCGGTCGGCCTCGGCCCACGCCTCGGCGGCGGTGGCCCGGGCGATGACGTGCAGCCGGATCCCGGTCCGCAACTGCCGGCCGTGCTCGGCGGCGAGCGCGCGGATCCGGGCCACCCGGGCGGCGATCGCGGTCGGGGGTTCGCCCCACATGAGGTACACCTCGGCGTGCCGGGCGGCCACCGCCTCGGCTGCCGGGGAGGCACCGCCGAAGTAGACCGGCGGCGGGTCGGTCAGCGGGTTGGCCAGGCCGCCGCCGGCGATCTGGTAGTGCGCGCCGGTGAAGTCGAACGGCTCGCCGCGCCAGCAGCGGCGGAGCACGTCGAGAAACTCGCCGGTACGCGCGTAGCGGGCGTCGTGCGGCAGGAAGTCGCCGTACGCCCGCTGCTCGGCCGGGTCGCCGCCGGTGACGACGTTGATCGACAGTCGGCCGCCGGAGACCGCCTGGAACGCCTCGGCCTGCTGGGCGATCAGGGTGGGCAGCGCGAAGCCGGCCCGGACCGCGACGAGCATGCCGAGCCGCTCGGTGTGCTGGGCGACGGCGGCGCAGACGATCCACGGGTCGGGGCAGCCCGCGCCCACCGGGGTGAGCACGGCCGCGAAGCCGCCCCGCTCGGCGGCCCGACCGACCTCGGCCAGGTAGGCGACGGTCGCGGCGCGGTCGTGCCTGGCCGCGCCGGCCGTGACGGTCGCCGCGCCCACCTGGTCGCCGTCGCCGGAGGTGGGGAGAAACCAGTGGAAGGTCATGCGTCGCCTCTCTCCAGCCAGCGCGACAGGAGTGGTAATCCTATCGAGCCGGTAGGAAAGACCGACATAGCCGAGATCGAATCGTCCCGGCATCTGGATGACGGAGAAGAGACCCGGGCCGACTGCCGGACAGCAGGGCGTGGTCGGACCGGTGCCCCGCCGGCCCGACCACACCACGCACGACCCGACCCGGCGCACCCTGGCGGACGCGACGGCTCGACGGGCCTCGACGGCCGGTCAGCCGGCTCGCGTACCTGCCGGGGCGGCGCCCGGATCACCCGGGCCGTGCAGCTCCACCAGGCCGGCGGGAGCAGACCCGGCCGGGGTGGCGTGCCAGGGCGTGAAGGCCGCGACCATGGCGAGCAGCAGTCCGGCGACGGCGACCGCGAGCACCATGAGCAGCTCGCGCAGTGCCGCGCCGGAGTCCACGTCGCCCACCATGGTCACCCCTCCCGCGCCGGGCCCCCCGCCCGACGACGTCCCCAGGGCAGCTTCGACCAGGCCGGTACGACCCCGCAGTCGCCCACCCGACGCACCGGATGCTGATTACCGACTCAGTCAACCGGTGCGGCGGCGCGGGACGAGGTCAGCCGCGGGCGTCAGGCGATACGCGGCCGGCGCGGCCGACGGGACCGGCCCGAGGCGCGGTGCGCCGGCCGGCCGACGTTCGAGGTGCCGTCGGTGCTCGTCGCGGTGCCACGACCACCCGAGGCGCGCTTGGCCGCGGGCGCCGGGGGCGCGGCGATGGTCACCGGCACGCCGGAGGGCTCCCGGGCACCGGTCACCCGCACCAGCGCGGCCTCGTCGGAGCGCACCTGGACCGACTCCGGGCGGATGCCGGCCGTGGCCATCAGCCGGGACACGTCGCGGCGCTGCTCCGGCAGGACCAGGGTCACCACCGTGCCGGACTCCCCCGCCCGGGCGGTGCGGCCACCCCGGTGCAGGTAGTCCTTCGCCTCGGTCGGCGGGTCCACGTTGACCACCAGGTCCAGCCCGTCGACGTGGATGCCCCGGGCCGCCACGTCCGTGGCGACCAGGACGCTCACCTGCCCGTTGCGGAACTGCTCCAGGATCCGGGTGCGCTGCGGCTGCGACTTGCCGCCGTGCAGCGCCGCGGCGCGTACCCCCTTGGAGAGCAGCTGGCGGGCGAGCCGGTCGGCGCGGTGCTTGGTACCCATGAACAGGATGGTGCGGCCCTCACGGGCGGCGATGCGGGTCAGCGCGGCGGGCTTGTCCACCGCGTCGACGTGCAGCACGTGGTGGGTCATCGCGCTGACGGTGGCCGTGCCCGGGTCGACCGAGTGGGTCACCGGGTTGCTCAGGAAGCGACGGACCAGGCGGTCGACGCCGCCGTCCAGGGTCGCCGAGAAGAGCATCCGCTGCCCCTGCGGGGCGACCTGCTCCAGCAGCTTCGTGACCTGCGGCAGGAAGCCCATGTCGGCCATCTGGTCGGCCTCGTCCAGCACGGTGATCTCGACCTGGTCGAGACGGGCGTCGCCGCGGTTGATCAGGTCGTGCAGCCGACCGGGGGTGGCCACCACGACCTCGGCGCCGGCGCGCAGCGCGTCCGCCTGGCGCTGGAGCGAGAGGCCGCCCACCACGGTCGCGCAGCGCAGCCCGACGGCGCGGGCGTACGGGGCGAGCGCGGTGGTGACCTGCTGGGCCAGCTCACGGGTCGGCACCAGCACCAGTGCCAGTGGACGGCCCGGGCGGGCCCGGTGACCGGTGGTGCGGTGCAGCAGTGCGAGCCCGAAGGCGAGGGTCTTGCCGGAGCCGGTGCGGCCCCGGCCCAGCACGTCCCGGCCGGCGAGCGAGTCGGGCAGGGTGGCGGACTGGATCGGGAACGGCGCGGCGATGCCCTGGGCCGACAGTGCGGCGAGCAGGTTCGGCGCCAGGCCGGTATCAGCGAATGACGGCATGACGGTAGTCACAAGGGAGCCTTCCTCGAGGCGGCACGTGTCGAGGAAGGCGCCGAGCGGCGCTGCCACCGGCGCAGCCGAGCTGCGGGTGGTCACAAGCACGAACCGAAGGGGGTACGGGGGCCGGGCCCCCCCCCCCCCCCCCCGGGCCGCCCCCCCCCCCACCCCCCCCGGGGGGGGGGGGGTGGGGGGGGGGTTGGCCACCTGGCGTGCGGGGGGGTGTTGGACCCCGGCCGGGCCGTTGGGC
>NZ_JBITFP010000039.1:0-30531 GCF_044456245.1 Micromonospora sp. NPDC051006
ACAAGGAAACCGGTAAGGCCGACGCCTACCACAGCGTCGAAATCCGCAACAGCAACGCCGACGGCAAGCAGACCGACACCCTGCGCGCCGACATCGTGCGCACCGTCGACGACGGCCGCGCCGTGGTCGCCAACATCGCCGGCACCAGCACCGACACCGACGGCACCACCCACTCTTTCGAGGGCGGGCACTACATCAGCGTCGTCGGCTACCGCGACGGCGGCAACGAGGCGAAGATCGCCGACTCCGCCGACCCCAACATGGCCTCCTACTGGATCAGCACCGAGCACCTCGCGGACTGGATCGCCACCCGCGGCTACTCCACCAGCTGACCCACAACAAGCACCGCAAACACCGGAAGGGCCGGACCCCCACCAGGGGTCCGGCCCTTCTGTCGTCTCAGTGCAGAAGGCCGGCCCGCGACGGGCCGGCCTTTTCGTCGTCTCAGCGGCTGCCGGCGGGGGCGGCGCCTTCGGGCTCCGGCACCGGGTGCGCCCGCCGGGCCCGCCGACGCAGCCACCAGGTGCTGCCGAGACCGGCGAGCACCGCCACGGCGAGGCCGACCCAGGAGAAGTCCTTGAGCCAGTGCTCGGCCACCCGGCCGAGGTGGAAGAGCAGGTACGTGGTGGCGAAGGCCCAGACCAACCCGCCGGCCGCGTTGGCGATCAGGAACCGGCGGTACGGCACGTGCAGGGCGCCGGCCAGCGGCCCGGCGAGGACGCGCAGCAGCGCGACGAACCGGCCGAAGAAGACCGCCCAAACCCCGTGCCGGGCGAAGGTGAGCTCGGCCCGGGCGAGCTGGTCCGGCCCGAGATGCCGGGGGAAGCGCCGGCCCAGCCGGGCGAGCAGTGGCCGACCGCCCCGGCGGCCGATGGTGTAGCCCAGCGAGTCGCCGACGATGGCGCCGAGCGCGGCGGCGGCGGCCACCCACTCCGGCTGGACGGCACCGGCCGCGGCCAGCAGTGCCGCGCTGACCAGGGTGATCTCGCCGGGCAGCGGCACGCCCATGCTCTCCACCCCGATCACCCCGGCCACCATCAGGTAGACCGCCACCGGTGGCAGCGTCACGAGCCAGTGTTGTACGTCGAGCACCCGCACCCCTCCCCGGTCCGGCCTCGAACCCTACCCGCGGCCGGCCGGTCCGGCGGGCGCCGGCGGGGCCGCCCCGGGGGGGGTCAATCGGCTGGGGCGACGAACTCCAGGCGGTTGCCGTGCACGTCCTCGGTGTGGAACCGGCGCATCCCGGGCAGCTCCCCGTCTCCCCAGGTCACCGGCACGCCGGCGGCGGCGAGGCGGGCGGCGAGCGCGTCCAGGTCGGGTCGGAGCAGCGCGGGGTGGGCCTTGCGGGCTGGCCGGAAGTCGTCCTCGACGCCGAGGTGCAGCTCGGCGCCGTACCCGGTGAACCAGCACCCGCCGCGGGCCGCGAGCGCCGGCGGTTTGGGCTTCTCGGTCATGCCGAGCAGGTCGACGTAGAACGCCCGGGACGCGTCCTCGGTGCCGCGCGGGCAGGCGAGCTGGACGTGATGGATCATGAAGGCACCTCCTCGTACCGGACGATGGCACGAGGTTGCGCGAATAGCAAGACGGACGTACGGTTTTGTTGAGTACGGGAAGCGGGTAAGTGTCGCCTAACCTCGGCGGCACCCGGACCGGTGCGACAGACTGCTCAGGACTACTCACGGTCGCTGGTGTGAAGGAGTACGACGTGGCGAGCCTCGACACCTTCGGTGCGAAGAGCCAGCTACGCGTCGGAGACGCGAGCTACGAGATTTTCAGGATCGACACGGTGGACGGTCACGACCGGCTGCCGTACAGCTTGAAGATCCTGCTGGAGAACCTGCTGCGGACCGAGGACGGCGCGAACATCACCGCCGACCACATCCGGCAGCTCGGCGCGTGGGAATCCACCGCCGACCCGAGCGTGGAGATCCAGTTCACCCCGGCGCGGGTGCTCATGCAGGACTTCACCGGCGTGCCGTGCGTGGTCGACCTGGCCACCATGCGCGAGGCCGTCCGTGACCTCGGCGGCGACGCCACCAAGGTCAACCCCCTCGCACCGGCCGAGCTGGTCATCGACCACTCGGTCATCGCCGACCTGTTCGGCCGCGAGGACGCCTTCCAGCGCAACGTCGAGCTGGAGTACGAGCGCAACAAGGAGCGCTACCAGTTCCTGCGCTGGGGCCAGACGGCGTTCAACGAGTTCAAGGTCGTCCCGCCGGGCACCGGCATCGTGCACCAGGTCAACATCGAGTACCTGGCCCGCACGATCATGGAGCGCAACGGGCAGGCGTACCCGGACACCGTGGTCGGCACCGACTCGCACACCACCATGGTCAACGGCCTCGGCGTGCTCGGCTGGGGCGTCGGCGGCATCGAGGCCGAGGCCGCCATGCTGGGCCAGCCGGTGAGCATGCTGATCCCGCGGGTCGTCGGCTTCAAGCTCTCCGGCGAGATGCCGGCCGGCACCACCGCCACCGACCTGGTGCTCACCATCACCGAGATGCTGCGCAAGCACGGCGTGGTCGGCAAGTTCGTCGAGTTCTACGGCCCGGGCGTGAGCGCCGTGCCGCTGGCCAACCGGGCCACCATCGGCAACATGTCGCCGGAGTACGGCTCCACCGTGGCGATCTTCCCGATCGACTCCGAGACCATCCGCTACCTGGAGCTGACCGGCCGCGACGCCGCCCAGGTGGCGCTCGTCGAGGAGTACGCCAAGGCGCAGGGCCTCTGGCACGACCCGGCCGCCGAGCCGGACTACTCGGAGCGGCTGGAGCTCGACCTGAGCACCATCGAGCCGTCCCTGGCCGGCCCGAAGCGCCCGCAGGACCGGGTGCCGCTGGGCAGCGCCAAGACGCTGTTCCGCTCGGCGCTCAAGGACTACGTGGCCGCCGACGAGACCGGTGGCGACCAGGGCCGCGGCGCGGGCGTACCTCAGCAGGAGAAGCCGTTCGGGGTCGTGGGCCACGCCGACGAGGCCAGCGCCGAGTCCTTCCCGGCCAGCGACTCGCCCGCCAACGGCGTCAACGACCCGGCCGACGCCCCGCGCGACCTGGAGACCGCGGCGGTCGGCGCGGGTGGGCGGGCCACCAACCCGACCCGGGTCACCGGCGCCGACGGGGTCGAGTACGAGCTGGACCACGGCGCCGTGGTGATCGCCGCGATCACCTCCTGCACCAACACGTCCAACCCGCAGGTCATGATCGGCGCGGCACTGCTGGCCCGCAACGCGGTGGAGCGGGGCCTGACCCGCAAGCCATGGGTGAAAACCACCCTGGCCCCCGGGTCCAAGGTCGTCATGGACTACTACGAGCGGGCCGGCCTCACCCCGTACCTGGACAAGCTCGGCTTCAACCTGGTCGGCTACGGCTGCACCACCTGCATCGGCAACTCCGGCCCGCTGCCGGAGGAGGTCTCCGCCGCGGTGAACGAGGCCGACCTCGCGGTCGTCTCGGTGCTCTCCGGCAACCGGAACTTCGAGGGCCGGATCAACCCGGACGTCAAGATGAACTACCTGGCGTCCCCGCCGCTGGTGGTCGCCTACGCGCTGGCCGGCACGATGGACATCGACCTGGCCAACGAGCCGATCGGTGAGGACAGCACCGGCCAGCCGGTCTTCCTGCGTGACCTCTGGCCGAGCAGCGCCGAGATCCAGGACGTCATCGCCTCGGCGCTCGGCGCCAGCGGGTTCAGCTCCGCGTACGCCGACGTCTTCGCCGGCGACGAGCGCTGGCAGTCGCTGCCGACCCCGACCGGTGACACCTTCGCCTGGGACAGCGACTCCACCTACGTGCGCAAGCCCCCGTACTTCGAGGGCATGGGGCGCACCCCGCAGGCGGTCGCCGACATCTCCGGCGCCCGGGTGCTGGCCAAGCTGGGCGACTCGGTGACCACCGACCACATCTCCCCGGCCGGCTCGATCAAGGCGGACTCCCCCGCCGGCAAGTACCTGGCCGAGCACGGTGTGCCGCGGCACGAGTTCAACTCGTACGGCTCCCGCCGGGGCAACCACGAGGTGATGATCCGGGGCACGTTCGCCAACATCCGGCTGCGCAACCAGCTGGTCCCCGGCGTCGAGGGCGGCTTCACGGTCAACCACCTGACCGGCGAGCAGACCTCGATCTACGACGCCTCGGTCGCCTACCAGGAAGCGGGCCTCCCGCTGGTGGTGCTGGCCGGCAAGGAGTACGGCTCCGGCTCGTCGCGGGACTGGGCGGCCAAGGGCACCATGCTGCTCGGCGTCAAGGCGGTCATCGCCGAGTCGTACGAGCGGATCCACCGCTCCAACCTGATCGGCATGGGCGTGCTGCCGCTGCAGTACCCGACCGACACCACCGCGGAGTCGCTCGGGCTGACCGGCACGGAGACCTTCACCATCACCGGGGTGACCGCGCTGAACGAAGGCGAGACCCCGCGTACGGTCAAGGTCAGCACCGACACCGGCGTCGAGTTCGACGCGGTGGTCCGCATCGACACGCCGGGCGAGGCGGACTACTACCGGCACGGCGGCATCCTGCAGTACGTGCTGCGCCGGATGATCGCCAACTGACGTACCAACGAGAAGGCCCCTCCCGGTTCGCCGGGAGGGGCCTTCTTCGTGTACCCGTGCCGCGCCGTCGGCGGCGCGGCGGTGCGCTCACTCGGCCCGGCGGCGGGCGTCCCGGGTCTTCATCGCGTGCTCCATCAGGGTGATGAGCACCTCCTTGCTCGACTCCCGGTGCCGGGCGTCGCAGAGCAGCACCGGCACCCCCGGATCCAGGTTCAGCGCCGCCTGCACCTCGTCGAGTCGGAACTGCCGAGCCCCCTCGAAACAGTTCACCGCCACCACGAAGGGCGTGCCACGCCCCTCGAAGTAGTCGATGGATGGGAAGCAGTCGGCCAGCCGCCGGGTGTCGGCGAGCACCACCGCGCCGATCGCGCCGAGCGCCAGCTCGTCCCAGACGAACCAGAAGCGGTCCTGCCCGGGCGTGCCGAAGAGATAGAGCACGAGGTCGTCGCTGATCGTGATCCGACCGAAGTCCATCGCGACCGTCGTGGTGGACTTGCTCTCCACCCCGGACAGGTCGTCGATGCCGACGCCGGACTCGGTCAGCACCTCCTCGGTGCGCAACGGGCGCGTCTCACTGACCGCGCCGACCATGGTGGTCTTGCCCACGCCGAATCCGCCCGCGACCAGGATCTTGATCGCGGTGGGCAGTGGGGTCGCTCCCGGCGGCCGCTCAGAGTGCCCGTAGTCCATTGATTACCGCCTCGAAAACACTGTTGTCGGGAAGGCCGGCCGCGGTGTGCGGCTCACGGACCTGTACCAGGCTGCGAGCCGCCAGATCACCCAGCAGGACCCGGATGGTGCCCACCGGGAGATCCAGGTGGGCGGCGATCTCGGCGACGGACTGGATGCGCTGGCAGAGCCCGACGATCGCGACGTGCTCCGGCCCCAGGCCGATCTCCGCGCCGACGTCGGCGCGGGTCGCCGTGACCAGTGAGATCAGATCGAACGTGCCGGTGATCGGGCGGGCGCGGCCACGCGTGACCGCGTACGGACGCACCACCGGCCCGGCATGGTCGTCCACCCACTGATGCTCCGCGGACTCCCCCTGCACCGTCATCGCCGCTACTTCTCGCCGGTCGGCTGCTCGGCGGTCCGGGTCGGCGACGCGACGTACTTGCCGACCCGGGTGACCAGCATCGCCATCTCGTAGGCGATCAGCCCGACGTCGGCGTCCTCGCTGGCCAGCACCGCGAGACAGGCGTTGCGCCCGGCCGCTGTGACGAAGAGGAACGAGGACTGCATCTCGATGATGGTCTGCTGTACCTGGCCACCACCGAACCGCTTGCCCGCTCCCCGGGCCAGACTCTGGATCCCGGCCGCCATGGCCGCCAGGTGCTCGCCGTCGTCCCGGCTCAGCCCCTGTGAGGAGGCCATCAACAGGCCGTCCGTCGAGAGCGCGACCGCATGCTCGGCCTGCTTCACCCGGCCGACCAGATCATCCAGCAACCACGTCAGGTCGGCACTCGATGCCGTCTTCTGGGCCACTCGTCGTCCTCTTCTCCCCCGGCGGATGTCGCCGTATTCGTCTGGGGCTGACCGTTCCGTCGCGAGCGGGATTCCTCCGCGTCGCCGGCACGGGTCAGGTCGCCTGCTGCTCGTCGGAGTCCGAACCGGACGCGGGTTCCGACGCCTCGCCAGCCCCGCCCAGCAGGCGGGCGGCGTCCGTCCGGCCCCGCCGGGTCCCGGTCTGGTACGAGCTCATCATCCGGCGCACCTGCTCCGGCGGCCGAATGGCGTCCTCGTCCTCCTCAGCGGCGTTCGCGGCGGGATCGTCACGCAGTTCCGGCACGATGTTCGCCTGACGGACCCGGACCGGCAGGCCAGAGTCGGTGCGGTCCTGCTCGGCCCGCTCCGGGAGCGGACCACCCTCGGCGCCGGCGTCCGTACCCGGCACGGAAGCCTCCTCCACGCCCGGACGGGGCAGCGCCATCGGCAGCCCGGTCGGGAACGTCGGTCCGTCCAGTGCCGGCTGCTGGTCGGGCCCGCGCCGGGCCCGGGTCGGCAGACCCTGCTCGGCGACCGGCCCGGTCCGGGCCCGGGTGGGCAGCCCGCCCGCGTCGGCGCCGCCGGCCTGCGCGACCGGCGACTCCGGCCCGCGTGCGACCGGCGACTCGGCCAGCGCCACCGGCGCCGCAGGGAATGCCGGGGGCTGCTCGACGCCGGCCGGCGCGGCGGACAGGGCCGGGGTGCCCCCGCTCGACGCGGCGGCACTCGGAGCGGCGGGGGCGTCGCCCGCCGGGGCGGCCGGCGCACCGGCCGGGAACTCGGTGGAGGTCTCCGACTCGTCGCCGGCGTCGGTGACCAGCTCGATCGGGATCAGCACGACGGCCGTGGTGCCCCCGTACGCGGACTCCTTCAACTGCACCCGGATGCCGTGCCGCTCGGTCAGCCGGCTCACCACGTAGAGGCCCAGCCGGGAGGCGTTGGCGAGGTTCAGCTCGGACTGGTCGACGATCCGGTGGTTCGCGGCGGTGAGGTCCTCGGGGCTCATCCCGAGGCCCCGGTCCTCGATCTCGATGGCGAACCCGTTGGCCACCATCTGACCGCGCACCTCGACGGTGGTGTTCGGCGGCGAGAACGACAGGCCGTTCTCGATCAGCTCGGCGAGCAGGTGGATCGCGTCACCGACGGCCCGGCCGGCGAGCGACACCCGCCCGAGCGGCAGCACGTTGACCCGGGTGTAGTCCTCGACCTCGGCGACCGCGCCCCGGACCACGTCGACCATCGGAACGTTGCGGCGCCAGGCCCGGCCGGGCGTGGAGCCGGAGAGCACGATCAGGTTCTCCGCGTTACGCCGCATCCGGGTGGCGAGGTGGTCGACCCGGAACAGGTCCTCCAGCTCCTCGGCGTCCTGCTCCCGCCGCTCCATGGCGTCCAGCAGGGTGAGCTGGCGGTGCACCAGGGCCTGGGTGCGCCGGGCCAGGCTGAGGAAGACCTCGCGGACGTTGCGGCGCAGGTCGGCCTGCTCGACGGCGGTGCGGATCGCGGTCTCCTGGACCACGTTGAACGCCTTACCCACCTGGCCGATCTCGTCGGTACCGAACTCGAGCGGTGGCGCCTCCTTGGCCACGTCGACCTCTTCGCCCTGCCCGAGCCGCTCCACCACCCGGGGCAGCCGCTCGTTGGCCAGCCGGAAGGCGGCCTCTCGCAGCCGTTCGAGCTGCTGGACCAGGGACCGGGCGGTGGTGATCGACACGATGATGGAGGCGATGACCGCGATCAGGCCGAGACCGGCGGCGAGCACCAGCCGGACGATGACGCCGATGGCCACCGGAGCGGCCCGTTCGACCACGTCGTCGCCACCGGCGAGCACCACGTCGGCGATCTGGGTGAGCGCCGGCGCGCCGACCTCGTCCCACGAGTCGGCGCTGATCGGCGGGCGGGTGCCGTTGGCCTGCATGACCCGGTTCTCCAGGTCGGTCAGCTGGCGGAACGTCGCACCGTTCGACATCTCGGTGTAGCGCTGCTGGTCGGCGCTCGGCAGCCGGACCAGCGCCTGCTCGGCGGTGAACTGTCGGGCGCCGACGATGCGGGTGAACTGCGACTGTTCCGCGGGCGTGATGCGGCCGGCCGCGAGCACGCCGGCGAGCAGCGCGTCCTCCTGGGACAGCAGCTCGCGGGCCCGGTTCAGGCCGATCAGCGCGGCGGTGTCCTCGGCGACCTGCTCGTCGTCGAGGTTGCCCAGCGCGTCGTAGACCCGGTAGATCGATTCGATGAGCCCGGTGAACGCCGCGCCCGCCTCGGCCCGGTCGATGGTCTTGTCGTCGACCGCCTGCCGCGTCACCGAGAGCCGGTCGAGGCCGCCGATCAGGTCGGTGATCCGCCGGTCGAGGGTGCCGCTGCCCAACGCGTCGACCTGCCAGCTGTCGACGGACTCCTTGAAGTCCGCGGCCAGCTCGTCGGTGCGGGGACGGATCTCGGCGAGCGCGGCCCGCTGCTCGTCGTCGGGGCGGCCGAGCAGGGTCAGCGACGTCCGGCGTTCCAGCTGCAACTGCAGGAGCAGCGGCTCGGTGGGGTTGAACACCTTGGTGTCCAACGCCTGCACACCGAGCAGGTTCATACCGTCCCGGATGGTGACCCAGGCGGTGAAGCCCCAGAGCGCCACCAGGGACGCGAGCAGCGCAACGACCTTGGTACGCAGATTCGAGCTGCGGGAACCCATTACACCGTCCCTGGCATGGCCTGAGTGATCCGTCAGTCAGTACCGCGTGCAGCCGCACGCATCGACCCCGGCGCACGCTAGCAGCGTCCGCTGTCTCACTCAAGCGCTCCTGATCATGGGCCCGTCGGACACCGGTGCGGTCGCGTCCGGCCCCACGGCCACGGCCAGGTCCGATCTGGCCAGTGCCAGCTGCCACGCGGCGACGACGGCCGCCCGCACGATCAGCACCGGGGCGTAGAGGTCCTTGTCGTGCCACAGTGGTGGGTGGGTGCGCCGAGGATCCGCGGCGGCCAGCTGCGCCAGCCCGCGGATCACCGCGTCCCGCACCCCCGGTCGCACCGGCCGGTCGGTGCCGAGCAGCACGTGCAGCGCGTAGGCGCTCTCCTCCACGGTGCCGGCCCAGCGCCCCCACGACCCGTCCGGTCGCTGGGTGGCGACGACCCAGTCGACGGCCCGGTCCACCGCCTCGGCGGCGACCGTGGCGGGTGCGTGAGCGTCCAGCGCCAGCACGGCGCAGCAGGTGGCGTAGTACGGCGAGGCGTGCCACCGGTCGGTCCAGCTGCCGTCGGGCTGCTGCTGCTCGCGCAGCCACTCCGCCAGCGCGGCCACCCGGTCGCGGTAACGCTCGGCCCCCGGTGCGGTGTGCTCGGCGTGCCAGCCCAGCGCCTCCAGTACGTGCGCGTTGGTGGTGACCGAGCGCCCGTCCTCCCCCTGCCAGGTGCAGAAGTGACTGCCGAGGTCGTAGCGGAGCAGGCTGGCCGGATCGACGGGACGGCCGAGCAGGGCGAGCGCGTACAGGGCGGCCGAGGTGGTGTCCGCGTCGGCCGGCAGTCCGGGCCCGGTCGCGGCGCCCTCCGGGCCGAGCGCGTCGGCCAGCTCGGCGATCAGGCGCGGCGTCGGCCGTACCGGCACCCCGGCGCGGGCCAGGCTGCTCAACGTCCAGGCGCGCTCGAAGACCGTGACCGGGGTGCAGCAGGGCACCGGGCCGTCGTGCTGGCGGACCGCGTCCTCGAGATAGGACAGCACCTCGGGATCGGCGCTCGCCGGATCGTCGAGCCACGCCGCGGTCGCCGCGGGAGAGGCGCCGACCGCGCCGGCCACCGGCACCACGTCCGGCCGGCCCCGGGCCGCCGGCCCGAGCACCTCGAAGGCGTGCAACAGCTTCTGCGGTACCGGCCGGCCGGTCGCCAGCAGGGTGCCCAGTGCGGCGAAGCGTCGCCGGTCCACGGCGCTCGGCAGCGCCGCGCCGGACCCGTCGTCGCCCGGCCGGGCGCCGAGGCGGTCGAGGTGGGCGTTGATCCGGTCGGTCAGCGCCGGCACGATCAGATCGGCGGCCGGTGTGTCCGGAAGCTCCGGCGGGCCGTCGGCGAGCCAGCTCCGCAGAGCGGTCAGCCCCCGCCCGGCGGCCGCCAGCAACTCGCCGCGCGCCGGCCCGTCCGCCGCGTGCGCCGTCCGCTGTGCCGCCTCGGGTGGCGTCGCCGGTGACGATCCGCTCGTCGTCGCGGCCGGTGGATCGGTCGGGTCACCGCCGGCGGGCAGCGCGCTGGCGAGCAACGCCTCCACCGCGCTGAGGGTCGGCACGAGCGCGTAGCCGCCCGCGGCGCCCCAGCCGCCGTCGGGTCGTTGGCTGCCGAGCAGGTAGCGCAGCCGCCGGTCGTGCCCGGCGAGCCACGGCGCGTCGCTGACCACCCGTCCGGTCTCGTACACCGAGGGGGTGACGCGGCCGGCTGGTTCGAGCGCCATGGCGGCCAACAGCTCGCGGGTCGCCCCGGCCACCTCCGGCCGTCCCCAGCCGCCCGGGGTCGGTGAACCGGTCACAGCGCTCCCCAGAAGTCGGTCGAGCGGTAGAAGCCGCTGCTGAAGCCGATCTGCCGGGCCAGGTAGTCGGCCTGCACCGGGCAGGTCTCGCGCAGCGGGGTGAGCAGCTCCCGAGCCTGCGCCACCAGCGTGCCGATCCGCCGCGGCACCTCGTCGCGGTCGGCCACCAGCAGCAGCGCGTTCAGGTCCCCCCAGCGCAGGTCCCGCTCGTAGGTGCCCAGGTCGTTCACCAGCCGAAGGATCCGCTGGACCACCCCGCTCGCCTCGATGAGCCGGTCGAGGTGGGCAAGCGTCACCGGGTCGCCGGCGTGGATCCAGTGCACGACGTTGACCACCGTGCAGGCCAGGTTGTCCGCGTTGTCGAGGTACGCCTCGAGGTCGGGCAGCGCGCCCGGCGCGCCGTCGGCGCCGCTGCTCTGCTTCCAGTCCCACTCCCGCGCCATGGCGTCGAGCACCCGGCCCAGCTCCGCGCGCCACACCGCCTGGTACCGCTCGAACGCGGGCGTGGCGGCCAGGTCGTCGCGCAGCTCCGCCAGGAAGCGGCCGAGCGGGTCGTCCGGCGCGGGCGTCGCGCCGTCCGCCACCGCGAGACAGCGCTCGGCGAGGAGGTCGATCTCCTCCCGGGACTTGGCCACGTAGTCGACCTGCCAGTCGACGGCGAAGCCCCACAGCACCGCCCGGTTGGTGATGCGCAGCGCGGCCTCGTCGCACCATGGGGCGCCGAAGGCGATGGCCATCGCCACGTTGCCGAAGAGCGCCGGGTCGAACGGCCGGGGCGGAAAGAGATCCGGATACCCGGCGGCGCACTGCTGGAGGTCCCGCTGGCCCTTGGCGGCGAGGGCGCTGATCCGGCCCTGTTCCGCGGCGGCCAGCAGCTGTTCCTCGATCGGGTCCGGGGCGGGATGCTGCACCGGCGTCATGCGGCGACGCTCCGCGCCGGCCGCAGGGTCAGCTCCACCCGCTCCCGTGGCCGGAGGGCGGCCGCGACCTTGATGCCGGGCACCGTCGGCTGCTGGAGGCGGAACCGGTACCGGCTGAGCACGGTGGCCACGATCAGCGTCGCCTCCAGGTAGAACAGGTGCATGCCGAGGCACTGGTGCGGTCCGCCGCCGAAGGGGAAGTGGGCGTAGCGGTGCCGTTTACGCGTCAGTTCCGGGGCGAACCGGTCCGGGTCGAACTCCTCGGGCCGGTCCCAGAACATCGACATCCGGTGCGTGATCAGCGGGCTGACCACGAGCGTGGCGCCGGCCTCGATCTTCACCCCGCCGATGACGTCCGCCTCGATCGCCTGGCGCGGGAAGAGCCAGCCGATCGGGTACAGCCGGAGCAGCTCGTCGAGGACCTGCCGGGTGTAGCGCAGCTCCTTGAGGTGCTCGCGGCGCACCGGCGCGTCGCCGACCACCTGGTCCAGCTCCGCGTAGAGCCGCTCGGCGACGTGCGGGGCGCGTTCGAGGTGCGGCCAGAGCCAGGTCAGCACGCTGATCGTGGTCTCGGTGGTGGTCGCCACCATGGCCACGGTGTCGTTGCGAACCTGCTGCTCGTCCAGCCGACCGCCGTCCTCCGTGCGACCACGCCAGAGGGTGGAGATGATGTCGTCGCCGTCGGTCTCCGCGGTCTCCCGCGCCCGGCGGACGATCGGCAGCAGCAACTCGTCGATGAGCTGCACGGCGTTGCGGAACGCCCGGTCGCCGGGCATCGGCATGGCCAGCGGCGCCCAGGGCATGGCGATACGCGGCATCACCGACCACGCGATCGCGTCCTGCGCCTCCATGATCCGCATCGCGTCCGGGACCGAGATCTTGTCCGCGAAGAAGACCCGCATGATCGCCGAGCAGACGATCCGGGCCTGCTCGGTGCCCATGTCCACCGGCTGGCCGGCGCGGGCCGGGGTCTCCAGCTCGTCGACCGCGTCGTCGATCGCCTCGGCCAGCCGGTCGATCATCCCGTCGATCCGGCGGGCGGTGAAGAGCGGCTGCAGGATCTGCCGGCTGTTCGACCAGTGCTCGCCGTCGCTGAGGATGCCCTCGCCGAACAGTCGCTTGAGCGGTCGCCACTGCAGCCCGTCGCCGGCCCGTACGTAGTTCGCGGACCGTTCGCGCAGGACGCGCTGCAGATGCTCGGGGTGGGTGACCAGGTACGGTCGGAACGACCCGAGGTTCAGGCGTACCACCTCGCCGCCGGAGCGCTCACCGAACTCGACCAGGGCACGGGACGGTTCACGGAGGAGGCCGGGCACCACGTGGCGCAGGGGTATCGCGCCTGCTCGTCTGGTGCGGACCGGCGTCGGGTCTGACGCTGCCACCTGCGGTGGTCCCCTTTCGGGCAACGGAACGTGTCGGGTTGGGTGTCCGGAGTGACCGTTCCGCCGAGCATGCCATTGCCGCGTCAAATTTCTCTAGCCGCCCAACGAGAAATTCTCACACCGCAAATCTCGCAACCTCCACAAGGGATGCGGGTGGCTCCGGCGGGCCGTGGAAATCCCGCAGGTGGAGCCACCGACTGCCGCCCGCGGCCATCGACCGGCCTCGGCCCGGACATCGACGCGCGTAAAGTCCCGTCAACGGGACTCGGGGGCGGTAGCCGTCACAACCCCGTCCGGCCGACGGCGGCGAGCCGAACAGGGCCGGACGGGGGCGGGACGGGTCCGCACGGCGGCTGGACGGGGGCCGGACGGGACCGGCGCGGCCGGCCGGGGGGGAATCCGGGCGCGCCCGGGTGCCCTGTGCCAGGCTCTTGTCATGGACGACAAGACAATCCTGAACCGGATCTCCGAGCTGGTCGACGAGGAGCACCGGTTGCGCTCGGCCGCGCAGGCCCACGAGCAGGGCACCGACGACGAGGCCCGGGACCGGCTGCGGGCGCTTGAGGAATCCCTCGACCAGTGCTGGGACCTGCTGCGCCGCCGGCGGGCCGCCCGCTCCACCCACGGCGACCCGGACGCCCAGGGCATCCGCCCCAAGCCGGAGGTCGAGCGCTACCTGCAGTGACCCGAGCCGGGGGGCCGGGCGGCCAGGACGACCGCCCGGTCCCCGCTCAGCGGATGCCCGCCTCGCGCAGCAACTGCTCGGTCAGCACCGCCGGGTCGGCCAGCGTCGCCGGCAGCCCCCGCGCGGCGAACCAGGTGCTGACCACCCGGACGTCCCGGGCCAGGAACTCGCCCCCCTGCGGGTTGGCCACCACGTCGACCACCTGGGGCAGGTCGATCAACATCAGCCGCTCCCCGTGCACCAGCAGGTTGTACGGCGACAGGTCGCCGTGCGCCAGCCCGGCCCGAGCCAGCACCACCAGCGCGTCGACCAACTGCTCCCAGAGGTCGCGCAGCCCGGCCGGGTCCGGCCGGACCTGGGCCAGCCGCGGCGCGGCCAGCCCCTCCTCGGGGTCGCCGAGGAACTCCAGCATCAGCTCGGTGCCGCGCAGCTGCACCGGATAGGGCACGGAGATGGTGCCGCGCTCGGCGCCGATCTCCCAGAGCCGGGCCAGCGCGGCGAACTCGGCCGCCGCCCACTGACCCGCGATCATCTGCCGGCCGAAGGCGGTCCGGCCAGCCATCGCCCGGTTTTCCCGGGACCGACGGACCCGCCGTCCCTCCAGGTAGCCGGCGTCCCGGTGGAACAGCCGGTGGTTGGCGTCCCGGTAGCGCTTCACCGCCAGCAGGCAGGAGCGGTCGCTGTCGGGCACCGCCCGCCGGAGCAGGTGGACGTCCGCCTCCTTGCCGGTCTTGAGCACGCCGAGGTCGGTGTCCTTGGCCGCGAGCTCGGTGACCAGCCAGGCGGGATGCGGCTGCGGCCCGTGCACCGCGTCGTCCCAGGACGACCAGCTCTCACCGGTCTCCGGGTCGGGCCCGTCGTCCGGATCGGTGCTGCCCGGCTCGGGCTGCCGGCCGTGCCTCAGGAACTGCGGTTCGTCATCGTCGAAGCGGCTCTTGCCGCGGGTCCAGCGCTCGGGCGCCGGAAAGTCGTGTTCGCGCACTGCGGTGTTGATCCCTTGATCGAGGCTGATGGAGGCAGGTGGAGACGACCTGCGAAGACGGCCATGACCGACCTCCTCTCCTCGACCGGGTGAACACCCGGTTGCACGATGCGCGGACCATGTTCGCCGTGCACGCCTCGGCGGGTCAACCGAATTACCGGCGGGCCGGCCCGGCGGCTCCGCTCAGCCGACGCCGGCGGGCCGGCCCGGCGGCTCCGCTCAGCCGGCGAGGACCGTGGCGACCGCGGCGATCAGCCCGTCGGCGGTACGCGTCGGCGCGAACCGGCTGTCCGGCCAGGTCCGCCCACGGTGCAGCCAGACACTGGGCAACCCGACCGCCGCCGCGCCCCCGATGTCCGCCTCCGGGCTGTCGCCGACCACCCAGGCGCCGCGCAGCGGCATCCGGACCCGATGGGCGGCGAGCGCGAAGATCCGGGGGTTGGGCTTGCTGACGCCGGCCTCCTCGGAGATGACCCAGTCGGCCACGTACCGGTCCAGCCCGGTCCCCCGGATCTTGGCCTCCTCCTGCCGGACCACGCCGTTGCAGACCACCACCGGGATCCAGCCCGCGTCGTCGGCGATCCGCAGCGCGCAGGCGATCAACGGATCGAGCCGGGTGTTCGCCACCACCCCGTCGTGCAGCGCCTCCACCAGGTCGATCGAGGGGATGCGCAGGGCGTACCGGTCCCGGATGGCGTCGGCCACGTCCCACCGGTCGGTCAGCCCGTCGGCGTCGACGGAGAGCAGCCAGTCGATGTCCGCCGGGGGCGCGCCGATGTCTTCCAGAAAGCGCTGGCCCCAGGCACGGAACGGCCCGGCCCGATCGAGCAGGGTGTTGTCCAGATCCAGCAGGAGCAGTGGCACTCGGGCACCCTACGGGACTCCAGGGCCGCCCGACAGGGCTGGAATGTTAACTCCTCAGGCCAACACCGTGCGCCGGGTCGGACCCTGGTCCGGCAGCCGGTCGGCGAGCATCGAATGCGCCGCCCGGGTGGCCGCCAACTGCGCCGGGTCCAGCGTCGCGACCAGCACCTGCTCACCGGTGTCCGCGCCCCGGGCCAGCGGGCGACCCTCCGGGTCGTAGACAGCCGCACCGCCGTTGAACCGCCACGGGTCCGCCCCGCCGACCGAGTTGGCGAAGACCACGTACATGGTGTTGTCTAGGGCCCGGGCCGGGTAGTAGAGGTCCCGGCGGTGCGCCGAGCCGGCCAGGTAGCCGCTCGGGCAGAGGTAGCCGTGCGCGCCGTCGGCGGCGGCGGCCCGGCCGTGCTCGGGAAAGCAGCCGTCGTAGCAGATGCCGAGCCCGAGCCGCCAGTCGTCCAGCAGCAGGGTGGCGCCCCGGGTGCCGGGGCTGAACAGCTCCCGCTCACCGCCCCAGAGCTGCTGCTTGTCGTAGCCCACCCGGACCTCACCGTCGCGCCCGACGACCAACGACGAGATGGTCCGCTGCCCGTCGGGGTGGCGTACCGCCGCGCCCACCACGACGGTGACGCCACCGGCCACCGCCGCCTCACGCAGCGGCGTCAGGCGGCCGTCGTCGACCGTGCGGTCCTCGTCGGTCACCACGTCGGTGCCGGCCGGGTCGGCCGCCAGCGTGGGCGGATGGTACGCGGGGAGAAACAGCTCCGGCAGGACGGCGATCCGGGCGCCCTGCTCGGCGCAGCGCGCGACCAGGCGGGCCGCGCTCACCGCGTTGCCGGCGACGTCGCCGGGGACCGGTTCGGCCTGGACGGCGGCGACGGTCAGCCGGTCGGCCGGGATGGTGGCGGTGGTGGCGGGGGGTGGCGTCACCGGCCGATGGTAGACCGGCACGGCCTGTCGCACGGCACCCTGAAATCCCAAGCCGTACGTACGGTTTGCATGACCCCGGGTCACCTGGAACGATCGTGGCGTGCCCAGAGTAAGCCAGGACCAGCTCGATGCGCGGCGTCAGGAGATCCTCGCCGCCTCGCGGGCGTGTTTCGCCCGGCACGGCTACGAGGGCGCCACGGTGCGCCGGCTGGAGGAGGCGACCGGGCTGTCCCGGGGGGCCATCTTCCACCACTTCCGGGACAAGGATTCACTCTTCCTCGCCGTCGCCGAGGACGACGCCGCGACCATGGTCGAGACGGTCGCCCGCAACGGCCTGGTCCAGGTGATGCGCGACCTGCTGGCCCGGGCGGTCTCCCCGGACACCACCGGCTGGCTGGGCAGCCAGTTGGAGGTCTCCCGCCGGCTGCGTACCGACCCGGCATTCGCCCGGCGGTGGGCCGAGCGCTCCGCCGCGATCGCGGAGGCGACCCGCGACCGGCTGGCCCGCCAGCGAGAGGCCGGCGTGCTCCGCGAGGACGTCCCGATCGACGTGCTCGCCCAGTTCCTCGAACTCGCCTACGACGGCCTGGTCCTGCACCTGGCGATGGGCCGACCCGCCGGTGACCTCGGCCCGGTGCTCGACCTGGTCGAGGAGGCGGTCCGCCGCCGCTGACCGCCGCCCGGGCGGCCGACGGGGCCGCCGGAGGCGCCGCCCCCACCCGATGGCGCACCTGCTCCACAATGGGGCCGCCGATCCCTCCGGCGACAGGAGCAACCGATGAACGTTCTCGGCGCCTCGGGCGACACCTGGGGCATCCCCGGCCCGATCTTCCTGCGGATCTGGCTCGCGGTCGCCGCCGCGGCGGTGGTCGTCGCCGTGCTGCATCGCGTCCGGCTCCTCGCCGGACCGCGGGAGGTCGGCGGTGAGCCGCTCAGCCCGGATCAGGCCGCCTACCTCAACGGTGGCGCGCCGCTGGCCATCAACGCCGCCCTCGGCGGGCTGCGCGGCAGCGGCGCGATCGGCGTCGGAGGAAGTCGTCGGCTGAAGGCCACCGGCCCGCTGCCCGCCGGGGCGACGCCGCTGGGCCAGGCGATCCACCACGCCGCCGTGCGCCGGGCCCGGGTCCGCGACCTGCGCCAGGACCAGTGGGTGGTCACCGTCCTCAACCAGCTCCGCGAGGGTCTCGAGCAGCGCGGACTGCTCCTGTCGGCCGAGCAGCAGTCCGCCGCCCGGCGCGGCGCGCTGGCCATGATCGTCCTGATCCTCATCGGCGTGGTCCGCGCCGTCGTCGGGTTGGCCAACGGACGGGCGACCGCCTACCTGATCCTCAGCCTGGTGGCGCTCTTCCTGGCCTTCCTCTATCTCGGCCGGGTGCCGAACCAGACCCGCGCCGGCCGCCGAGTGTTACGCGAACTGCGCCGCCAGCACGCCCACCTCACCCCGTCCGCCAGCCCGTCCTACTCGACGTACGGCGCGAGCAGCGCGGCGATGGGGGTGGCGCTCTTCGGCACCGCGTCACTCTGGGCGCTCGATCCGGGCTTCGCCGAGCAGGCGGAGATCCAGCGACAGGCGATCTCGGACAGCGGCGGCTGGTCGTCCGGCTCCAGCGGCGGCTCAGACGGCGGGGGCAGCTCCTGCGGCGGAGGCAGTTCGTGCGGGGGTGGCGGCGGCTGCGGCGGAGGCGGGTGCGGCGGATGACCGGCCCGACCGGGGTCGGCATCGGCTGGCGGCCCGAGATCGCCGGGTTCGTCGCCGACCTGCCCGGCCTGCGTTTCGTCGAGGTGGTGGCGGAGTCGCTGGCCCCGGCACGGGCCCTGCCGACGGGCCTGGCCCAGCTGCGCGAGCGCGGCGTGACCGTCGTACCGCACGGGGTGCGGCTCTCCCTCGGAGGCGCCGAGCCGGTCGACCCGGCCCGGGTCGCCCACCTGGCCGCGGTGGCCGAGCTGGTGGCCGCGCCGCTGGTCAGCGAGCACATCGCCTTCGTCCGGGCCGGCGGGATGGAGGCCGGGCACCTGCTGCCGCTGCCGCGCAGCCGGGCGGCGGTTGACGCGGTCTGCGCCAACGTCGCCCGCGCGCAGGCCGAGCTGCCGGTGCCGATCGCGCTGGAGCCGATCGCCGCGCTCTTCGACTGGCCCGAGGACGAGTTGGACGAGGCACAGTTCCTGACCGAGATCCTGGACCGCACCGGGGCGCTGCTGCTGCTCGACGTCGCCAACGTGTACGCCAACGCCCGCAACCGGGGTAGCGACCCGTGCGAACTGCTGGACCGGCTGCCGCTGGAGCGGATCGGGTACGTGCACGTGGCCGGGGGTGCCGAGCACGGCGGTTTCTACCACGACACGCACACCGACCCGATGCCGACGGCGGTGCTCGACCTGGTGGGCGAGCTCTGCGCCCGCCGGCGCCCGCCGGCGCTGCTGCTGGAGCGCGACGGCGACTACCCGCCGGCGCCAGCGCTGCGCGCCGAGCTCGACGCGCTCGCCGCCGCCGCGGACTTCCCGGTGGTCACATGACCGACGCCGCGGCCGGGCGGGCCGCGCCGGGCGAGTTGGCGGCCCGGCAGGCCGAGCTGGTCGCCGCCCTGGTGGCCGGCGGGCCGGTACCGCCCGGGTTCGCGCCGGCGCCGCTGGCGGCCGCCCGGGCCGCGCTGCTGCGCAAGCGCGCCGGGGAGGTCGCCCGGCACTGGCCGCTGCTCGCCGCCGGTCTCGGCGCCGACTGGCCGGCGACCTTCCAGACGTGGGCGGGCGACCGGCCGACCGGCGGTTCGCTGCGCGACGGGTGGGACCTGGCCCGGGCGCTGCACGACCGGGGTGACCTGCCACCGCTGGGCGCCGACGAGCTGGCCGTCCGGGAGGCGGGTGCCCGCTACGACGGACACCGGCCGCCACGCCCGCGCCGGCTGCCGGGCCTCGGGCGCGCCGGCGGCGCCGTCGCGGTCCAGCTCCTCGGCCGGGTACGCCTGCTGCGCCCGGCCCGCCGCCCGGCCGCCGGGCCCGGTGGCCGCCGCTGATCCGGTACGGCAGGATCAACGGCATGGATCTGGGACTCACCGACCGGGTGTACGTGCTCACCGGCGCCTCCCGCGGCCTCGGCTACGCGACCGCCGAGTGCCTGGTGGCCGACGGGGCGCGGGTGGTGCTCTCGGCCCGGGACGCCGACGCGGTCGCCGCCGCCGCGCAGCGCCTCGGCGGGCCGGAGCGGGCCATCGGCGTGACCGCCGACCTGGCCCACCCGGCGACACCGGAACGCCTCGTCGCCACCGCACAGGAGCACTTCGGACGCCTCGACGGCGCGCTGGTCTCGGTCGGCGGCCCGCCGCCGGGCAGCGCCGCGACGATCACCGACGAGCAGTGGCGGCTCTCCTTCGAGACCGTCTTCCTGGGCACCGTCCGGACGGTGCGCACCGTCGCCGCCGCCCTGCCCGAGGGAGGCGCGATCGGGATGGTCCTCTCCACCTCGGCCCGGGGGCCGGTGCCGGGGCTGGGCATCTCCAACGGGCTGCGGCCCGGCCTGGTGGGGGTGGCCAAGGACATCGCCGACGAGTACGGCCCGCGCGGCGTACGGATCGTCGGCCTGCTGCCGGGCCGGATCCTCACCGACCGCAACCGGGAACTCTTCGCCGCCACCGGCGACCCGGTGCGGGCCCGCGCGGAAGCCGAGGCCGGTATCCCGCTGCGCCGCATCGGTGACCCGGCCGAGTTCGGCCGGGTGGCCGCATTCGTCCTCTCCCCCGCCGCCAGCTACCTCACCGGGCTCACCGTCCCGGTCGACGGCGGCGCGCTGCGCGGCCTGTGAACCCGGAACCACCCGGCGGGCGCCGGCCCGGCCGGGCCCGTCCCGGCTCCCCGACCGGGCCCGGCGACCGCCGCCCCGGCTCCGCGCCGACGCCCGACCGCCGTCCCCCGTCACCGCTCGGCGACGGCGAACCCGGTCTTCCGCCGGCGCCGGGTGAGCGCCGGCCCGTAGCGGCGGGGCGCTCCGTGCGGCCGACCCGGGAAGAGTTGGCCGCCGCGGCGGACCGTACCCTCCCCGACCTGATCGCGCCCGGGTTGGACGTGCTCTTCGTCGGGATCAACCCGGGCCTGTGGTCGGCCGCCACCGGCTGGCACTTCGCGCGGCCGGGCAACCGGTTCTGGCCGGCGCTGCACCGGGGCGGCTTCACCCCCCGGCTGATGCACCCCAGCGAGCAGGACGAACTGCCCGGCTATGGGCTGGGCATCACCAACATGGTGGACCGGGCCAGCGCCCGCGCCGACGAGCTGAGCACCGCCGAACTGATCGCCGGGGCGGAGTCGCTGCGGGCGAAGGTGGCCCGGTACCGGCCCCGTTGGGTCGCCGTGGTGGGGGTGACCGCGTACCGGATCGGGTTCGCCCGACCCCGGGCGACCTTCGGCGCGCAGCCGGAGCCGCTGGCCGGCGCCCGGCTCTGGGTGCTGCCCAACCCGAGCGGTTTGAACGCGCATTTCACCCCGGCGAGTCTGGGTGCCGCCTTCGCCGAGCTGCGCCAGGCGTCGATCGCGCGCTGAGCCCGCGCCGCCGGCGAACGCGCCGGGCGGCGGCTGGGACGGCGGGTCAGTTCGCCGCGGCGGGCGGCAGCGCCTCGTCGGCCACGTAGCTGCCCAGCGGTAGCACCACCGGCTCGGGCCCGGTCGCGTCCACGTAGGGCGCCGGCGAGTCGGCGACCGCGAACTGGGTCCGGTAGAGCTCCGCGTAGAGCCCGCCGACGGCCACCAACTCGTCGTGCCGGCCCCGCTCGACGATCCGCCCGCCGTCGAGGACCAGGATCTGGTCGGCGTCGCGGACGGTCGAGAGCCGGTGCGCGATCACCAGCGCGGTACGCCCCGCCAGCGCCACCGAGAGCGCCCGCTGCACCGCGGCCTCGCTCTCCGAGTCGAGGTGGGCGGTCGCCTCGTCGAGGATGACGATCGAGGGTGCCTTGAGCAGCAGCCGGGCGATCGCGATCCGTTGCTTCTCACCGCCGGAGAAGCGGTAGCCCCGCTCGCCGACGGTGGTGTCGAGCCCGTCGGGCAGGGACCGGACAAGGTCGGCCACCTGGGCGCCGGCCAGCGCCGCCCAGATGTCGTCGTCGGTGGCGTCCGGCTTGGCGTAGCGCAGGTTCTCGCGGATCGTCTCGTGGAACAGGTGCGAATCCTGGGTGACCACACCGATCTCGTCGCGCAGCGAGGCGAGGGTGGCGTCGCGGACGTCGACGCCGCCCACCAGCACCTGGCCGTCGGTGACGTCGTAGACTCGCGAGATCAGCATGGAGAGCGTCGACTTCCCGGCGCCGGAGGGGCCGACGAGGGCGACCATCTGCCCCGGCTCCACGCCGAACGTGACGCCGCGCAGCACCGGCTCGTTGATCGTCCGGTCGAGCGTGGCGACCTCCTCGAGCGAGGCGAGGGAGACCTCGGCGGCGCTCGGGTAGCGGAACCGCACGTCGCGGAACTCGACCCGGCCGCTGCCCCGGGGCACCGGCACCGCGTTGGGCTTCTCCTGGATCCCCGGGCGCAGGTCGAGCACCTCGAAGACCCGGTCGAAGGAGACCAGCGCGCTCATCACGTCGACCCGGACGTTGGAGAGCGCGGTGAGCGGGCCGTAGAGCCGGGTCAGCAGCAGCGCCAGGGTCACCACGGTGCCGGCGCTGACGTTGCCTGCGACGGCCAGCCAGCCGCCGAGACCGTAGGTGAGCGCCTGGGCCAGCGAGGCGACCAGCAGCATCGCCACGAAGAAGGTCCGCGAGTACATGGCGGACTGGATGCCGATGTCGCGTACCCGCTCGGCCCGGCCGGCGAACCGGCGGGCCTCGATCTCCGGCTGACCGAAGAGCTTGACCAGCAACGCGCCCGCCACACCGAACCGCTCGGTCATCGTGGCGTTCATCTTCGCGTCGAGGTTGTACGCCTCGCGGGTGATGTCGGCGAGCCGCCGGCCGACCCGGCGGGCCGGAATGATGAAGATCGGCAGGAGCACCAGCGAGAGGGCGGTGATCTGCCAGGAGAGGGTGAACATCACGGCGGCGGTGAGCACCAGCTGGATGACGTTGCTGACCACCCCGGAGAGGGTCGAGGTGAACGCCCGCTGGGCGCCGAGCACGTCGTTGTTGAGCCGGCTCACCAGCGCGCCGGTCTGGGTCCGGGTGAAGAACTGCAACGGCATCCGCTGCACGTGGTCGTAGACCCGGGTGCGCAGGTCGAGGATGATGCCCTCGCCGATCCGCGCGGAGTACCAGCGCTGGGCGAGGGAGAGCAGCGCGTCGGCGACCGCCAGGCCCGCGATGACCAGCGCCAGCCGGACCACCAGCGAGCCCGCCTCGGCGCCGCCCCGGTTGATCGCGTTGATGACGTCACCGGCCAGCACCGGGGTGGCCACCCCGATGATCGCGGCGAGCACCACGGTGACCAGGAAGACGATGATGTCGCGCCGGTAGGGCTGGGCGAAGGCCACGATCCGCCGGGCGACGCCGCGCTTGAGCCGATGGGTGGAGACCTCGTCCTGGTTACGCATCGACCGGAGCATGCTCCAACCGGCCATGCCACCGCCGGACATCGGGTTGGACACCGCTCACCTCCGGGTCGTCGGGCTGACCGCACCGTCAGGCCAATTCTCCCGACGACTGTGACAACCTCGGTAGTAACCCGGATCTTCCCGTGCGGTCCTTACCTATTCTCCTCGCCCGGTCAGGTCGCGCAGCCGGCGGGTCTGCGCCTCACGCTCGGCCCGCTGCTGCTCGGCGGCGGACCGGCCGATGGCACCGGCCAGCAGCGCCTTGATCTCGACCACCGCGTCCCGGTTGTTGGCCAGCAGCCCGGCGGTCAGGTCGCGCACCGCCCCGTCCAGCTCGGCCGGCGGCACGACCAACGTGGCAAGCCCGATCCGGTCCGCCTCGGCGGCGTCCATCCGGCGGCCGGTGGCGCAGATCTCCAGCGCCCGGGCGTAGCCCACCAGGTCGACCAGCCGCTTGGTGCCGGCGAGGTCCGGTACCAGGCCGAGCGTCACCTCGGCCATGGAGAGCTTGGCATCCTCGGCGAGCACCCGCAGGTCACAGGCGAGAGCCAGCTGGAAGCCGGCGCCGATCGCGTGCCCCTGAACGGCCGCGACGGAGATGACGTCGGGGCGGTGCAGCCAGGTGAACCCGGCCTGGAACTCGGCGATCCGGTCGGCGCATTCCTGCTCGGGCAGGGTGGCCAACTCGGCGAAGGAGCCCGGCCCAGAGGCGCCGGCGACCGACAGGTCGAGGCCGGCGGAGAACGCGCGCCCCTCCCCGCGGACGACCACCACGCGCACGTCGCCGGGAAGGTCCCGGGAGAAGTCGCTCATCGCGCGCCACATCGCCGGGGTCTGGGCATTGAGCACGTCGGGCCGGCACAACGTGACCGTCGCGACCGGCCCGTCGCATTCCAGCCGAACCCCGGTCGCCTCGGCGGTCACCGGGCGGCCCGGGGGCCGGCGCTGATGGACGACGTAGCGGAGCGGGTCACGCCTTCTTACGGCGCCGGGCGCCGCCGCGCTGGCGCAGCTGCACTCCGGATTCGGTGAGAACCCGGTGGATGAAACCGTAGGAACGGCCGGTCGAGGCCGCGAGCGCGCGGATGCTCTCCCCCGACGTGTACCGCTTGACCAGGTCCTTGGCGAGCGTCTGACGCTCGGCTCCGACGATCCGGCGACCCTTCTCAGTGCTGGTGGCTGTGCCGGTGGCTGCCATGCTGTGTCCTCACGTCCCAGACTGTGCGGTTCGGATACGGTCCCACCTATTAGACCGCCTCGAACGATCATGCGCCAGATATCAACTCTTCGCCAACCGACACGCTATGCAATGTCAGCTACCCGATAGGGTGACGTCGGCGAGCCGTTCCGCCCGGTCGACCGGCGATCAGCCGATCGGGCGTCCGAGCGCGTTGGGCAGCCGGCCCGTAACCTGCCGGGCGTGATGGATCTTTTCGGCACCGCGGCCGGCGCCGCCGTGGTGTTCGCCGCCACCGACATCGACGACATCGTCATCCTGACCCTGTTCTTCGTGGCCGCCCGCACCACCGGCCGACCCCGGCGCTGGCAGATCGTCGCCGGGCAGTACCTGGGGATCGGCGTGCTGGCGCTGGCCAGCGCGGTCGTCGCCGCCGGGCTGCTGGTGGTCCCCGACCCGTGGACCGGGCTGCTCGGCCTGCTGCCGATCGCGCTCGGCGTCCGGGCCCTGCTCGACCGCGACGACGAGGACACGCCGACGGTGGTGGCCGGCACGCTCGGCGTGGCCGGGGTGACCATCGCGAACGGCGCCGACAACGTCGCGGTCTACGTGCCGGTGTTCCGCGCCCTCGGCCCGGCCGACAGCGCGGTCTTCCTGCTGGTCTTCGTGGTGCTCATCGCGCTCTGGTGCGCCGCGGGCGCCTGGCTCGGGGGACATCCGCGGGTGGTCCGGCTGGTCGAGCGGACCGGGCACTGGCTCGTCCCGGCCATCTTCGTGGCCATCGGGCTGGTCATCCTGGTCGGCTCCGGCGTCGTGGGGCACCTGCTCGACCTGGCCCGCTGACCGGCTGGCCCCGACCGGGCCGCCGATCAGGCCGACCGGACTGACCGGGCCGACCTGGCCGAGGCGCTCCGCGCGGCGGCGGTCGGTCAGGCCAGCTCGACCAGCTCGAGCAGGTCGTCGCTCCACGCGTCCTCGTCGCCGTCGGGGAGCAGGATCGCCCGGTCGGGCTTGAGCGCCAGCACCGCGCCCGGGTCGTGGGTGACCAGCACGATCGCGCCGGGGTAGCGGGCGATCGCGTCGAGCACCTGCTCCCGGCTGACCGGGTCGAGGTTGTTGGTCGGCTCGTCGAGCAGCAGCACGTTGGCACCGGAGCAGACCAGGGTGGCCAGCGCCAGCCGGGTCTTCTCGCCACCGGAGAGCACCCCGGCGGGCTTTTCCACGTCGTCGCCGGAGAACAGGAACGCACCGAGGATCTTGCGCAGGTCGGTGTCGGACTGCTCGACGGCGGCGCTGCGCATGTGCTCCAGGATCGTCCGGTCCACGTCCAGCGTCTCGTGCTCCTGGGCGTAGTAGCCCAGCCGCAGGCCGTGCCCGGCGTGCACCTCGCCGGTGTCGGGCTGGAGCAGCCCGCCGAGCATCCGCAGCAGGGTGGTCTTGCCGGCGCCGTTGAGGCCGAGGATGGCCACCCGCGAGCCCCGGTCCACCGCCACGTTGACGTCGGTGAAGATCTCCAACGACCCGTACGACTTGGACAGCCCGGTCGCGGTGAGCGGGGTCTTTCCGCACGGCGCGGGGTTGGGGAAGCGAACCTTGGCCACCTTGTCGGAGACCCGCACCTCCTCCAGACCGGAGATCAGCTTCTCGGCCCGGCGGGCCATGTTTTGCGCGGCGACGGTCTTGGTGGCCTTGGCTCGCATCTTGTCGGCCTGCGCCATCAGCGCGCCGGCCTTCTTCTCCGCGTTGGCCCGCTCCCGGCGGCGGCGACGCTCGTCGGTCTCCCGCGCCTCCAGGTAGGCCTTCCAGCCCAGGTTGTAGACGTCGACCACGGAGCGGGTGGCGTCGAGGAACCAGACCTTGTTGACCACCGACTCCAGCAGGGCGCCGTCGTGGGAGATCACGATCAGGCCGCCCTTGTGGTTGGCGAGGAAGCCACGCAGCCAGGTGATCGAGTCGGCGTCGAGGTGGTTGGTCGGCTCGTCGAGCAGCAGGATGCCGCCGCCGTTCTCACCGGCGTCGCGGAACAGGATCCGGGCCAGCTCGATGCGTCGGCGCTGACCGCCGGAGAGGGTGCCGATGGTCTGCGCGAGCGCCCGGTCGGGCAGGCCGAGGTTCGCGCAGATCCGGGCGGCCTCGGCCTCGGCCGCGTACCCGCCCAGGGAGGCGAACTGGTCCTCCAGCGCGCCGTAGCGGCGGACCAGCTTCTCGTCGGTGTCCTCGGCGAGCTTGGCCTCGAGCTCCTTCATCTGGGCCATCAGCACGTCCAGGCCGCGGGCGGAGAGCACCCGGTCCCGGCCGGTCACCTCGAGGTCACCGGTGCGCGGGTCCTGCGGCAGGTAGCCGATCGCGCTGCGCTGGTCGATTTGCCCGGCGTACGGCTGCCCCTCGCCGGCGAGGACCTTCAGCGTGGTGGTCTTGCCGGCGCCGTTACGCCCGACCAGGCCGATCCGGTCACCGGGCTGCACCCGCAGCGTGGTGTCGGAGAGCAGGATGCGGGCGCCGGCGCGCAACTCCAGGCCGGTGGCAGTGATCATGTCGTGGGACTCGCTCTCGGGGTCTGGAAGGCTGACTCAGGGCACGCGAAAACGCCGGCGGGCGGTGGGCCCGTCGGCGCGGGGCGGTTCAGCCTTCGCAGCGCGGCACGAGACAAGTGTACCGGCAGCGCTCGGAGCACCCGTCGGATTACCACTCAAGATCATCGGGTACCGGAACTGCCGTCCGGACCCGGTCCGGTACCGCAACCACCCAACACGGACTAATCGGTGATCGGGGACAACATGGAGCTGAACGAGAACGCGAGGATCGACACCAGCCAGGTGGACGACCGACGTGGGTCCGGCGGCGGCGGACTGGGCGGGATACCCATCCCGATCGGCGGCGGCCGGGGTGGCATCGTCGGCATCATCATCGCCGTGCTGGTCGCCCTGGTCGGTGGCGGCTTCGGCATCAACGCCGCCACCAACGGCGGCGGGGACTCGGCGGGCGACAACACCTCGCTGCAGCAGAAGTGCGCGACCGACGACGCTCTGCAGCAGCTCGACTGCCGCAACACCCTCTACGTGAACTCGATCCAGGCGTACTGGCGGACCGCGCTGCCGGAGAAGTTCGGCGAGCAGTACCAGCCCTCGAAGACCGTCTTCTTCAGCCAGGGCGTCAGCACCGGATGCGGCCAGGCCGACTCCGGCGTCGGCCCGTTCTACTGCCCCGCCGACGACCTGGTCTACATCGACCTCACCTTCTACCGGGTGCTCGCCGACCAGCTCGGCGCGGAGGGCGAGTTCGCCCAGCCGTACGTGCTGGCCCACGAGTACGGCCACCACGTGCAGGACCTGCTCGGCACCGAGGCGCAGATGCGCCGCCAGCAGCAGCGCGACCCGGACAACGCCAACGCGCTGTCGGTGAAGCTGGAGCTCCAGGCCGACTGCTATGCGGGCGCCTGGGCCAAGAACGCCACCGGTACCGCCGACGAGAGCGGGCAGAAGATCTTCACCAGCATCACCGAGCAGGACATCCAGCAGGCGATCGACACCGCCGAGAAGATCGGCGACGATGCGATCTCCGAGCGCGCGAACCGGCCGGTGAACCCGGAGGAGTTCACGCACGGCTCGTCGGCGCAGCGCAAGGAGTGGTTCAGCCGGGGCTACCAGAGCGGCGACCCGAAGTCCTGCGACACCTTCGGTGGCACCCGCTGACACCGCGCCCGAGCGCGGCGGGACCCCGGCCACCGGGGTCCCGCCGCCTGGCCCGGGCCCACCGCGGTGACCCTGGCCAGGCGGCCGCTCAGTCGAGCCGGGAGACCTGGTAGTGACTGATGAGCCAGGCGTCGTCGACCCGGCGCACGATCACGCTCAGGTAGACGGGCAGCACCGGCCGGTCGGTGAAGGCGAACTCGACCCGCAGATAGCCGAGGACGAGGTCGTCACCGAGGCGCCGGGTCTCCCGGATGTCGTACGTGGCGGTCAGGCCGATCGGTTGGCCGGCGTAGTACTCGGCTACGCCGGCGGGGCCGACCGCGTACGGGTGCAGGCCCTGGAAGATCGCGTCGTCGGTGAAGTACGACGCGACCCGATCCGGCTCGTGCGCGTCGACCGCCGACCTCCACCGGTCGAGGACCGTACGCAGGATCTGGGACTCGGCGTCGGACATGACGACCTCCAGGCTCTTGAGCAGTGCGCCGGGGTCACCTGGCCGGCTGACCCGGGTCGTTCGGGTGCGGCGACAACGGCGTGACGGTCTCGCGCCGCCAGGCGCGCAGCGGCATCGACGCGAGGACGATCTCCAGTTGGTCGGCGTCGTCGGCACGGAAGAGTCCCCAGGTACGCCACTCGCCCGGTGCCAGCGGCGGCCGCCACAGGCGCAGCAGGCTGCCCTGCGCCGTCAACTCGGCCGAGCGCGCCGCCTCGCGCCTGCGCATGTCGGCGACCTCCTCCTCCGACGTGCCGGCCGGCACCGTGGTGACCATGTCGACCAGAAACTCCACCGCTCAGCCTCCACTCACCGGCACCGACAACTCCCCCCATTCTTCACCAAATACTCCTGATGAGCGCCGCGGTCGATCGACTCCTCCGGGCCTGCCGGCACCGCCGCCAGCCCTCGATGCCAGCCAGCGGGCTCGGGTGCCGGGTCACGGCGCCGGTCGCTGAGTCAGCCAGCGCTTTCGGATGCCGGGTCGCGGCGCCGGTCGCTGAGGTCAGCCAGCGCTTTCGGGTGCCGGGTCACGGAGCCGGATCTGTACCGCGCGGGCCGCGCCGACCGCGGCGACCAGCACCGCGTGCCGGGGCTCCGGCACATCGAGCAGCCGCTCGGCGCGCAGCGGCACGAGCGGGGCCAGCCGGCGGTCGGCCAGCACGGTGTCCACCGCCCGCCGATCACCGCCGCAGACCACCGCCGCCAGCGTCGCCGCCTGCGGCAACAGCAGCCGTACGGCCAGTTCCGCCGCGTCAACCAGGGCCGCCTTGGCCTGGTTGTCGCGCCGCCGGGCGAACCGCTGCTGCGACCAGCCCCCCGCGGCGGTGCGCCCCTGCACGTAGCGGGTGTCCACCTTGGAGACGACCAGGTCGGTGCCCTCGGCCACGCCGACCGCCACCGCGCCCTTACGGGCCAGCAGCAGGCCGAGCCGGCGCGGCGCGGCGGCGGCGGCCACGAACCCGGGCACGTCGGTGCTCGCCGGCGCGCCCGGCGGGGCGTGCAACTCGGCGGTCGCGCCGTCGGGGGCGGCGAGCAGCAGACCGTACCCCTGGACGGTGGTGGTGGGCGGGCCGTGCCGGTCGGCGAAGCCGTCGACCCAGCGCGCGACGCGGGCCGGGTCGACCTCGACCCACCGGCCGCCCCCGGCAGCGGGTCGACTGGTCATCGCCCGACCGTACGGCACGGCCGGCCCCGACGGCTCGCCGGGCGGAGCGGCCTCGACGGCGGCCCGGGCGGGTCGGCGGCGAAGCGGGCTGGTCGCCTCGATCCCGGCGGCGGACCGGGCCGGCCGGGCAGGCCGGGCAAGCCGGGCGGGCCGGGCAAGCCGGGCGGGCCGGGCAAGCTGGGCGGGCCGCTCAGCCCGGCAGCAGCGTGGCCACCGCCAGGGCGGCGATGAGCGCGCTGGAGACCAGACCGGTGACCAACCGGCCACGCGGTCCGGCCAGCGCCCGACCGACGACCGTGCCGCCGCCGGCGACGAGCAGTTGCCAGCTCGCCGACGCCAGGAACGCCCCCGCCACGAAGAGCAACGCGCTGACCGCGTCCGGCTCGGCGGAATCCCGGCGCCCCAGCACCAGCGCGGCGAAGTAGAGCACCGTCATCGGGTTCAACAGGGTCAGCCCGAGCAATGCCGCGTAGGCCCGGCCGGGTGTGCTCAGGCCCCGCCCCTTCGGCGCGGCAGGCTCCCGTTCCGGATGGCGGGCGGACCAGGCCCGCCAGAGGCCATGCGCGGCCAGGCCGAGCAGCACCAGCGCGGCCACCACCCGCAACGGGCCGGCGACCGGCGCGATGACCCCGGCGAGACCGGCGCCGCCGAGCGCGGCGACCGCCGCGTAGAGCCCGTCCGCCGTCGCCACCGCGAGCGCCGCGGCCGCACCGACCCTGAACGACGTACGGGCGCTGAGCCCGAGGATGAGGATCGCGATCGCGCCGACCGGGATGGCGACGCCGTAGCCGGCCACCAGGCCGGCGAGGAACGCGCCGCTCACGACGGTGGACGGCGGATCGAGGCGGCAGCCCGGGCGGTGCGCTGTCGACGCACGGCGGTGGCCGCGCGGACAGGGACCTGCTTCGGGTACGCCTCGATCATCCCGTCATCCTGAGCCGTCGCCCCCGCGCCCGCCACCAGATTTTGGGCGACCAGACGCACGTGCACGCTCACGCCCCGCCCCGCCCCGCCCCGCGCCACCCGCCGTCAACGGCAACGCCAACGCCAACGCCAACGCCAACGCCAACGCCAAGATCGTGCTCGATCTGCGAATTAGTGGTATCCGTGAAGGGCGGTTTCAAGCGGCTGTTGCAACGAGGTGCTTGTTGAGTGCTTCGGCTGGATTCTGCCAGTCGAGGGTTTGGCGGGGTCGTCCGTTGAGTTC
>NZ_JBITFP010000040.1:0-20502 GCF_044456245.1 Micromonospora sp. NPDC051006
AACGAGAACACCAACGGCCTGCTGCGCCAGTACTTCCCCCGCTCCAGCACCGACTTCCGCACCTGGACTCAAGACCAGCTCGACGCCGTCGCACGGGAACTCAACGGACGACCCCGCCAAACCCTCGACTGGCAGAATCCTGCCGAGGTACTCAACAAGCACCTCGTTGCAACAGCCGCTTGAAACCGCCGGGGTCGGAGGCCGCGATATCGGCGACATGGAGTGGATCACGCCGGTCATCGCGTCTTGATCGACTCGGGTTCCGGGAAGTCGGGGTATTCGGGTCGCCCGGTTACCCCGCAGTCCCAGAACCCGAGTGGATCAGGGTGGGACCGGCGCCAAGATGCTCCGGCGCGCGTCCCTGCCCGGCATCCAGAGCTGGTTCGGTGGTGGCGTGGTCGGCACCCGAGGCGGATCCGGCGGGCTCGGCGTGGTCGGCATCCGAGGCCGCACCGGTGGGCTCGGCGTGGTCGGCGCCCGAGGCGGATCCGGTGGGCTCGGCGTGGTCGGCCGTGGCCGGGTCGGCGGCCGGGGAGCGGCGGCGCCAGCGGCTGGCCAGCCAACCGATCGCCGCGCCGCCACCGAGCCCGGCGAGCAGGCCCGCGGCGAGGAGCGCGTCCGCGTTCCCGCCGGCCGCGTTCCCAGCGGCTTCGTTCCCGGCGCGCGCGCCGGCCGCGCCGTCCGCAGCGCCCCGGGCGCCGGCCGGGTCGCTGTCGGTCGCCGGGCCGGCCCCGCCGCCTTCGGCGTTCGCCGCGCCCCCGTTCGCCGCGCCGTGACCGGTGTGCCCGGCCGGGGCGCCGGCCGCTGCGGGCAGCAGGGTGAGCACCGGGGCGCGGTGGGCGCCGGTCGGGTCCGCCCAGCGCACCACCGTGCCGTCGGCGTAGGTCTGGATCACCGGGAAGGTGAGCCGGTCGGTGCGGGGGAGCGGGCCCATCGAGAGCGCCAGCCGGGCCGGGCCGGCCGGGGCTCCGTCGACCCGGATCCAGGTCACCGCCGTGGTGACCGTGGTCACCCCGGTCGAGTGGATGCCGGCCACCGGCTGATCGAGCGTGCGGGAGGTGATCCGGGGTGCCCAGCCGGGCACCGACATCGGGTAGACCTCGGCGATCGGGGCGTCCGCCGGCAGCCGGACCTCGATTTGGCGGGTGCGGGTGCCGGGCCGCTCCTCGGGTACCACGAACTCCAGCCGGACCGCGTCACCCTGCCGGGCCTGGCCGGGATTGGTGGTCACCTCCGCCGCGTGCGCCGTACCGGGCCAGCCGAGCACCGTGGCCGCGGCCAGGGCGGCCAGCGCCGCGGGCCGGTGCCAGCGGCGGTTGCCATCCGTCATCGCCATCTCGTGTCCCCATCCCTGTCCGCGCGACCGGCGCCGGTCTCCGGCCACACCGGGTAGTTCGGCTCCGAGCCGCGAAAGGTTCAATCGTCGGTACGGGCGGCTGCGCGAGACCGGCACTGCCGGCCGGCGTGCCGCCCAGGCGAGGCGGAGTCGGGCGGGCGGGCGGTGCCGCCGGTGCCGCTGGTCGGTGCCCCGGCAATGGCTGCGGCGTCGGCGGTCGGGTCGGACGGGGCGACCGATAGCATCGGCAGGGGCCGGACGCCGGCCCGATCCGTACCGTCTGCTGCGAGGAGTCACCGTGTCCGCACCCCGTACCCCCGCCGTGGCCGACCCCGTCGTCGTCACCGCCGGGACCACGGCGGCCGACGCGGTGGCCGCGGCCGGGCTGCCCGCCGCCGGTCCGAAGGCGATCGTGGTGGTCCGCGATCCGGAGGGCCAGCTGCACGACCTGGACTGGCGGCCGGCGGCCGACACCGAGGTCGAGCCGGTCAGCCTCGAATCGCCGGACGGGCTGAACGTGCTGCGCCACTCGACCGCGCACGTGCTCGCCCAGGCCGTGCAGGACGTCTACCCCGAGGCCAAGCTCGGCATCGGCCCGCCGATCGAGAACGGCTTCTACTACGACTTCGCGGTCGACAAGCCGTTCCAGCCGGACGACCTGGCCAAGATCGAGAAGCGGATGCAGGAGATCGTCAAGTCCGGGCAGCGGTTCCGCCGCCGCCGCTTCGGCAGCCTGGACGAGGCGCGCGCCGAGCTGGCCGCCGAGCCGTTCAAGCTGGAGCTGATCGACGTCAAGGGCGAGGGCCTGGACTCCTCCGAGGTGATGGAGGTCGGCGGTGGCGAGCTGACCATCTACGACAACCTCGCCGCGAACGAGGAGAAGGTCTGCTGGTCGGACCTCTGCCGGGGTCCGCACCTGCCGAACACCCGGCTGATCGGGGCGTTCAAGCTGATGCGCTCGGCGGCGGCGTACTGGCGCGGGTCGGAGAAGAACCCGCAGCTGCAGCGGGTGTACGGCACCGCGTGGCCGACCCGCGACGAGCTCAAGGCGTACCTGAAGCTGCTGGAGGAGGCCGCCCGGCGCGACCACCGCAAGCTCGGAGCGGACCTCGACCTGTTCAGCTTCCCCGACGAGATCGGCTCGGGCCTGGCGGTCTTCCACCCCAAGGGCGGCATCATCCGCCGGGAGATGGAGAACTACTCCCGCCGCCGGCACGAGGACGCGGGCTACGAGTTCGTCAACACCCCGCACATCACCAAGGCGCAGCTTTTCGAGACCTCGGGCCACCTGCCCTACTACGCCGACACCATGTTCCCGCCCATGCAGCTGGAGGGCGCGGACTACTACCTCAAGGCCATGAACTGCCCGATGCACAACCTGATCTTCGGGGCGCGCGGGCGGTCCTACCGGGAGCTGCCGTTGCGGCTCTTCGAGTTCGGCACGGTCTACCGGTACGAGAAGTCCGGCGTGGTGCACGGCCTGACCCGGGTGCGGGGCCTGACCCAGGACGACTCGCACATCTACTGCACCCGGGAGCAGATGGCCGGCGAGCTGTCCACGCTGCTCACCTTCGTGCTCGACCTGCTGCGCGACTACGGCCTGGACGACTTCTACCTGGAGCTGTCCACCCGGGACGATTCGCCGAAGTTCATCGGCTCGGACGAGGACTGGGCGGAGGCCACCGAGGCGCTGCGCACCGCCGCCGAGCAGTCCGGGCTGGACCTGGTGCCCGATCCGGGCGGCGCGGCCTTCTACGGGCCGAAGATCTCGGTGCAGGCCAAGGACGCCATCGGGCGGACCTGGCAGATGTCCACCATCCAGGTCGACTTCAACCAGCCGGAGCGGTTCGGGCTTGAGTACCAGGCGGCCGACGGCACCCGGCAGCGGCCGGTGATGATCCACCGGGCGCTCTTCGGCTCGATCGAGCGGTTCTTCGGGGTGCTCACCGAGCACTACGCGGGCGCGTTCCCGGCCTGGCTGGCCCCGGTGCAGGTGGTCGGCATCCCGATCCGTGAGGACCACACCGACTACCTGCACGGCTTCGTCGCCGCGCTGCGCGCCGAGGGGATCCGCGCCCAGGTCGACGCGGGCGACGACCGGATGCAGAAGAAGATCCGCACGGCGCAGCAGCAGAAGATCCCGTTCATGGTGATCGCCGGTGACGACGACGTGGCGGCCGGCACGGTGTCGTTCCGTTACCGCGACGGCTCGCAGCGCAACGGGGTGCCGATGGCCGAGGCGGTGACGCACGTGCTCGACGTGGTCACCTCGCGTACCAACAGCGGCCCGTCCGCCGAGATGTGACGTCGACGGCCCCCGTTCCGACCGACCGGCCGGGACGGGGGCTGCCGAGCCGGAGCGTCAGATGCCGCAGTTCGGCGCCGACCAGGTGCGGGTCGACTTGTGCGCGACGTGGGTGTGGTCGTTGTGCCCGGGGTAGCCGGGGCCGAGGATCTCGTTGAACCCGTGGTTGCGGGCCTGCTGGGCGAGCCGGCACAGCGAGTGCGGCCCGGCGCCCAGGTCGACGGCGTCGCCGTAGAGGTGCCGGCTCGTCGCTGACCCGCCCACCGCGCTGTTGCAGGCGTAGCTGCGGAACGCGCTGGTCACGACGATCTGCTGGTCGCCCAGGGCGTGCCGCATCGCCTGGAGCTTCCACATCGAGACCCGGGCGTTGAACCGGGCCGTGCTGGCCGAGACCGCTCCGCCGGACCAGTCGCTGTTGCAGTCGTTGAACTCGGCGTAGCTGAAGTTGACCGGGGTGCAGTCGTCGTCCTGCAGCGCGTAGATCCGGTTGAAGGTCTGCGGGCCGGCGATGCCGTCGGCCGACAACCCGTACGCCTGCTGGAAGCGGCTGACCGCCGACCGGGTGGCCGGGCCGAACGCCCCGTCGAGGGTGAGCACCGCGCCGTTGCCGGGGTAGCCGGCGACGCGGATCTGGAGCTGCCGGACGTCCTCGCCGGACATCCCCTCGGACAGGGTGCGTCCCCAGGTGTAGCAACCGTCGGCGTGGGCCGCGCCGGCGGTGGCGGTGACACCGACCACCGTGCTGACGGCGGTCAGCGCGAGGGCTGCGAGGAAGGTGCCGATTCGTCGGATCACAGGAGTCCTCCATCAGTCCATGTAAGTACATGAATGTATGGAAGTTTCAGCTGCGGGCTTTGGTTCGTCAACAACTTCCATTTGACGCGTTCCTGAACAGACGACATTCCGGTCGGAGAGCGCTGCCCTGTGCCGGCCGTCGCTGCCGGCCGGGATGGTCCGTAGGATCGCCCCTGTGACTGGGGTGGAACGGCACGCGAACAGTGGCGGGATGGCCGACGGCCTGGAGCGGCTCTGGACGCCGCACCGGATGACCTACATCTCGGGCGAGGACCGCCCCGCCGAGGGCTACGAGAAGCCGAGCGGCTGCCCGTTCTGCCGAGGGCCGCAGCTGCCCCCGGAGGAGAACCTGCTCGTGGCGCGCGGGCAGCACGTCTTCGCGGTGCTCAACCTCTACCCGTACAACCCGGGGCACCTGCTGGTCTGCCCCTACCGGCACGTCGCCGACTACACCGAGCTGGACGAGTCGGAGACCGTGGAGCTGGCGTCCTTCACCCAGACCGCGATGCGTGTCATCCGCAAGGTGAGCAACGCCCACGGCTTCAACCTGGGGATGAACCAGGGCGGAGTGGCCGGCGCGGGCATCGCCGCGCACCTGCACCAGCACGTGGTGCCCCGCTGGGGCGGCGACGCCAACTTCATGCCGGTGATCGGCCGGACCAAGGTCCTGCCGCAACTCCTCGGCGACACCCGCGACCTGCTCGCCCGCGCCTGGCCGTCCTGACCGCGCCGGCCGGCCCGCCGGCGCCGCGGCCCGCCGCAGTCGCCGTCCGGCGCCGCGCCGGTCGACCGCCGCGGCCCGAGGCCGTGCCGGTCAGCCGCCGCGCAGCGCGGTGACCAGCTCCGGCCAGCTCTCCACCCGGTGTACGAGCGGCAGGTGGACGTCGTGCCGGGCCACCTCCGCCGCCCGGGGGCGGAAGAGGTAGCGGTGCGGCACCGAGTCGAGGTAACCCAGCACCTCGAGCTTGTCGTCGACGAAGTGGGTCAGCCCGAGCCGGCGGGCGATCGGGGCCTTCGCCGGTCGGGTACGGCAGAAGTGCACCCGCTGCGCCGGTATCCCCGTGCGGGCGTGGAAGTCGTGGTGGACCAGCCACTCCCGGGTCCGCCGCTCGGTGTCCTCGCCGCACTTGCTGATCAGGTGCACCTCGTCGAACGGCCCGGCCGCCAGCGTGGCCAGCGCCTCGAACGCCCCGGCGACGACCGGCGTGCGCAGGTAGTGCTCCCCGAAGAACGAGGTGTCGGCGTCGTCGTCGGCCGGTTCGATGATCACGCCGCCGATGTCCACTCCCAGCCGCATACGGTCGATCATGCCGTACGGGTCGGTGTGCCGCCGCCCGCCGGGTTGGGTGAGATGTTGCCGTCGAGCGGACTCGAGGTGGCAGGATCGGCCGATGGCAGTCACGACGCGCATTTTGGGGCGCAGCGGCATCGAGGTCAGCGCCCTGGGCATGGGGTGCTGGGCGATCGGTGGCCCCTGGGCCGAGGGCAGCCAGCCGCTGGGCTGGGGCGCGGTCGACGACGAGGAGTCGGTCCGTGCGGTGCGCCGGGCGCTCGACCTGGGCGTCACCCTCTTCGACACCGCCGACACGTACGGGGCGGGCCACAGTGAGCGGATCCTCGGTCGGGCCCTGGCCGGCCGGCGCGACGCGGCGGTGATCGCCACCAAGTGGGGCTACACCTTCGACGAGGCGACCCGGCAGGCCACCGGGCACGACGCCTCCCCGGCCTACCTGCGCCGGGCGGTCACCGACTCGCTGCGCCGGCTCGGCACCGACCGGATCGACCTGTACCAGCTCCACCTCGCCGACCTGCCGGTGTCCCGCGCCGAGGCGCTGATCGGCACGCTGGAGGAGCTGGTCGCCGGCGGGCTGATCCGGGCCTACGGCTGGAGCACCGACCGCCCGGACCGGGCCGCCGCGTTCGGTCCCGCCGCCGCCGGCGCGACCGCCGTGCAGCACAACCTCTCCGTGCTCCGCGACGCTCCCGAGCTGCTCGCCGTCTGCGACAAGTACGACCTGGCCAGCGTCAACCGGGGGCCGCTCGGGATGGGACTGCTCACCGGCAAGTACACCGCCACCTCGACGCTGCCCCGCGACGACGTACGCGGGCTCGCGCCCGGCTGGCTGGAGTGGTTCCGCGGCGGCCGGCCGGCACCGGAGTGGCTACGCCGGGTCGCCGCGGTGCGGGCGGCGCTGACCGGCGACGGACGCACCCTGGCCCAGGGCGCGCTCGGCTGGATCTGGGCGCGCAGCGGTCGGACGATCCCGATCCCCGGCTGCCGTACCGTCGCCCAGGTGGTGGAGAACGCCGCGGCGCTCGACCGCGGCCCGCTCGGCCCCGACCAGTTCGCCGAGGTGGAGCGGCAGCTCGCCGCCCTGCGCTCGGCGGCCCTGCGGGGGGCCGACCACGCCCACTGGCCCGCCCCCGCCCTCCCCGCCGTCCACCCCTGACCGGGCCACGCCCGCACGGGGTCAGGGGTGGGAGTTCTGTTCCTTGCGGATCTGGTCGGCCAGGTGGGCGGGCATGGGGTCGTGGCGGACGAAGCCGCGGCGGAAGGTGCCGGTGCCGGCGGTCATCGAACGCAGCTCCACCGCGTAGCGCAGCAGCTCGGTGGCGGGCACCTCGGCGCGCACCAGGGTGCGGCCCTCGCCGTCCGGATCCGGCTCGGTGCCGAGCACCCGGCCACGCCGGCCGGAGAGGTCGCCCATCACCGCGCCGACCGAGCCGTCCGGTACCCGGATTGTCACCTCGTCGACCGGCTCCAGCAGGGTCGGCTGGCCCTTCTCGGCCGCGTCCCGCAGCGCCAGCGCCCCGGCGGTCTGGAACGCCGCGTCGGAGGAGTCGACGCTGTGCGCCTTGCCGTCGACCAGCGTGACCCGCAGGTCCACCATCGGGTGGCCGGCGAGCACGCCCCGCTCCATCTGGGCCCGGACGCCCTTCTCCACGGAGGGGATGTAGTTGTGCGGTACCGCGCCGCCGACCACCCGGTCGACGAACTCGAAGCCGCTACCGCGGGGCAGCGGCTCGACCTCGATGTCGCAGACGGCGTACTGGCCGTGGCCGCCGGACTGCTTGACGTGCCGGCCGTGCCCCCGCGCCGGGGCGGTGAACGTCTCGCGCAGCGCCACCCGCACCGGCTCGGTCTCCAGCTCGACGCCGCCGGCGCGCAGCCGGTCCAGCACCACGTCGGCATGCGCCTCACCCATGCACCAGAGCACCAGCTGGTGGGTCTCCGGGTTGCGCTCCAGCCGCATGGTCGGGTCGCCGGCCACCAGTCGGGCCAGGTTGCGGGCCAGGGCGTCCTCGTCGGACCGGCTCTTGGCCACGATCGCCACCGGCAGCAGCGGCTCGGGCATCTCCCACGGCGCGATCAGCAGCGGGTCGTCCTTGGCGGAGACCGTGTCGCCGGTCTCCGCGCTGCCCGACTTGGTGATCGCGCAGATGTCGCCGGCGACGCAGGCCGACACCTCGCGCAGCGCGACGCCGAGCGGGGTGTAGACGTGCCCGACCCGCTCGTCGGCGTCGTGGTCGGGGTGCCCGCGCTCGGCCAGACCGTGCCCGGAGACGTGCACGGTCTGCTCGGGACGCAGCGTGCCGGAGAAGACCCGGACCAGGGAGACCCGCCCCACGTGTCGGTCGATCGTCGTCTTGACCACCTCGGCCACCAGCGGGCCGTCGGGGTCGCAGGTCAGCGGCGGCCGGGGGGAGCCGTCCACCCCGGCGACCGCGGGCAGCTCGTGCTCCAACGGCGACGGGAAGGCGGCGGTGAGCACCTCCAGCAGCGCGTCCAGCCCGACGCCGGTCTCCGCGCAGACCGGCACCACCGGGTAGAAGTGCCCGCGCGCGACGGCCTTCTCCAGGTCGTCGATGAGCACGTCCGTGCCGATCTCCTCGCCCTCGAGGTAGCGGTCCATGAGCGACTCGTCCTCGCTCTCCGCGATGATCCCCTCGATCAGCTCGTCGCGGGACTCGGTGATCGCCGGCAGGTGCTCCGGATCCGGCTCGCGGACGTCGGCGGGCAGCCCGCCGGTGTAGTCGAAGACCCGGCGGGTGATCAGGCCGAGCAGGCCGACCGTGGAGACCCCGTCGTCGCCGAGCATCGGCAGGTAGAGCGGCATCACGTTGTCGCCGAAGACGCGCTGGCAGAGCGCCACCGCCTCGTCGAAGTCGGCGCGCGGGTGGTCGAGCCGGGCGACGGCGACCGCCCGCGGCATGTCCACCGCCGCGCACTCCTCCCACAGCGCCGCGGTGGCCGCGTCCATCCCGTCGGCCGCGGAGACGACGAAGAGCGCGGCGTCGGCGGCCCGCAGCCCGGCGCGCAGCTCACCGACGAAGTCGGCGTAGCCGGGCGTGTCCAGCAGGTTGACCTTGATGCCGTTGTGCAGCAGGGGTGCGCAGGCCAGGCTCACCGAGCGTTGCTGGCGCACGGCGGCCGGGTCGTGGTCGCAGACCGTGGTGCCGTCGGTGACCGTGCCGGCGCGGCTGATCGTGCCGCTCGCGGTGAGCAGCGCCTCGACCAGGGTCGTCTTGCCCGCGCCGGAGTGCCCGACGAGCACCACGTTGCGAACCCTGGCGGGGTCGGTCACCACCGGCGCGCCGCCGGTGACACCCTTCTCCTGACTCTTCTGCGCCATCGGGCGCACCTCCCTCAGCCGGTGGTTGGTGGCGAACGCCGCGCGTGACGGGAAGCGGCCCGGGGCGAGTGCGCGGCGATATCCTCCGGTGTCCGCTGCACAGCGGGTTTTCAGACGGTCAGGAGGGTGAGCTGGCTCACCTCCCTGGCTCGATCAGACACCCGTTACGGGGTGCGCACAAGCCTCCGCACCGAGGCTCCACTGACCGGCCGTATCGCCGGACCTGCGGGGACCGTTATCGTGGGGACCGCCATGGCGAAGATCTTCCAAGTGTCGGCCCGCGCGGGGATGACCCGCGTCATTGAGCCGCTTGCCCGAGCCCTGCTCCGTGCGGGCGTCACCCCCAACGCGGTCACCGTGACCGGGACCGTCGGCGTGCTGGTCGGCGCGCTCGGCTTCGGCGCCCGCGGTCACCTGGTCGCCGGCGCGCTGATCGTCACGGTCTTCGCGCTCACCGACCTGCTCGACGGCACGATGGCCCGGATGAGTGGCGGCTCCACCCGGTTCGGCGCGTTCCTCGACTCGAGCATGGACCGGGTCGCCGACAGCGCCGTGTTCGGCGCGGTGGCGTACTGGCTGGCCACCGAGCACCAGTTCTCCGGTGTGGCCGCCGCGCTGCTCTGTCTGTCCGCCGGCGCCCTCGTCTCGTACGTCAAGGCCCGGGCCGAAGGGCTCGGCATGACCTGCAACGTGGGCATCGCCGAGCGCACCGAGCGGCTGCTGATCGTCGGCGTCGGTGGCCTGCTCACCGGCTTCGGCCTCGACCCGGCGCTGGAGATCGCGCTCTGGCTGCTCGCCGCCGTGTCGATCTTCACGGTCGGTCAGCGGATGACGCACGTGTACCGGCAGGCCCAGCGGGTGCACACGCCGGGTGGAAACGGGTGAATCTCACCGAGCTCGGCTACGTCGCCGGCTGGCGGGTGATCCGCGCGCTGCCGCGGCCCGTCGTGGCCGCGGCGTTTCGGGCCGGCGCCGACCGCACCCACCGGCGCGGCGGCGGGGGTACGGACCGGCTGCGCGCGAACCTGCGCCGGGTGGTCGGGCCCGAGCTGCCCGAGGCCGAGTTCGACGCGCTGGTCCGGCGGGCCCTGCGGTCGTACGCCCGGTACTGGATGGAGGCGTTCCGGCTGCCCGCGCTGAGTCGCGAGCAGATCCTGGCCGGGTTCCGCCTCGACGGCGAGGAACTGCTCGCCGCCGACGTGGCCGCCGGCCGAGGCGCGGTGGTGGCGTTGCCGCACGCCGGCAACTGGGACGCCGCGGGCGCCTGGGTGGCCGCCACCGGCTGGCCGATCACCACGGTGGCCGAGCGGCTCAAGCCGGAGGGCGTCTACGAGCGCTTCCTCGCCTTCCGGCAGAGCCTGGGCATGGAGATCCTGCCCACCCACGGCGGTGCCCGCCCCGCGTTCGACGTGCTGGTCGACCGGCTGCGAGCCGGCGCGGTGGTGCCGCTGCTGGCCGACCGGGACCTCTCCGCGCGGGGCATCGAGGTCGACTTCTTCGGGGCCCGGACCCGGATGCCGGCGGGGCCGGCGCTGCTGGCCCTGCGCACCGGAGCGCCGCTCTACGTGGCCTCCATGTGGTACGAACCGGACGCGGCACACGCGGCTCTCGAGGGGCCGCTGCCGGTGCCCGGTCCGGACGAGGGGCCGCTCGACGAGCGGGTCCGGACGCTGACCCAGCGGGTCGCCGACGCCTTCGCCGCGGGCATCGCCCGGCATCCGGAGGACTGGCACATGCTCCAGCGGATGTGGCTGGACCAGCGGAGCCCGACGGTCGCGAACAAGGGTCGTTGACGTGCGGGTCGGCATCGTGTGCCCGTACTCCTTCGATGTGCCGGGCGGGGTGCAGAACCACGTCATGGACCTCGCCGAGGCGCTGATCGCGCTCGGTCACGAGGTCAGCGTCCTCGCCCCGGCCGACGAGGACTCCCCGGTGCCGCCGTACGTGGTGTCGGCCGGGCGGGCGGTGCCGCTGCCCTACAACGGCTCGGTCGCCCGGATCGCGTTCGGCCCGGTCTCCACCGCCCGGGTACGCCGCTGGCTCACCCGGGGCGACTTCGACGTGCTGCACGTGCACGAGCCGTTGACGCTGAGCCTGTCCCTGCTCGCGGTGCTCTCCGCCCGGGGGCCGGTGGTGGCCACCTTCCACACCGCGATCACCCGGTCCCGGGCGCTGGCCGCCGCCCAGGGCGTGCTCCAGATCGTGCTGGAACGCATCACCGCCCGGATCGCGGTCAGCGCGCTGGCCCGCAAGGTGCAGGTCGAGCACCTGGACGGTGGCGCGGTGGAGATCCCGAACGGCGTGGCGGTCGCCAAGTTCGCCGACGCGGAGCCGCTGCCCGGCTGGCCGGGGGAGTGCGGGCCGGGCACCGGCGGCACGATCGGCTTCCTGGGCCGGTTCACCGAGGCGCGCAAGGGCTTCCCGGTGCTGCGCGACGCCTTCGTCGAGCTGGCACCGCACCGCCCCGGCCTGCGGCTGCTGGTGGCCGGGCCGGGCGACCCGGACGACCTGTTCGACCAGTTCCCGGCCGCGCTGCGGGACCGGGTCACCTTCCTCGGCCTGGTGTCCGAGGCGGACAAGGCGCGCATGCTGCGCAGCGTGCACCTCTACGTGGCGCCGAACATCGGCGGCGAGTCGTTCGGCATGATCCTCACCGAGGCGCTGGCCGCCGGGACGACGGTCGTCGCCAGCGACCTCGACGCGTTCCGCCGGGTGCTCGACGGCGGCCGGGCCGGGCGGCTCTTCCCGACCGGGAACCCGGCGGCGCTGCGTGCCGCGCTGGTCGAGCTGCTCGACGATCCGCCGGCCCGGGCGGAGTTGACCGCCTGCGGCGACCAGGTGGTGGCGCACTTCGACTGGCCCACGGTGGCGAAGCGGGTCGTCGAGGTGTACGCGGCGGCGATCGAGGCCACTGACGGGCGGGTCATCGACCAGGAGTGGGTAGGGCTGGGCTGAGCCGGGTGCCGGGCGGCGCCGGCGTGACCTTGTCCCCCGTGCCGGCCGAGCCGGCGGAACCGGAAGTGGAGCAGCACTACGATGCCGGGCATGTGGTGGGTGACGGGAACGATCGTGGCCGTCGGGCTGCTTTCGACGTACCTGATCTGGACCGCCGGCCGCGTCGAGCGGCTGCACGCCCGCGCGGAGTCGGCCGCCCGCGCCCTCGACGCCCACCTGTTGCGCCGCGCGGCGGCCGCCGCGGTGCTCGCCGAACGGCGCTACGGCGTCGAGCTGTACGCGGCGGCGCGGATCGCTCTCGACGCCCGCCCGGACGAGCGCGAGGCCGCCGAGAACGACCTCACCCGGCAGCTGCGGGTGGTGCAGCTCGATCCGGCCGACCCGGACTGCGAGGCGGTCATCGCGGCCAGCCGCCGGCTCGCCCTGGCCCGGCAGGTGCACACCGATCTGGTCCGCGACGCCCGGTCGGCCCGTGGTCGCCCGCTGGTCCGCCTGCTGCGGATGGGGCGCGGGCGGGAGTGGCCGCGCTACTTCGACATCGACGACCCGACGCTGACCGTCCCCGCCGACGTCCCCGCCGGCTGACCGCCCGCGCGGCATTTGATCGACTCCGTTTCGCCGACATGGCGGTGTCCCGGCCGCCCGGATGCCGCCACATAGGCGACCTGGAGTGGATCAGGCGGGTTGTCGCATTGCCGGAGCGGGCGGCGGCGGGGGGGCCGGTGATGGGCGACACATTGCAGGCCACCGGGGGTCTGATTGGCTGTCGGACCGGCGTTGACCCCGGCGTAGCATTTTCGCTTGCCACCCCCCGAGCACGTTCGAGGAGCGATAACCCGTGCCCGAAGCCACCGCCCAGAACCCCAGCGCCAGCCCGGTCGTCGGCACCGCCCGCGTGAAGCGCGGCATGGCCGAGATGCTCAAGGGTGGCGTGATCATGGATGTGGTCACCGCCGAGCAGGCCAAGATCGCTGAGGACGCCGGCGCGGTCGCGGTGATGGCGCTGGAGCGGGTGCCCGCCGACATCCGCGCCCAGGGTGGCGTGTCCCGGATGAGCGACCCGGACATGATCGACGGCATCATCAACGCCGTGTCGATCCCGGTGATGGCCAAGGCCCGCATCGGTCACTTCGTGGAGGCGCAGATCCTCCAGTCGCTCGGCGTCGACTACGTCGACGAGTCCGAGGTGCTGACCCCGGCCGACTACGCCAACCACATCGACAAGTGGGCGTTCACCGTCCCGTTCGTGTGCGGCGCGACCAACCTGGGCGAGGCCCTGCGCCGGATCACCGAGGGCGCGGCCATGATCCGCTCCAAGGGCGAGGCCGGCACCGGTGACGTCTCCAACGCCACCACCCACATGCGCAAGATCCGCCAGGAGATCCGCCGGCTCAGCTCGCTGCCCACCGACGAGCTGTTCGTCGCGGCCAAGGAGCTGCAGGCCCCGTACGAGCTGGTCAAGGAGGTCGCCGAGACCGGCAAGCTGCCGGTGGTGCTCTTCACCGCCGGCGGGATCGCCACCCCGGCCGACGCCGCGATGATGATGCAGCTCGGCGCCGAGGGCGTCTTCGTCGGCTCGGGCATCTTCAAGTCCGGCAACCCGGCCCAGCGCGCCGCCGCGATCGTGAAGGCGACCACCTTCCACGACGACCCGGACGTGCTGGCGAAGGTCTCCCGCGGCCTCGGCGAGGCGATGGTCGGCATCAACGTCGACGAGATCCCGCAGCCGCACCGGCTGGCCGAGCGAGGCTGGTGACCGCCGCGTGAGCGACGTACCCGTCATCGGGGTGCTCGCCCTGCAGGGTGACGTCCGCGAGCACCTCGCCGCGCTGGCCGCGGCGGGCGCGGACGCCCGCCCGGTGCGTCGCCGGCACGAACTGGACGCCGTCGACGGGCTGGTCATTCCCGGCGGTGAGTCCACCACGATCAGCAAGCTGGTCGACATCTTCGAGCTGCGCGAGCCGATCGACAAGCGGATCGCCGCCGGCATGCCGGTCTACGGCTCGTGCGCCGGGATGATCATGCTGGCCGCCGAGGTGCTGGACGGCCGGGCCGACCAGCGCGGGTTCGACGGCATCGCGATGACCGTCCGCCGCAACGCGTTCGGCCGGCAGGTCGACTCGTTCGAGGCGTCCGTGGAGATCGCCGGGGTCGACGGGGAACCGTTCCACGCGGTGTTCATCCGGGCGCCCTGGGTCGAGCGGGTCGGCCCCGACGTCGAGGTGCTGGGCCGGGTCACCGAGGGCCCGGCGGCCGGGCGGGTCGTGGCGGTGCGGCAGGGCAACCTGGTGGCCACCTCGTTCCACCCCGAGCTGACCGGCGACCGCCGGCTGCACCGCTACTTCGTGGACCTGGTCCGCGCCGCCTGACCCGCCGCCCGCCTGATCCGCCCGTTCTCGGCCCCGAAAACGGGCGGCGCGCCGGTGGCCCGAGCGGCCGGCGGGCATGATTTGCGGCCCGCGGTCGTTGTGTCTGGGGTGCGCCCGGGTGCCCGGCGCCGTCCCCGGTGGTAGCCGGGTGTGACATGCCGGGGCATGACCTCGGTAGGATTGCCGCGGTTCGGCAGGGCCATCACCCGCGTGGCGTTTCCCGCGGGGGCCGACGGCCACCGGATCGCCCGATGCGGCGTGAATCGGCGTGCCAGTCGACGCAGGCGTGGAATGACAGACGGAGGTAGCAGATGTCCGGCCACTCAAAGTGGGCGACCACCAAGCACAAGAAGGCCGTCATCGACGCCAAGCGCGGCAAGATGTTCGCCAAGCTGATCAAGAACGTCGAGGTCGCCGCGCGGACCGGCGGCGGTGACCCGGCCGGTAACCCGACCCTCTACGACGCCATCCAGAAGGCGAAGAAGAACTCGGTCCCGAACGACAACATCGACCGCGCGGTCAAGCGGGGCTCCGGCCTGGAGGCCGGCGGCGCCGACTGGCAGACGATCATGTACGAGGGGTACGGGCCCAGCGGCGTGGCGATGCTGATCGAGTGCCTGACCGACAACCGCAACCGGGCGGCGACCGAGGTACGTACCGCGCTGACCCGCAACGGCGGTTCGCTGGCCGACGCCGGCTCGGTGTCGTACATGTTCTCCCGCAAGGGCGTGGTGATCGTCCCGAAGACGGGGACGACCGAGGACGACGTGATGATGGCCGTGCTCGACGCCGGGGCCGAGGAGGTCAACGACCTCGGTGAGGCGTTCGAGGTGGTCTCCGAGCCGACCGACCTGATCGCGGTGCGCACCGCGCTGCAGGACGCCGGCATCGAGTACGAGTCGGCCGAGTCCTCGCTGATCCCGAGCGTCAACGTCCCGCTGGACGAGGAGGGCGCTCGCAAGATCTTCAAGCTGATCGACGTCCTGGAGGACTGCGACGACGTGCAGAACGTCTACGCGAACTTCGACGTCAGCGACGAGATCATGGCGGCGGTCGGCTGACCCGGCCGTGACGGCACGACGGTTCGCGCCGGGCGACGTGGTCGTCCGGCGCGAAGTGCTGCTCGGCGAGGTCTGGTTCGGTTGCCCGACCATCTGCGTCGAGGACTCGCCCGACCTGCTCGCCCTCTACCTGCCGCCGGGCGCCGAGTTCGACTTCCCGGAGTCCGGCACGTTTCCGTGTGGCCGGCACCCGTGGCAGACCGCCGGGCATCGCGCCTGGAGCGGCCACGGCAAGCTGATGCTGCAACGCCCCGGCGAGGCGCACTCGGTGGACGTCTTCTGGTCGGGGCCGGAGCGCGCCTTCGCCGGCTGGTACTTCAACCTCCAGGACCCGCCGCGGCGCACCCCCGTCGGGGTGGACACCCTCGACCACGAGCTGGACCTCTGGTGGGGCGCGGACGCCGAGCGCTACGTCTGGAAGGACGTGGAGATGTTCGCGCAGCGCCTCGAGGAGGGGCGCTACCCGGGGATGGCCGACGCGATCCGCGACGAGGGCGACCGGATCGCCGCGCTGCTCGACGCGGGCCGGCGCTGGTGGGACGAGAGCTGGGCCTCCTGGCAGCCCGACCCGGCCTGGCCGGTGCCCCGGCTGCCCGCCGGCTGGGACACCATCCCCTGCTGACCGGCGCAGTCCCACGCCGAACCCCGCCGGCCCACGCGCGACCCCGCTGGTCGGAGACCACGCCGGCTGGGTGATCCACTCCAGATCGCCGACCTGGCGGTGTCCGCGTGACCGGGACACCGCCAGTTCGGCGAGCTGGAGTCGATCGTGCCGATCCGCCGGGCTCGACCGGTTCAGCCGAGCGTCTCGCGGGTCCGCCAGGCCGTCCGCACCGAGGTGCGCCCGTTGGTACGCAGCAGCGCGCCCTCGTACACCCGGGCGCCCGCCAGCAGGAACGCGGCGGCCGTGGCGAGCAGCAGGATCAGCGACAGCACCGGCTCCCAGCCGGCCGCGTCCCCGGTGAACAGCCGCAGCGGCATCGCGGTCGGCGCGGAGAACGGCAGGTAGGACAGCACCCGCATGGCGGTGGCGTTGTCGTTCAGGAAGATGACCGCGAAGAACGGCAGCATCACCGCGAGCTGCACCGGCATCGACACGCCACCGATGTCCTCCAAGCGGTTGACCAGCGCCCCGGCCGCCGCCCACATCGCCGCGATCAGCACGAAGCCGAGCAGGAAGAACGGCACGAACCAGCCGATCGCCGGCCCCAGCAGGGTCAGCAGCCCGGTGTCGCCGCCGAACGCCATGCCGGCCACCGCGACCAGGGCGACCAGGGCGATCTGGCCGAGGGCGAGCAGCGTGCCGGCGACCATCTTGCCGGCCAGCAGAGCCCGTACCGGCACCGCGGCGACCAGGATCTCCACGATCCGGGTCTGCTTCTCCTCGATGATGCTCTGCGCGATCTGCACGCCGAAGGTCTGCGACGTCACGAAGAAGACGAACGCGAAGACGAACGGCACCAGGAAGGCCACCACCGGGTCCACCGCGTCCGGGTCCAGCAACCGGACCGGCGGCTCGCTGCTCAGCGCGGCCACCACGTCGTCGGGGGCCTCGTCCATGGCGAGCACCGCCGGACCGGCGACGACCGCGGCGTCCACGTCGCCGTCGCGTACGGCCTGCTCGGCGGCGCGGTCGTCGGGCACCGTCCGCACCTCCAGCCCGGCCGCGCGCAGCGGTCCGGCCGCTTGCTCGGTCACCGCCACAGTGGACGGCCCGCCGGAGAACAGCGGCGGCAGGATGGTCGCCGCCGCGGCGATGAGCAGGAAGAACAGCGTGCTGATCAGGAACGTGCGGTCGCGTAGCTTGACCCGGATCTCCCGGGCGGCGACCAGGCGGGTGGCCTCGAAGGTGTTCACTGGGCGACCTCTCGGAAGATCTCGGCGAGGGAGGGGCTGACCGGCCGGAAGGTGCGGACCGGGCCGCGGGCCAGCGCCGCGTGCAGCACCGGCTGCTCGTCGGCGCCGGGGGCGAGGTCGAAGACCGCGCGGGCGCCGTCCAGGTCGACCAGGGTCACCCCGGGCTGATCGCGCAGCCAGCCGGCGTCGGCCTCCACCACCAGCTCGAAGCGGGGCGAGGTGTACGAGGCGCGCAGCTGCTCACGACTGCCGGCGGCCCGGATCACCCCGTCCCCGATGATCACAAGGTCGTCGCAGAGCCGCTCCACCACATCCAGTTGGTGGCTGGAGAAGAGCACCGGCACCCCGGTGGCGGCCCGCTCGCGCAGCACCGCGACGACCGTGTCCACGGCCAGCGGATCGAGGCCGGAGAAGGGCTCGTCGAGCACCAGCACCGCCGGGTCGTGCACCAGCGCGGCGGCGATCTGGGCCCGCTGCTGGTTGCCCAGCGACAGCGTCTCCAGCAGATCGTCGCCGCGCTCGCCGAGGCCGACCCGCTCCAGCAGCGCGTCCGTGCCGCGGCGGGCGGCCTCGGCGGTCATGCCGTGCAGCCGGCCCAGGTAGGTCACCTGCTCCCGGACGCTCATCTTCGGATAGAGGCCGCGCTCCTCCGGCATGTAGCCGAAGCGCCGACGGACCTCCCGGGTCAGCGGAGTGCCTTGCCAGCTCACCCGCCCGGCGTCGGCGGCGAGCACGCCGAGGATGATCCGCATGGTGGTGGTCTTGCCGGCGCCGTTGCCGCCGACGAAGCCGGTCATCCGACCGGCGACCACGTCGAAGGACACGTTCTTGAGCACCTGGCGGTCGCCGAAGCTCCGGTCGATGCCGTCGAGGCTTAGCACACTGGTCACGGCGTCCACGCTAGATCCGCGGCTGCCGGCCGCCGTCCGCCCGCCGGTGGAGATCCAGGGTCCACCGCGCGGGGGAGGCCCCTCACCCGCCTGGCCGGACCACCCCGTGCTCGTAGGCGAAGACCACCGCCTGCACCCGGTCGCGCAGGCCGAGCTTGGCGAGCACCCGACTGACGTGTGTCTTCACCGTCGCCTCGCCGAGGTGCAGCTCGGCGGCGATCTCCGCGTTGCTGGCACCCCGGGCGAGCCGCGCCAGGACGTCACGTTCGCGCGGGGTGAGCTCGTCCAGCGCCGCTTCGGCGGTCCGGGGGTCGGCGGCGGCGCCGGGCCGGGCGAAGGTGGCGATCACCCGTCGGGTGATTTCCGGGGCGAGCAGGCCGTCGCCCCTGGCCAACACCCGGATCGCCTCGACCAGCGCCTCCGGGGTGCCGTTCTTGAGCAGGAAGCCGCTCGCTCCGGCGCGCAGCGCGGCGAAGAGGTAGTCGTCCCGATCGAAGGTGGTGAGGATCAGCACGGCGGGCCCGTCGGGGTCGTCCGTGCCGGTGATCCGCCGGGTAGCCTCCAGGCCGTCGACGCCGGGCATCTGCACGTCCATCAGCACCACGTCCGGGCGTACGGCGCGGGTCATGCTCACGGCCCGCTCGCCGTCGGCGGCCTCGCCGACCACCTCGATGTCCTCCTCCACCTCGAGGATGACCCGGAACCCGGTACGGACGAGGTGCTGGTCGTCGGCGAGCAGCACCCGGATCGGCCGGTCGACGCCCGGGGTGCTCACGCCGACTCCCGTACGGTGGCCGGCACCGGGAACCGGGCGCGTACCCGCCAACCGCCGCCGGCGCGCGGGCCCACCTCCAGCTCGCCGTCGTGCGTGGTGACCCGCTCCCGCATCCCGACCAGGCCCAGCCCGTCGGCGTTGGGCGGGCGGGTGGCCCGACCGTCGTCGGTTACGTCGACCTCCACCTCGGTGGCCAGATACCGGATCCGGACGTCGAGCACGCCGGCGCCGGTGGCGTGTCTGATCACGTTGGTCACCGCCTCCTGGACGACCCGGTACACCGCCTGGGAGAGCGACTCCGGCAACGGCGCCGGGGCTCCGTACACCCCGAGGGTCGCCCGCAGCCCGGCGTCGCGGGCCCGGTCCACCACCGCGTCGACCTGGTCGATGCCGGCGGGCGGCTCGGCGCCCGCCGGGCCGACCTCGGAGGCGCGCAGCACGCCGAGCATCCGGCGCAGCTCGTCGACGGCGTTGCGGGCGGACTCCTCGATCGCGGTCAACGCCGTGCGGGCCTTGTCCGGGCTCCGGTCGATGACCCGCCGGGCCGCCGACGCCTGCACGCCCATCACCGACACGTGGTGGGCCACCACGTCGTGCAGCTCCCGGGCGATCCGGACCCGCTCGCCGATCACCGCCCGCCCGCGCGCCTCGGCCTGCGAGCGGCGCAGCTCCTCCGCCTGTGCCGCCAGCTCGTGCTGACGGCGGGCGGCCAACCAGGCGGTCTCCCCGAAGAAGTACGCGAGGCCGAAGTAGAGGACGTTCACCAGCACGCCGCTGACGATCGCGGCGAGCACGGGAGGCACCGGCCCGACGGCGTGGGCGAACGCGTCCTCGGGGATGTTGCCGATCGAGATCGCGTAGTACACCCCCAGCCAGACGAACATGGTGGCGATGACGCCGATCCGCAGCCGCCGGGCCATCCGGCGGTCCTGCCCCCAGGCGCCGAGGGTGTAGAGGGCGGCGAACAGCGCCCACGAGGAGAGCTGCGTCTCCGGGGCGGAGCGCGCCTGCGCGGCGATGAACGCCGCCGACACGACAAGCGTGGTGGTCGCGGGGAACCGCCGCCGCCAGATGAGCGGCAGGGTCACCGCGACGGTCCAGAGGATCTGCTCCGGCCAGGACGGCGGCGGGCCGAGTAGGAACGCTCCGGTGCTGCGGGTCAGGGTGAGGCTGAACAGGGCGAGCACGGTGATGGCCAGTCCGCCGTAGAGGTCCAGGCGCCGCTGCTCCGGGGTGGGCCCGCGACGACGCCAGTCGTCGCCCGTGTCGGTGTTCACCCGGATGAGGATGTCACCTTCCCGGGCCGGCGACGAACCTGGCCAGCGCCCTGATCGAGATCACGGACGCGGGGGGGGGGGGGGCCCCCCGGGGGGGGGGGGCGGGGGGGGGGGGGGCCGGGGGGCCGGGGGGGGGGGGGGGGGGGGGGGGGGGGGGGGGGCGGGGGGGGGGCGGGCGGGGGGGCGGGGGGCGGGGGGGGGGGGCGGGCGCGCCCGCGGCCCGCCCCCCCGCCCGCCCCGCCCCCGGC
>NZ_JBITFP010000041.1:0-17921 GCF_044456245.1 Micromonospora sp. NPDC051006
AAGCGGACCGCGTCGAACCGGTGGCAGCGGGCACAGGACGCGGTGGCTCGACTGCACGCCACGGTCGCGGCCGTCCGCGCCGACTCGTGGCACCAACTCACCACCCGCCTGGCGCAGCAGTTCACCACGGTCGTCGTGGAGGACCTCCACGTGGCCGGGATGGTGCGTAACCGCAAGCTGGCCCGGTCCCTGACCGACGCCGCCCCGGCGACGCTGCGCCGGCACCTCGGCTACAAGAGCGGCTGGTACGGCAGCACGCTGTACGTCGCCGACCGGTGGTACCCCAGCTCCAAGACATGCTCCGCCTGCAAGACGGTGAAACCCAAGCTGTCGCTGGCCGAGCGCACATTCCACTGCACCGCGTGCCGGCTGTCCCTGGACCGGGACGTCAACGCCGCACGTAATCTCGCCGCGCTCGTGCGGCACGTCGACCTGGAGTTGCCGGGCGACGCAAAAACAGGACGTGGAGCCTACGTAAGACCCGTAAGACCTGCATCCGCAGGCGGGGCAGCGGGCCGTGAAGCGTCTAGACCGGCTCATCCGGTCAACGTCGCCCGGCAACGGACGACTGCCAATCAGGAGTCACGCTTGCTCACTGAAAGGTAACGGTGTCACCTGCGCTGTGAGCAGGATGCCGCCCCATCCCGGTGAGCAGGCCCGCCGCCACCTTGGGTGGTGCCGCGGTGATCGGCGGGCTGCCAGTGCCACAGCCACCGATGCAACCATGGCCACGAGGTGCGCCGCCGAGAGCCGGGTTGCGAGCTGGTCTCCCGGGGCCGTCTTTGTGAGATCACGCCGCGTATCGACAGAGCCTGTTGATGAGCTGAGCGGATGCCCTGATGTTCCTTCGCGCCGACGCGTCGGTGTCCCGGTTTCCGCCAGGCAACAAAAGTTGGACCGGCGTCGAGTGGCGCCCCGGGTCTTGACGACCCGGGGCGCCGCCGACTTATTTGATGATGACCGGGGTCGAGAGCAGTTCGTTGTCCACTGGGAGCGCGTCGCGGCTCGGGCTCGGGTCGGCCGAGGCCCGGAAGGTGAGCTTCCCGGAGGCCAGGTCGTCGCTGGTGACGGTGTAGGTGAACGAGAATCGGGTGGTCTTGTTACTGGCGGTGGCCGGGACCGGCTGGGTCAACGCCCCGACCGGCTGGTAGCCCGACGTTGGAGTGCTCCGTTCGAGCTCGACCCGTACGCTCTCGTCGTACCGGGTGTTTCGCACGTGGACGTCGACTCCGATGGTCTGCCCGACCCGCGCCGTCGTGGGCACCGTCATCCGCACGATCGCGACGTCGTGGGTGCGCACCTGGATCACGTGGGTGGCGGACGCGGTCCGCCCGTCAGGCGTCCGTACCGTCAATCTGACCGTGTGATCGCCATCGGCTGTTATCTGGTGGACCGGATTCGGGTCGGCCGACGTCGTCCCGTCACCGAAGTCCCAGGCGTAGGAGGAGATGCCGGCACCCGCCGGATCATTGACGGAGCTGCTGAAACTGATCCGGTCGTACGAGCTGGGCTCGCTCGGCCAGTAGTAGAACTCCGCCGTGGGTTGCTTCGCGACCTCCAGTTGGAAGGTGTGCACGTTGACTCCGTCCGCCGCCACCTGGAACAGGTATGTCTTACCCGCCTCCGCCTGGAAGGTCAGCGGTCGATAGCTGTAGAGGGTGCTGCATCCGGACATGACCAGGTCGGTGAGCGAGGAGCCCGTGTACACGGCCATGCCGGCATAGCCCGGGCTCGTCCGGGCCGTGATCGACCCGGTGGTCGTCGGCGTGTACGAGTACCAGGCCGTACGGGTCGGGGTGAAACAGGACGAGGGCTCGCCCGTCTCCCGGGTGGCACCCTGGTAGTCCTGGGTGTCCGCGTAGGGCAGCGCGCCGACCGGAATCGCGTCGGCGAAGTTGTCGTTCGCTGGCGGCAGGACCTCCTTGACAGAGAACCGAAGCGAACCGCCCCCGTCGCGGCCGTTGCCGCAGCAGTAGCCGGCCATAAAGCGGTAGGTGGTGCCGGCGTTGACGGTGAAGGCGAGCCGCGCGTCCTGGCTGTAGTAATTGTCGTTGCAGCCGACCAGGGTCAGTGCCCCCTGGTCGCCGGTCCAGGCGGAGAGCACCGTGTTGTAGTTGCTGCCGATGGTGTCGGCCTGGATCCACATGTCCCGGGTCGGCGTGAAGTTGAACCACACCGATCCGTTGTTGTAGCACCCGGTCGGGTCCGTCGGGTCCGACGTGGCGTCGCTGGTGTCGATGGTGGTGGTGAAGGGAACGGACTCCACCGCGATGGCGGCGGAGTAGTCGTCGTTGGTCGGTGCGGCGAAGGCGACGGTCTGCCCCCCGAGCAGCAGTGCGATCACCCCCGTGAACGTGACAACGAGCCGTGCCACATTGCGTCTGACCACTGCAAATCCTCCTAGTTCCCGTATCCCCGCCACGTCTGGCGCTATCGCCGGCGGAGGGATTCCGGTGGTACGGATATGAAGAAGGGCCTCTCTTTTTCACGTCGGCGGCGCGCGAACGCACCGATGGAATCCGAAGTCTCGCCGTGAGACGGTTAAGAGATCGCTAAGGATGTGCAAAGGGTGGCCCGGTGTAGGGCACCGAGACGCGTGGGCGACTGTTAGGCCTCGTCGCCGTCGCCGATGTAGCGGTGGGGGTTAGTGGCGGTGTTGTGGGGCCATGGTCGCTGGGCAGCTCGTGCAGCCACCGGCGGGAGCCGGGGTTGACGGTGAGGGTCCAGGCGGGTCCGACCGGGTGCTCGCCGTGCAGGCCGGTGGCGAGGAGTCTGGAACTGTCGACGCCGATGACCATGGGCGGTCACGGCTGTGCAACGAGACAGGCGCATCCGGCCGCCCACCAGCCGCGTCAGGTGGTGAGAGGCGGTGAAGGACCGGTGAAGCGTCAGCGGAAGGCGCCACGGAAGGCCGAGGGTCGCCGCGACAGCGCCACCGCCCGGTAGGTCGGCGGGAGGCGGTCAGGCTTTGCGGATCTTGCGGCTGCCACGCCTGGTGCTGTCGCTGGTGCTGCCCGCGTCGGCGGTGGTGTCGGTGGGCTCGTGGCGGGAGAGCCGGTCGACGAGGTCGTCGAGTGCTGGCGTCCTGCGGGGTGATTGCCGCCGCAGCGACCTGGCGGATCGCGGTCGCCTCGCCCACGACCGGCTTGGCGTGGCGTTGGGGTGCGGATCGGCGTGCCCGGTCGGGCGGATGGGCGGCCAGCCGACGGGGGCTCGCGCCCTGGAACCTGGGTGCCTGGTTCTTGCGTGGCAACTCGCCCCGACAGGTTGTCCCACGGTTCGGGAGTTGAAGCGCCGTGCCGGCACTGACCATCCCCGCGCTCCTGCCCCAAACGCTCCGGACTTATCTGCCGATTGACGGGTGAATTGACCCCGAACCGGTGATACTCGACATGGATCGGAGGGCCGAGAGATGGGCGCATTCAAGCGCAGAGTCATGCTTGTGCTAGCGGCCGGAGCGGGGGCAGCGCTACTGCTCACCAGCTGCGGCGGCGGCGACTCTCCCACCCCAAACAGCACTAACAGCGGCACCAACTCTCCCGCAGCCTCGCCGGCGACGACAGGCACCACGGTCACGGCAACCGAGAAGGAATACTCGATCACCCTGTCAACAACCACCTTCACGCCCGGGGCGTACACCTTTGAGGTGGTAAACCAGGGAACGATGTCGCATAACTTGACGATCAAGGGCCCGGGAGTCGACGCCCAGGCCTCACCCAACGTGCAGCCAGGCGCCACCGGCCAGGTCACAGTGACCCTGCAGCAGGGCTCCTACGAACTATGGTGCTCCCTCGATAATCACAAGGCCCTAGGCATGGATACGACGATCCAGGTCGGCTGAGGGATGTAGGGACTATCTCGCTAAGGGCACCTATCTGTGTCAAGGCGTTGGTAGCAGAAAGGTCTCCGTGTCGTGGATCATGGTGCGGTAGACGACGTCTGCGAGGCGGCGTTTCAGGCAGCGCATAGCTTCTTTGTGAGTCTTGCCTGCGGCTCGTTGCGCTGGTAATAGTCCCGGCCCGGGGTCGCTCGTTTGATCTGGGCCATTGCCATGACATGCAGCGCGTAGTTCAGCTGCCGGTCGCCGTCGCGCGATAGGCGATGGCGTTGAATGTCACCGGATGACACTTCTATCGGCGCGATACACCGCAGTACGAGGCGAACGCAGATTTCCCGTAACCTGCTGACAGCGCCGGAGCGGGCCAAAATCTTCGCAGCGATCACGTCTCTGATGCCGTGCAGATCGGTCAGGGTGGTGCCTGAGGCTGCGACGGCGGACAGGGTCGCTGTTGCCTCGGCGATGCGCTGATCGAGGCGGCGCACCTCGCTGAGCAGGTCCACGGCCACTTGGCGCAAGGTGCGGGCCAGCACGGCCCGAGGGCGGATGCTGCGCAGGGCGGCGGCCGCGGTCTCGGCGGTCAGTCCGCGGGGCAGGCCGCCGGGAATGAGTTGGGCGAGCAGCGCATGCAGCCGGTTGATGGTCTGGGTTCGGGTGCGGACCAAGTCATCGCGGTGTTCGGTTGCAGGGTCGCGTATTTCCCTGACCATCGACCTTGACAACGAGTATGCGACCGGTAGCCCGCTGCGAAGCGCGCCGACCTCGGCGAGGTGTGCGGCCGGTCCGCGACTGCCAGCTCGGTGAGACTGCGGCACGGATTCGCTTCGATGTTCGATCGCGTGGTTTCCAGCGGCGAAGCGAGCCGAGAAGGCTCCGTCCCGACCTAACGTCCTTCCTGCGATGCGGTCCCGCTCGTTACCGGGCAGGCTGGCTGATCATCGCCATCATGTGCGCGGTCCACGGGACCACCAGTCGCCCGTCGACCTCGCCCCGCACATAACGAAGAAATTTCGGCGTGTTCATGTGCCTGGCGAGCGCGTCCTGGTCAGTCCAGTTCTCGTAGAAGAACATCACCCGCGGATCCTCCCGGGACTGGTACAGGTCATAGTCGAGACAACCCGGTTCAGCCCGGGTCGGCTCCACCATCGCCAGGTGGGCCTGGCGTACCACGTCGACGGCACCCGGACTGATGGTGAAGAACGGGACGAGGGTCACTTGGGCGCTGGAGTTCGCGGTCGCCCGCGGCCGGTCCGGTCTGGTGTCCGGGCTGGAAAGTAGCCGCGCGGGGCGCACCATGGGTGGAGCCACCAGATCTGGAACAGCCTGCTCGCGCAGCAGAGTCCGTACGTGCGCGCTCGCCATGTGCTGATCGAGGGCAAACTGGTCCGCCCAGTTGGCCAGAAGGTAGAACACCGCTGGATTGTTCTTTAACCGATGCAGGTCGTAGCTGAGGTTCCCAGGATCGGCGCGAGAGGGCTCGACCAAGTGCAGTAGGGCGTCACACACGTCGGCTTCCTGGCCGTGCTTCGCGATGAACTGGGCGATTACGGCGACCCGGTCGGGTGCCGGCGAGGGTGACGCCTCGTCCGCTCCGGCGATTACGCTCGCATCCATCTGATCTCCTTGCGGGTGCCGTACTGCTGGCAGACTTCGCTTCGGGCCTGCGGCTTCCCACTAGGCGAACGGGCAAACCGCCGTTGGTCCCTGCCTCAGGCTTCGAGGCCGGAACAGCGAAGACGCTGATAGCCGATGCTCGCCCGGCTCACGGTCGGCTCCACGTCTGTCACCCGGCCACTCCCGGTGGTGTTGACCTGCGTCGCGAGTGCGGCGAGGCTGCGGGCGGGTTTGGCGGGTGGCGCGGGCGGTCTTGTCACGTGTTGCTGGGGCGGTGGGGACCTGGTGGGGAGATCGGTGCGGGGTGCCGACGGAAGTGCCGAGCTCGGCTTCGGTGACGCGCAGGCGAAAGGGCCGCGGTGCGTGTCGCTGACATCAGGTCGGCAGAGATTCGCAATGCCGGCTGCAGCAAGGGGTGTGGCTGTCGGCCCCGCGTGTCGGTGACACGGGAGCTCCTGGCCGCCAGCCGTCCGGACGGTAGGCGACCGGAGTTCCACCGGTCGCGGATCACTTCGCGCTGCTCACACCGCTTGCCGCGTCCTTGATCAGCGAGGCGACCGCGGCAGGCTGGGACACGTAGATCGCGTGGCTTCCGGCGGCTTCCACCACCGTCGAGCTGGTGCGCTCGCTCATGGCCCGCTGCGCCGGCGGCGGGATCATCTTGTCCTCGGTGGCGACCAGATACCAGCTCGGCTTGCTGCGCCAGGCGGGTTCGGTCACCTGGCCGCCCAGCGCGTCCACTCCCCACGGCACCTGCGAGTCAGCCATGAAGGCGGCTTGCTGGGCGGGGAGGTCGCCGGCGAAAGAGTCGGCGAACTTCTCCCGATCGAGCAGCAGGAGGCCGTCCTTGGGGGGGGCAGGATCGGCGGTACGGGGGCGCCGGGCGGCGGGTTGGCGATCAGGGTGTTCACGGATTCTCCCTCGTCGGGGGCGAACGCCGCGATGTAAACCAGCCCAGCCACCTTGGGGTGGTTTCCGGCCTCGCTGATAACGGCTCCGCCGTAGGAGTGGCCGACGAGGATCGCCGGGCCGTCCTGCTCGTCGAGAACCCAGTGGGTGGCGGCTACGTCGCCCGCGAGCGACGTGGTCGGGTTCTGCACGATGGTGACCTTGTAGCCGTCGTTGGTGAGCTCGTCGTAAACGGCCTGCCAGCCGGATCCGTCCACGAAGCCGCCGTGCACGGGGACGACGTTCTTCGCCGTCGATTCTGAACTCATTGTGTTCCTCCTGTTCCCGAGCGCCACCGTCCGGCGCGAGTTCTCGCTGGACGGCAACCGACTGTCAGACGGTGGGCCAGCGCGTTCATCACGGCACTCTCCTCACCAGGGCACGAAGCCCGACGGGTCAGGCCGGAAACACCCTTAAATCCACAGGCCCATCGAACTACCTGACGATCTCCAGGATCGCCATCATGCCGGCGTCCTCGTGCTGGAGGATGTGGCAGTGCAGGACTGTTTTCCCCGTGTAGTCGGTGAAGTGCGTCCTGATGACGATCTCACCGTTGGCGGGAAGGATCGCGGTGTCCTGCAAGCCGTGGCTTTCCTGCGGTTTGCCGTTGACGCTCATCACCTGGAAGTCGTTGGTGTGGACGTGGAAGCTGTGTTGCTCGTTGCTGGTGTTGCGCACCGTCCACTCCTCAACCGTGTTCAGCTTGGCCCGGATGTCAACTCGGTTTTCAGCGAACTGCTTGTCGTTGATGAAGAACTGGGTCCCTGCTGAATTCTCGGAGAACACGACTGTGCGCTTCGCGTCGACCGTGGCGTTCCGAAGGTCCTCGGTCGGCGCGAACGTCGACGGCAGGGCCGGCGGGGTCATCCGCTCCCCGTCCGAGATCACCGTCGCCAAGTTGGCCTGCGGGAATTGGTCGCCGGCCGATCCCGTGTTGTACGGCAGCGTCTCGAGCTGCGTGCTGCCGGGCGGGCCTCCCTCGACGAGGACGTCGAACCGGGCGCCGGCGGGCAGGATGAGCGATTCTGCTGCGAAGATCCGGTTAACCGGGTTGGCGTCCTGGGCGATGACGTTGAATTTCTGGCCTTTTAGGCGCAGTTGATAAAATATGTTGGCACTGATGTTGGCCAGCCGCCAGAGTTGGACTTCACCCGGCCGGATTTTGAGGGTGGGGTTGAGTTGGCCGTTGACTGTGCGTTTCGTGGTTGCGCTGATATTTATGTTCTCGGTCTTGATCGCGTCGCCCTGGACCTGGAAATCCTTGAGCGCGACGACCTGCTCGGTGATGTTGCGTAGGTTCGGCGGCAGGTACTGCTGGAGTCCGTCGACGATGATGATGCCCGAGGCCCCGCCAGAAACCTGCGCCTCAGACAGCGGGTGTGCGTGTGAGTGATACCAGTAGGTGCCGGGCGCGAGATTGCTCGGAAATTGGTAGGAGTAGTGGAACGTCGCCCCTTGGTGGATGTGGGTGAGAACGTTGTCTGAGTTGCCCTTGGGGGAGACGTGGAGCCCGTGCACGTGGAGGTTGGTGGGTTCGCCCAGCCGGTTCTCCAGCGCCAATTCCAGCCTGTCTCCTGGCCGGAACCGCAGCGTGGGTGGCATGTAGTGGCCGTTGTACGCCACGGCCCGAAGCTTCTGGCCGGCCACGTCCACCCGCCGTCGCTCCAGGGCTATCCGTACCCGCAACACCCCGTTCTCGCTCACCCACTGCTCGGGATTCCGCAACGGGAGGCCCGCCTGCTCCGACGAGGCCGGTGACGGTTCCCCGGCAACCTCCCTCATCACGAGGTAGCCGCCCGCCCCAATGATCAACTCAACGAGGGCGACGACGAGCCAGGTAGGACGACGCATTGGACCCCCTCGGGGATGTCCGTACAGATGTCAGGCATTCCGCACAGGACGAATGGGATCCGGCGGCCTCGCCCCGGGTCATCGTCCTGCAATCCGACGCCTGTTGTCCTTGACCGTACGACAGCCCTCGGACCGGCGGGTCGGATCTGGCAGACCTTCGCACCCGCCCACGGCCGCCCCTTCAGGGGTCGCGGACACCAACTCGTGTCTTGAGGGGAAGCGGGCGAAGGAGCCGTCCTGGGCGGTTGGGGGAAAGCACATCCCGCCGCCGTCGGGCTGGCGCAGAGCCGAGCAGACCGCCGCCCGGGGCGCGAGCGTCCCTATTGTCACGGTCCGCTTCATGGCGCCCCGGGCGGTGGCCCGCTCTAATCGTGCGGGTAGAGGACTGACGGGACGAAGGCGAACTAATCCGGGTACTGCGTCCCCGAATTTGGCCTCCTTCCGACCTGAGGTATGCCCAGCCGCGGCGGCTACTCGGCGCCCATGACGTGGAAGTCCTGGTCGACGAAGATGTGGTGCGGCCAGTTGACGCCGATGTAGTGGACCTCGTACTCGCCGCTGCTCAGCTGCACGACGCGGTCGACGACGCCTCCCGGGTAGGCGGCCAACGCGGCTTTCGTGGCGTTGTCCGCTGCCGTTCCGTCGACGACCGATCCGGAACCCTCGGTGTAGTTTGCCGGGACCTGGCCGAGCTGCTTCGGCGTGCTGGGTGCGCCACGCTGGAAGGGGACCACATCTGCGGCGGAGGACGTCGCAGATCCTTCGCCGGCAGCCGGTTGCACGACGACCTGGGTGGCCGTGATCGTGGTTCCGCTGGTCGTCCCGAGTACGAGCACAGGCTCACCCGTGGTGAGGGCACTCGCCGAGGATGAGGTCGTCCCCTTCTGGTACGTGGTGGAGGCTGTCTCGTTGACGGTCACCTTCTGACCCGCTGATGTCGACATGGTGAAACTCGGCGTGGACACGCTGTCGACCGTGCCGATCGATCCCCCTTCGGCCGGTCCGGATCGGGCGTTGGATCCCCCGCCAGCGGGTTGGGGACCGCCAGCGGGGCCGCTGGGCGCGCCGGACTCGGCGGTCGCCGAGGGGGAAGCGGCTGTCGCCGGAGAGGACGTAGCGGTAGCGGTACAGGCGGAGAGTCCAATCACCGCAGACATCAGTGCGGCGCCCGCAACCCAGCCACCCTTCCTGCTCGGCAGCAACCGCCAGGCCCTCGACCGGCCTGCCTGTCCTGCAGGAGGCGGCGCAGCGCCCCCGCCTGAACATCCAGCGGCCGACGGTCCTGATGTGGCCGTCGGCACCGGGCCAGCGGAAAAGGTTTCGTGTGAGTGTGTCGACTTGTGCTCGTTCATCATCGCGCTCCTCTCACTCGGACAGCCAGGCAAGAGTCGCTGCCGTTCCTGTGTGGCACCTATGGGCGGGCCCTGAACCTCCTGAAAAGGCCATCCGAGTCGACTTCGCGGAAGTTGCAGAAGTTGCGACCCTGCGACCGTCGTTGAAGCTCGCGCCCGTGCTCACCGCCGCTTCTGCTGATACTCGATGCGCGGATCTTGGGCGAACGGCGGCGGCGGTCAGCTCGCGGCGGGTGCCGGTTTGAGCGCCTTGCGCGCCTCCACCGCTGCACTAGCCGTCGAATCACTGGCGTCCGGGGTGGTGCCAGGCTGCACTCTGTGGTCTGAGAGGCAGTTGGCGTACGCCGGGTTCGTCACCGGTCCATCGCCAGGGCCGTTGCCGTCACGGCCGCGACCCGAGCCGCCGGTGGGCATTACCGACCGGCAAGCCTTCTGAGGGCGCTGTTGCATTGTCGGATCGGTGGACGCGTTGAACCCGTGTCGGCCCCCCGTGGTCAGATCGCTTGGGCGAGTTCGGTGAACGCGGCGGCGACCCGCAGAGCGGGCGGGGTGCTGATGGCGAGTTCGTAGTGTCCGCGGCGCAGGTTCTGCATGAACGCGTGGCCCGGCGATGATCACTTGTGCTGTCGTGTCCGTCGTAGCCCGCGCATCGGTCTCAACCGGTGTTTGAGCTGGCTGTGATCAGCCTCGATCGGGTTATTGGCGTACTGCTCGACGTGGTGCCGCGCGGACGGGACCAGCTCATCCAGCACCCCGGGGTAGACCGGCGCGGCGTCGGTGACGACCTCGCTGGGTGTCACCTTCAATGTCGACAGCGCCCCGCGAAAGAACCTGCGGGCCGCTTCGGCGTCCCGGCGGGCCGAGACCAGCACGTCGGGTGAACCGCTGCACCCACCGGTAGGCGGTGACGTGATCAACCTCCACGCCACGTTCGACCAGCAGTTCCGCAACGTCCCAATACGACAGGTCGAAGCGTAGATACCAGCGCACCCCGACCACGATCACCTCCGGCGGGAACCGGAACCCGGCGAACGCGGACGTCGGAGGCAGCCACGGTCCAGGTCGGGTCGATGACTTTACTGCTCAAGTCTGCCTCGATCTTGCCGACGTTCAACGCAACAGAGCCCTTCAAAGGGCGTATAACGTGGATGACCCGGTTTCGCCGGTGTCATCGACTGCTATTGCCCGGTAACCCGTCTGCCTCCGCAACCACGACAGGCTGCGGGAACCTCCGGCGAGAGCAGCCGTGGCGTAGACGTCCGCCCAGGTCAAGGAGGGACCGATCACGGTCACCGAGGCCAGGGCGTTGACCGGCCGGCCGGTGTGCGGGTCGAGGATGTGAGCGCCCCGGCGACCGGTACCGGATGTGGCGACGGCGCCGTGGCGTACCGGCAGCACGGCCAGCAGCCGGCGCGGGTCGGCGGGATCCTCCACTCCGACTCGCCACTCCGGCTGGCCCGGCCCGGTCCGCAGGGTGATGTCCCCACCGGCGTTGAGGCTGAAGTCGGCGACCGCCCGCTCGGCGAGCAACCGGCCGGCCCGCTCCACCGCCCAGCCCTTGACCAGGCCGGACGGGTCGAATCGAATCCGTCCATTGGCGCCGGGCAGCATCGCGTCGAAGTAGCCGTCGGTGCGCCAGCGGGCCTCCTCGCACAGTTCCAGCACCTCGCGCACGGGCTGGTCGCAGTCCGCGAGGCGCCGCAGGCCACGGTTCAGTTCGCTGATCTGGCTGTCCGGACGGTACGTGCTGAACATCCGGTCGGCCGCGCGCAACTCGTCGAAGGCTGCGCCCACTGCGGCGGCAATTCCGGGTGTGTCCGCCCCGGCTCGTACGTGAACCGAGATCGGCATGCCCATGATTTGCTCGACCCAGGCCCGCCGAGCGGCGGCTGCCAGGCCGGACCTCCTCACGATCCACCGCCCAGGTGCGCCGCGTCCAACGCGGCCTGGATCGACTGGAGGTAGGCGTCGGTGGTGGCGGTGGCGCCGCTGACGGTGTCCACCTGCACGTCCTGCGCGCTGAGTACCTCCTGGCGCAGTTGCGGCACCGCGTTGGAGTTGATCCGCCGCGAATGGCCGTCCTCGGGCAACGCCAGCGTCGTCACGTCGGTGATCCGGCCGGCCGTGATCTGCAGCCGCACCTGGACCGGGCCGTATCCGTTGTCGACCACGCTTCCGTTGACCGTCACCCTGTCGGTGGGACGAGCCGGGGACGCACCGCTTTGGGCGGCGCCGCTGGGTGACGCGGTGCCGCTCGAACCGGTGGGCGGTGCCTCGGTCGGCACGGCCGGGCCGACGATGCCCGGTGGGGCGGTGTCGGATTCGTTGGGGATGCCGGACGTGCTGGTCCGGTAGCTGAATAGCAGCACCAGTACGGCGACGGTGCTGACCAGGGCGAGCGTGATTCGCCTCATGCCACTTTCTCCTCGTCTCCCCGGCGAACATCCGGCTCACCGGATGAATGTCTGTGTGCCTCGGTGCAGGCCGTCTCCTCAGGCGCACGGCCATCTGACCTGGCGGGCGTCCGGCTTACCAGGCGAATGCTTCGCAATGGATCTGCTTGGCAGGCACGCGGGCCGCTCGCAATGCGGCCCGTACGGCGGCCATCCACTGCGGCGGGCCACACAGGTAGACGTCGCGCTCCCGCACGTCGGGCGCTATTCGTAGCAATGCCTCCTCATCGGACAGGTGCGCCAGCCCGGCGGGCAGCCACGACCCGCGGGCCAGCGCCGGACCGGCGAGGTAATGGACCGACGCGCCCCGGCGGCGGGCAATGGCGTCCAGCTCAGCGCGGAGGGCGAAGTCGTCCGCGCGGTTGGCGCGGTACACCAGGGCGGCCTTACCGGGCTGGTACGGCAGCTCCTCTAGCAGTGCGCGGAGCGGGGTGATCCCGATTCCGGCGGCGAGCAGCAGGATCTGCGGCCGGCTGCGTACGGCGCTGGTGAGGCGCCCGTACGGGCCTTCGATGAGGACACGGGTTCCCGGGCGGGCGCGGGCGACGCGGTCCGCGTCGTCGCCGTTGGCCCGTACCGTGATCCGGAGCAGGTTCCCCCGGACTGGGGCGGACAGCGAGTACGGGTGTGCCCGGCTCCAGCCCCTACCGCTGAGGAACCGCCAGTTGAGGAACTGCCCTGCGCGGATCGGCAGCCGGTGCAGGTCGCGACCGGAGATGTGGACCGAGAAGACCCCGGGCGACTCCCAGGTGACCTGTCGCACCCGCAACCGGTGCCTATGGCTGCGCCATAGCGGCAGGCCCAGGCGGAACACCAGCACGCTGCCCGCGCAGAGCAGGTAGCTGGTCCACCAGTAGACCCGGGTGGCCGGCGAGTCGATGAATTCGGCCCCGGTCCAGAGTTGGTGCGGCAGGGCCAGGCCCACGCCCAGGTAGGCGTACAGGTGCAGGAGATGCCAGGACTCGTAGCGCAGCCTGCGCCGCGCCGCCCGGATGGACAGGCCCACCACCGCGATCAACAGAACGGTGCCGGCGACCGCGAGCAGCATCCCAGGGTAGGTGGTGGTCAACTGCCAGGACTCGGACACCGCGTTGGTGTGGCCGGTTCCGGCGTAACCGAACACGATCAGCACGATGTGCCCCAGCATCAACCAAAACGAGGTGAACCCGGTGTACCGGTGCCACCGAGTCAGCCGGTCCTGGCCGAAGGCGCGCTCGACCCACGGCACTCGGGCCATCAGGAGGACCTGGATCAGCAGCAGGTCACTTGCGAGCAGGCCGGTCAATCGGCCCAGCGACGAGGTTGCCGCGACGCCGCCCATGGTCAGCGCCTGCGGTCCGGTGCGGTGCAGCCACAGCGCGAGCACCACGACCAGGGATGCGATTGCTGCGGTGCCTACCGCGTCCGCCCGCCACCGGGCCGCTTCCCGCAGCCGTTCCGCCGTGTGTCGACCGATCACGCGGCAAGCCTGACGGCGGAACCTAAGAAGTCGATGAGGAGTCGCTGTGATCAGCTTGTGAACGCCGGCAGACGTACCGTGAGCAGGGCGCCCCTGATCTCCGACCGGCCCGTCGTCACGGTGCCGCCGTGCAGCTCCACTGCTTGGGCCACGATCGCCAGGCCGAGCCCGGAACCGGGCATGGCGCGCGGGCCGGGGTGGCCCGGTAGACACCGTCGACGATCCGAGGCAGGTCCGCTTTCTCCATGCCGGGTCGGAAGGGCAATGGTCAGCTCCGCCACGGCGGAGTCCTGGGCTGACCCGTACTCGGAAGACCGGTGACCGGGCGCAGACGGATCCGGACCAGCCCGCTCTCAGCGCTCCATTTGGCCGCGTTGTCGAGCAAGTTGGTGACCATGCGTTCCAGGGACGCAGGCCGGCCGGTGACCGTCACCTCGGCCAGGTCGGTAGCGAAGTCAACCCGCGGCCAGCTCAGTCGGTGTCGTGCGCTCGGCCGCCGGGTTCTGCGGGTGGGCTGAACGTATGTTGCTGGGCGGTGTGGCGGCGGATCCGCCAAGTAATGACGGCGGCGACCGCGATCGCGAGGATGATCAGGGCGGCGGCCCGGCCGAAGGTCTTCTCAATGGTGCTGTAGGAGTTCCCGGCAAAATAGCCGAGTACGACCGTGCCGGTTCCCCAGACCAGGGCACCGGCGGCGTTGAAGGCGAGAAATGTGCGGTAGGGCATGTGGGCGGTGCCGGCCAGGGCGGGCATGACCGCGCGGAGGAACGCGACGAAACGGCCAAGGAAGACGGCCGCGCCGCCGCGGCGGGCGAGGAGGTCGCGGGCGGCGTCTATCCGCTGTTCGCGGCGTCGCAGGGGGCGGGTGCGCAGCAGCCGCGGGCCGAGATGGCGGCCGACTTCGTATCCGGCGCTGTCGCCAATGATCGCGGCGCCGACGACCACGGCGATCATGGCCACGAGGTCGACGTGGCCGCGGCTGGCGGCGACGCCGCCGAGAATGGCAGCGGTTTCCCCGGGGAGCAGGAACCCGATGAACAGCGCATCTTCCGCGAATACAAGCAGTCCGACCAGCAGGTAGACGCCGACGCCGCGCAGGGCCAGCAGCCAGTCTGTCAGCCTGGTCACGGCAGCCGTACCGGCGCCGGTACGACGGCCACCGGCCGCCGGCGGATTGCCGGCAGCGCGCCGAGCAGGCGCGGGACCGGGCGGGACGCCACAACCGACGTTGCCGGTGCTCCAGTCGGCGACCGCCGCGGACGGTAACCGTGAGCCCGTGCCACCGTGGCTTGCGCCGCACCAAGGGGGCCTGCCGCCAACGTCAATCACCCCTTTCCAGGGAACGGAGCCGGCATGCGGCCATGCGCGCGACTGCGCGGGCGCCACCGTGATGAGCCCCTTCGCGGCATCGCCCCACGTCGGCTCCCCGACTCCGTGAACGCCGTCGGAGGAACGGCACGGGTCGGGGCAAAAGCCTTTCACACCGGGTGCTCCGCGCGCAGATGATCCCCGCCTTCCCGAGGCGGCGCTGCAACAGGCGCGTAGGCGTGCCGTGATGGGCGTGGCGTTTCGCCTCTCCGCTTTCGCGGCGGCGGCCGGTCAGCGCCCGGGGCCGCCCGGCCCGGGTCGCACGCCGGGTGCGGAGGCATGCGCGCGATGCCGGGCGCGCAGCAGTTCGATGGCGATGGGTACGACCGAGACGAGCACGATGCCGATGAGGATGAATTCGATGTGGGAGCGGACGAACGTGACCTGCCCGAGAAGGGCGCCGAGCACGGTGACCCCGGCTCCCCAGAGGCTGCCGCCGATGATGTTGTATGCGACGAACCTGCGGTAGTGCATCCGGCTCGCGCCAGCGACGATCGGAGTGAAGGTGCGCACGATCGGCACGAACCGGGCCAGCATGATGGAGCGGGCCCCATATCGGTCGAAGAAGCCCTGCGCCCGGTGCAGGTTCTCCTGGCGGAACAGTCGGGAGTTCGGGCGTCGGAACAGCCGCGGTCCGACGCGGCGTCCGAACAGGTAGCCGACCTGGTCACCGGCGATGGCCGCCACCACGACGAGGAGGCACACCAGCCACAGCGGATACTGCAGGTAATGGCTGCCGGCGACCAGCAGTCCGGTGGTGAACAGCAGCGAGTCGCCGGGCAGGAAGAACCCGAGCAACAGTCCCGATTCGGCGAACACGATCGCGAGGATGCCGACGAGGCCGAAGGTGGAAATGAGCCACTGCGGGTCCAGGACGTTCATTCAGCTGCTCCATCCGCTCAGACCGGAAGCGCCGGCCGTCGGTTGATCAAGCTCCCGTCGTCCGGCCACTGCCCAGGCGACCGCCACGGCGAGGACAGCGATGGCGAGGCCGGCGAGGATGTCGGCCGGGTAGTGCACGCCGACCCAGACCCGGGACGCACCGATCATCGTGGCCAGCACCGCGAGCATCATGCCCCAGCCCCTGCTCAGAAACACCCTGACACCGAACGCCGCGGTGAACGCCGCAGTGGCGTGGTCGCTCGGCAATGACACCCGTTGTCGTGGGCGATCAACTGGTGGACCTGGTGGGTCTGGAACGGCCTCACCTCGCCATTGAGGTGCGAGACAACGAGAGTCCGAGGAAAGCCACTGCCAGCGCGGCGCCCAGTGCGATGACCGGCCGGAGTCGCCCGCGCCGCAGCGCGACCGCCCCGAGTACGGCGGCGACGGCGAACACCACGTAGATCAGGTACTGCGCGGCGAACTCCATCACGTCGTCGATGCCATCCACCCGCCCGGCATGGCCGTTGACCAGCTCGAAAAGTCGGTAGTTCATGGCACCTGCTTTCATCAATCGTCCTGGCGACTTGCTCCGCTCGGATTTCGCCTCCGTCAAGCGTCTGCCGTGAGGTTCGGCGCCGGCAAACCCCCTTCGCGTCGGCCGGAAGGCGCCCTGCGTCGGTCTGGGCTAGCGTGCGGGGAAGCGCAGGATGCGGTCGTCACCATCGCGTACGGCCCTGTGGCCATCGGTGTTAGAGGTGGTCAGCCAGAGCGCGCCGTCCGGGGCGATCTGCACTGTCCGCAGGCGGCCGTAGCGTCCTACCAGCTGTGCGGAGGGATCATCGGCCGTATCGCCGTCGAGGGGGATGGTCCACAGCCGCTGGCCACGCAGTGCGGCCACGTACGCCGTGTCTCCGGCAATGGCGATGCCCGACGGCGAGGCGTCGCTGACGGGCCAGGTGACGATCGGGTTCGTGTACCGCCCCCCGTCGCTGTCACCGTCCCCCTCCACCTGGGGCCAGCCATAGTTGTGTCCCGGCTCGATGCGGTTGACCTCGTCCAGCTCGTTCTGCCCCAACTCGGCCGCGAACAGCCGGCCGTCGGAGTCCCAGGCGAGACCTTGCACGTTGCGGTGCCCGAGGCTGTACACCGGTGACCCGGCGGTCGGGTTTCCCGGCGCCGGCGCCCCGTCGGGTGTCAGGCGCAGGATCTTGCCGTTCGGGCTCGCCGGATCCTGCGACCGGCCCGTGTCGCCGGCGTCTCCGGTGCCGACGTACAGCATGCCGTCGGGGCCGAACGCGATGCGTCCGCCGTTATGGTTCCCGCCCTTGGCGATGCCGTCGAAAATCACCTCAGGTTCTCCGCCGTCGAGGTGGAAGCGGACGATCCGATTGTCCTGCTCGGCTGTGTAGTAGGCGTAGATCAGGTTGTCCTCGGCGAAATGGGGCGAAACAGCAAGGCCGAGTAGGCCGCCCTCACCGCCTGCAACCACACCGGGCACCTGGTAGACCTGCCGGGGGGCGCCGCCGCCGGGAGTCAGCCGCAGCACCAAGCCGATGTTCCGTTCGGCGATCAACGCGTCGCCGTTTGGCAGGAACGTCAGGCCCCACGGGACGTCGAAGCCCTGCGCGATCTCTTCGCCGGCGTCCAGATCCGGCGTTCCGGACGGGATGCTGGCCGCGATACTGGTGGCGGTGGCCGTTGGAGGCTGCGCTCGATCGCCGACGCCATCACACCCGGCGACGGCAGCCACGACCAATAGGGCCGCGCATACCCGTTGCCATCGTTTACCTGCGCTAATGACTGCCATGGTGATCCTCCGAAGCCGTGATGAGATGTCCTTTTCCGTGGCCCCGCCGGGCGTTGCCAGGGACCCGCGGACAAGGAGCGGTCGCTGCCGACGGCGACGGCGGCAGTTGGCGCCTTAGGACGGGGAGTTAGGGGCTGAGGTTGGCGTTGGGTGTCGGGGATGGCGCCGCAGTGCCTAGGTGCTGCTGCACGGTGTCGTGGGCGACCGCCTGGTAGAGCTCCTTCGCCTTCGCGGTGTCCGGCAGGACGACACTCTGGCCGCTGCGCATGCCGGTGCCCGCGCTCGGGCTGCCCAGGAAGGTCAGGTCGTCGCTGCGCAGGTCGCGCAGTTCCAGGGCGACGTCGAC
>NZ_JBITFP010000042.1:0-15864 GCF_044456245.1 Micromonospora sp. NPDC051006
GACGGGTGGCAGGACATGCCGCTGACCGAGGCCGCGCAGACGGTGCAGGTGTCGGCCTACCCGGACGCCTACGCCCAGTGGGAGCAGCAGGCCGCCGACCTCGTCGCCCAGCACTGGAACAGCTGACAACCACATCGCATGACCTGACCGCTGGCCGGCACCCCGAGACGGGTGCCGGCCAGCGGCATATCCCGAACACTTCGGCCGGCACCCCACCCGGGGTCGCCGGCCAGCGGCGTCTTCGGCGCCGATCTTGGACAGTTACCGTCAGCCGCGAACGGAAACTGTCCAAGATCTCCAATGCGCCGGCGAGCACGTCAAGCCCGCCTGCACGAACCACGCGCCCGTAGCTGATGGCGTCACCAGCCGCCACCGCCGGAACGCAACCGGAACGGGTCCCGGCGGCGCCGTTTGCCTTCTGGCAGCCACCGAGTCCCCGTTCCCGCCGTCCAGCAGCCGCCACGTCGCGCCGCCCGTCAGACGCGGCGCCGCTCGCCCCGCCCGACGGTCGCGGCATGACAAGCGCCGCCCGTCAGACGCAGCGCCGCTTCCCCCGCCCGACCCGTCGCAGCATGACAAGCACGCCCCGTCAGACGCGGCCCCGCTTGCGCCGCCTAGGCACGCAACCTCGCTCTCGCCGCCCGGACACGCAGCCTCGCAAGCGCGCTCGGCAGGACGGAGCCTCGCTCTCGCCGCCCGGACACGCAGCCTCGCCTGCGCAACCGCGGAGTCAGCCGCACCCGCCCGGGTGACGCCCGGGCGGGTGGGGCTAGCGCTGGCGGCGGGCCATCCAGCGGCGGGCCAGGGCGGCGGCGCTGCCCCAGATGCCACGCCGGAACAGCAGTACGACCAGGACGAAGATGCCGCCGGTGACCAGCCCGATCGCCTCGAAGCCGGAGAACGACAGCCAGTCCTCCAGGCGGACCACGATGGCCGCGCCGAGCACCCCGCCCCAGAGCGTGCCGATGCCGCCCAGCACCACGACGATGACCGCCTTGCCGGAGGTCGTCCAGTGCAGCGTGTCGAGGGAGACGAAGCGGTGCCCGACGGCGAAGAGTCCCCCGCCGAGCCCGGCGATGAACCCGGAGAGCACGAACGCGGTCAGCTTGTACCGGTGCACCGGGTAGCCCAGTGCCCGGGCCCGGGCCGGGTTGTCACGGATGCCGACCAGCACCCGACCGAAGGGCGAGTTCACGATCCGCCACGCGGCGGCGAGGCCGAGCAGCACGATCGGCAGGATCGCGTAGTAGAAGTAGTAGTCGTCGGTCAGGTCGATCCCGAAGAACGACCGGGGCACGCCCTGCAGGCCGTTCTCGCCTCGGGTGACCGAGCGCCACTCGTTCGCCACGTAGTAGACCATCTGCGCGAAGGCAAGGGTCACCATCGCAAAGTAGATGCCGGTCCGTTTCACCGCCAGGTAGCCGATCGGCACGGCGAGCGCCGCGGCGGCGAGCGCCCCGGCGAGCACGGCGGCCGGGAACGGCAGGCCGGCGTGGATCGCGACCAGCCCGGTGACGTACGCGGAGGTGCCCCAGAACGCGGCGTGCCCGAAGGACATCAGCCCGGTGAAGCCGAGCAGCAGGTCCACGGCGACGGCGAAGAGCGCCCAGCAGAGGATGTCCACCGCCACCGCCGGGTAGAGCCCGTTCGGCAGCCACAGCGCGGCGGCCAGCCCGACGCCGAGCAGCGCGTACCGGACCCAGCCGGGGGCGCGGGCCACCGCGACCAGGCCGGACGGCGGCGCTGGGCGGCCGGCCTTCTCCGGGGTGTCGACGGTGCTGGTCATGCCGGTGCCTCCTCACGGCCGAAGAGCCCGGCCGGGCGCCAGAGCAGCACGACGGCCATCACGATGAAGACGATCGTCTGGGACACGATCGGGAAGTCCGAGAGGTACGCCTCGCCCCACGCCTGCACCAGGCCGATGCCGAAGCCCGCGGCGACCGACCCGAAGATCGAGCCGAGCCCGCCGATCACCACCACCGCGAAGACCACGATGATCAGGTCGGCGCCCATCAGCGGGTTCACCGCCCGCATCGGCGCGGCGAGCACTCCGGCGAGACCGGCCAGGCCGATGCCGAAGCCGAAGACCGGGGTGACCCAGCGTCCGACGTTGATACCGAACGCCTGGGTCAGTTCGGGTCGCTCGGTGGACGCCCGGACCACCATGCCGATCCGGGTGCGGGTCAGCACCCACCAGACGGCCACGCAGAGCAGGACGGCGAAGCCGAGGATGAAGACCCGGTAGGTCGGGAAGTCGAAGAGCCCGAAGTTCACCGATCCGCTGAGCGCCGACGGCGTGGCGTACGGGCTGGACTGCACGCCGTACCGGGACTTGACCAGGTCCTGGAGGATCAGCGTCAGGCCGAAGGTGAGCAGGAAGTTGTAGAGCGGGTCGAGCCGGGTGAGCCGGTGGATGACCGCCCGTTCCAGCGCCATGCCGAGCAGGCCCAGCCCCACCGGCATGATCACCAGCGCCGCCCAGAACGGCACGCCCGCCTCGGCGAGCAGGACGTACGCGCCGAACGCGCCGAGCATGTAGAAGGCGCCGTGGGCGAAGTTGACCACCCGCAGCATGCCGAAGATGACCGCGAGCCCGAGGGCGAGCAGGGCGTAGAACGCCCCGCTCACCAACCCGTTGAACGTGTTCTGCAGGAAACCGGTCATGCCCTGGTCACATCTTGCAGTCCGCCGACGGGGCGGCGAACGCCTCCGCGGCGGGGATGGTCTTGAGCACCTTGACGTAGTCCCAGGGCTCGGTGACCTCGGACTGCGGCTTCACCTGGGCCAGGTACGCGTCGTGCACGACCCGGTGGTCCTCGGCGCGGATCTTGCCGTTGCGCAGGAAGACGTCGTTGACCTCCTTGCCCTCCAGCCCCTTGACCACGGTGTCCGCGTCGTCGGTGCCGGCGGCCTGCACGGCCTCCAGGTACTGCATGGCGGCGGAGTAGTTGGCCGCGTGGGCGAAGGACGGCCGGGTGCTGGTTTCCTTCTGGAACCGGTCGGCGAACGCGCGGTTCTCCTGGTCGAAGTTCCAGTACCAGGCGTCGGTGTAGGTGGTGCCGGCGAGCGCGGCCGGGGTGAGCGAGTGGATGTCGGTGATGAACATCAGGCCGACCGCGAGACCGACGCCCTTGTCCCGCAGCTTGAACTCGTTGTACTGCTTCACCACGTTCACCAGCTCGGCGCCGGCCTGCATGGTGCCGAGCACCTGCGGCTTCGGGTTCAGCGTCGGGGCCTTGAGCAGGTAGGTGGAGTAGTCGCCGCTGGTGTTCGGGAACGGCGCCCCGTCCTTGCCGACCACCTGCCCGCCGGCGGCGGTGATGGCGGCGGAGAAGCTCTTCTCCATGTCCTGCCCGAAGGCGTAGTTCGGGTAGAGGATGTACCAGTTCTTGCCCACCTGCTCGGTGGTGACCTTGCCGGTGCCGTTGGCCAGCATGTACGTGTCGTACGCGTAGTGGAACGTGTACTTGTTGCAGCTCTTGCCGGTCAGGTCGGTCGTCGCGGCGCCGATGTTGAAGTAGAGCTTCTTCTTCTCCTTCGCCACGTCGGCGACCTTCAGCGCGGCCGAGGAGGTCGGCACGTCGAGGATGAGGTCGACGCCCTTGCGGTCGTACATCTCGGCGGCCTTGCTGTTGGCGATGTCCGGCTTGTTCTGGTGGTCGGCGGTCTCGACGGTGATGTTCTTGGTCACCGCCTGGTCGCCGTGCTTGGCCTTGAAGTCGGCGATGGCCATCTCCACGGCCTTGACCGAGTTCTTGCCGGACAGCTCGGAGTACGCCCCGGACTGGTCGTTGAGCACGCCCAGCACGATCTTGTCGCCGGTCAGCTTCTGGTCGCCGCCCGACTGGGGCCCACCTCCGCCGCAGCCGGCCATCAGCACCACCGCGGCCGACGCCGCGGCCACACCCACGGTCCTACGCATGCCATTCCCTCCATCCGCGCGTGACGCGCGGGTCAGCAGTCCAGATCAGATGCCGAGGTACGACAGCAGCTCGCGTTCCCGCGAGCGCACCTCGGAGTTGTCCATCGCCTCCACCACACGCCCCTCGGCCAGCAGGTAGTGCCGGTCGGCGACGCCGGTGGCGAAGTGCAGGTTCTGCTCGACCAGCAGCACGGTGACGCCGTGCCGCTTGGCCTCGCGCAGCAGGTCGCCGACCTGCTGCACCAGCAGTGGGGAGAGCCCCTCGGTCGGTTCGTCGCAGAGCAGCAGCCGGGCGCCCATCCGCAGCACGCGGGCCAGGGCGAGCATCTGCTGCTCGCCGCCGGAGAGCATGGTGGCGGCCGAGTCGCGCCGGTCGTAGAGGGCGGGGAACGCCTCGTACACCCGCTCCAGCGACCAGGGGTCGGGGCCGACGGTGGGCGGGAGGGTGAGGTTCTCGGTGACGCTCAGGGTGGCGTAGCTGCCCCGGTCGTCGGGCACCCAACCGAGCCCGAGCCGGGCCCGTCGGTAGGCCGGCAGTCGGCCGATGTCCCGCCCGTCGAGCTCCACCGTGCCCCGCTGGCCCTGGTGCAGGCCCATCACGCAGCGCAGCAGCGTCGACTTGCCGGCCCCGTTGCGCCCGACCAGGGTGACCACCTCTCCGGCGGCGACGTCGAGGCTGACGTCCCGCAGGACCTGCGCCTCGCCGTAGGCGGCGGAGAGGTTCTCAATGCGCAGCATCAGCGGCTCCCAGGTAGGCGGTGATCACACGCTCGTCGGCGCGGACCTCGTCGTACGGGCCCTCGAGGAGGACCTTGCCGGCCTGGAGCACGGTGACCGTGTCGGCGAGCCGCCCGACCACGCTCATGTTGTGCTCGACCATCACCACGGTCCGGCCCTGACGGACCCGGCCGATCAGCTCGACGGTGCGGTCGACGTCCTCCAGGCCCATGCCCGCGGTCGGCTCGTCGAGCAGCAGCACCTTCGGGTCCAGGGCGAGGGCGATGGCCAGCTCCAGCGCGCGCTTGCGCCCGTACGCCAGCGCCTCGGCGGGCGCGAGGGCCAGCTCGGTGAGCCCGACCATGTCGAGCAGTTCGGCGGCCCGGTCGCGGTAGCGGCCCATCAGCTTCGCCGAGCGCCAGAACCGCCAGCCCAGCCCGCTGGGCGACTGCAACGCCAGCTCGACGTGCTCCTGCGCGGAGAGTTGGGGGAAGAGGCTGGTGATCTGGAAGGAGCGGGCCACGCCGAGCCGGGCGACCTGCTCCGGGGGCAGCCCGGTGACGTCCCGGCCGGCCAGCTCGATGCGCCCACCGCTGGGCCGCAGGAACCCGGTGAGCATGTTGAACAGGGTGGTCTTGCCAGCGCCGTTCGGGCCGACCAGCGCGTGCACACTTTCCGGCGCGATGTCGAGGTCGACGCCGTCGACCGCCCGGAAGCCCCGGAAGTCGCGGGTCAGCCCGCGAGCCGACAGGATCGCTTGCCCGGCCATCGCCATGTCCTCCGAGGTCTCCGGCGACGGTCGGAACGGTGACCGTGGTCACATGGCCGTCGCGTGCAGGAAACCTACGGCGGGGTGCGGGAGTCGAGCCATGTCGATCAGCCACATATTCCCATGCCTCGACCCGTACCCGGCCACCACCGTCACCCCCCGCCGCCCGACTCGACAGCCATCGAGGGTGGTCAGTGCCCGGGTTGACGCCACCGCACATGTGGCGGTCCCACCTCGACCGCGCGGGCATCCGGTGATTCCGAAGCCGTCGGGGCCGCGCGCCGCCCGGCGTCCGGGCGGCGCGCTGGTCGGTCAGGAGGTGAGCGCGTCCAGGGCCAGGTCCACGTCGTCCACGGTGGAGTAGAGGTGGAAGGAGGCTCGGACCCGGCCCGCGCGCACCGCCGCGCGGACGCCGGCCCGCTCCAGCCGATGCTGCGCATCCGGCACCTCGACGGTGACGATCGCGCTCTCCCCCGCCGGCTGGCCGAGCCCGGTGAGCAGTCGGTTGGCCAGCGCGACGTCGTGTTCCCGGATCGCCGGCAGCCCGACGTCGAGGAGCAGGTCGAGGGCGGGCGCCAGGCCGACCCAGCTGAACCAGGCCGGCGAGATGTCGAACCGGCGGGCGTCCTCGGCCAGCCGCAACGGCGGGCCGTAGTAGGAGGCGTGCGGGTCACGGCCCGCGTACCAGCCGGCGGCGTCCGGCCGCAGCCGCTCGCGCAGCGTCGGAGCCAGGTAGGCCAGCGCCGCGCCCCGCGGCCCCATCACCCACTTGTAGGCGGCGACCGCGACCACGTCGGCCAGGGCCCCGTCGAACGGCAGCCAACCGCAGGCCTGGGTGGCGTCGACCGCGACCAGGGCGCCGTGCGCGCGGGCCGCGGCCACGATCTCGTCGTACGCGGCGAGCGCGCCGTCGGCGGACTGCACCAGGCTGAACGCGACCAGGTCGGTGTCCGCGTCGATCGCGTCGACCAGCCCGGCGAGCGGAACGGTGCGCACCTGCACGCCCCGCTCGGCCTGTGCCAGCCAGGGGAAGAGGTTGGAGGTGAACTCGACCTCGGGCACCACCACGGTCGAGCCGGCGGGCAGCGCCGCCGCGACCGGGGCGAGCAGCTGGGAGACCGTACTGCCGACCGCCACGTCCTCGGCCGGTACGCCGCCGATCAGCCGGGCGAAGGCGGCGCGGGACCGGTTGACCGCCTCGCCCCACCCCTCCCAGGACGTCCGGCCGATCCGCCAGTCGGCCAGCGCCTCCTGCAACGCCGCCCAGGCCGGCTCGGGCGGCAGCCCGTAGCTGGCGGTGTTCAACCAGCCGGGCTCCGGCTGCCACAACTTCTGCGCCTCGTCGAGTTCCATGGGCCGACGCTAACGCCGCCCGTCGTTTCGGCGGACGGCCAATGCGAGGTCGGCGGCCTTCGCCGCGAGCCGGAGTCCGGCGTCAGCCGCCCTGCCCGGCGGCCCGGATCGCGGCGGCGACGCCGTCGAGAATCAGGTCGAGACCGAGCGGATCAGATCGCGGGCGCCGCGAAGCGTCGGACGGCGGCGGTGACGAGCGCGATCAGCGCGGCGCTGAGGACGTTCACCGCGATCGCGATGAGCACCTGCTCCATGGTGGCTCCCAGGGTCGAGGGTCGTGCGCACCACCCCGGTGCGCCCCGGACGACCGTAGGGCCGCTACCTGGCGCACAGGTGTACTCAGCGTTATATCTGCTGGTCAGACGGGTCGCCGAGCGGGGTCAGCTGACGTTGGCCGGCCCGAGGACGCTCTTCAGGTCGCCCATCAGCGCGGTGGTGGCCGCGACCCGGAACGGACCCAGCCGCAGGGTGGTGGTCTTTCCGCCGTTGAGCAGCTTGACGTGCACCTCGGTGTCGCCCGGGTGCAGCACCAGGGTCTCCTTGAGCCGCTCGACCAGCGGCGGGGTGCACCGGTGCACCGGGATGGTCAGCGTCACCGGCTTGTTCGTCGCGCTGGTGCTGACGTCCGGCATCGACATGTCCATCGCCATGATGCGCGGGGTGTCGTCGCGGCGGTCGACCCGTCCCTTGACCACCACGATCGCGTCCTCGGCGATGTACTGCCCGATCACCTCGTAGGTGTTGGGGAAGAAGAGCGTCTCCACCCCACCGGCGAGGTCCTCCAGGGTGGCCGAGGCCCAGGCCCGGCCCTGCTTGGTGACCCGGCGCTGCACGCCGGAGAGGATGCCGGCGAGGGTGACCACCGCGCCGTCCGGCACCGCGCCGTCCTCGGCGAGCGCGGCGATGGTGGTGTCCGCGGCGGCGTTGAGGATGTGCTCCAGGCCGAACAGCGGGTGGTCGGAGACGTAGAGGCCGAGCATTTCCCGCTCGAAGGCGAGCTTGTCGCGCTTGTCCCACTCGCCGTCGCCGATCACCGGCATGACCGTGCTGCTGCCGGAGGTCTCCACATCGCCGAAGCCGGCGCCGAAGAGGTCGTACTGGCCGGTGGCCTCCTTGCGCTTGACGTCGGCGTACGCGTCGATGGCGTCCGCGTGCACCTGGAGCAACGCCTTGCGGGTGTGCCCGAGCGAGTCGAACGCACCGGCCTTGATCAGCGATTCGATGGTCTTCTTGTTGCAGACCACCGCATCGACCTTCGACAGGAAGTCGTAGAAGTCGCCGTACTCGCCCTTCTCGTCGCGGCAGCGCATGACCGAGGCGACCACGTTCGCGCCGACGTTGCGCACCGCCGCCAGGCCGAACCGGATGTCCTTGCCGACCGGGGTGAACGGCCCGGCGGAGGTGTTCACGTCCGGCGGCAGAACCTGGATGCGCATCCGGCGACACTCGGACAGGTAGAGCGCCATCTTGTCCTTGTCGTCACCGACGGAGGTGAGCAGCCCGGCCATGTACTCGGCCGGGTAGTGCGCCTTCAGATATGCCGTCCAGTAGGAGACCAGCCCGTACGCGGCGGAGTGCGCCTTGTTGAACGCGTAGCCGGCGAAGGGCACCAGGACGTCCCACACCGCCTGGATCGCCTCGTCGGAGTAGCCGCGCTCGCGGCAGCCGTCCCGGAACGGGATGAACTCCTTGTCGAGGATCTCCTTCTTCTTCTTACCCATCGCCCGGCGCAGCAGGTCGGCCTGGCCGAGGGTGTAGCCGGCGAGGATCTGCGCGGCGCGCTGCACCTGCTCCTGGTAGACGATCAGGCCGTAGGTCGGCTCCAGGATCTCCCGCAGCGGCTCCTCCAGCTCCGGGTGGATCGGGGTGATCTCCTGGAGGCCGTTCTTTCGCAGCGCGTAGTTGGTGTGCGAGTCGACGCCCATCGGGCCGGGCCGGTAGAGCGCCAGGACGGCGGAGATGTCCTCGAAGTTGTCCGGCTTCATCAGCCGCAGCAGTGAGCGCATCGGCCCACCGTCGAGCTGGAACACGCCGAGCGTGTCGCCCCGGGCGAGCAGTTCGTACGCGGCCTTGTCGTCCAGCGGCAACGCCAGCAGGTCGAGCTGCTCGCCGTGGTTGAGCTGGATGTTCTTGACCGCGTCGTCGATGATCGTCAGGTTGCGCAGGCCGAGGAAGTCCATCTTCAACAGCCCGAGCGACTCGCAGTTCGGGTAGTCGAACTGGGTGATGATCGCCCCGTCGGCGTCGCGCCGCATCAGCGGGATGTGGTCGATGATCGGCTCGGCGGACATGATGACGCCGGCGGCGTGCACGCCCGTCTGCCGGATCAGCCCCTCGATGCCCTTCGCGGTGTCGATGACCTTGCGCACGTCCGGGTCGGACTCGTAGAGGCCACGGATCTCACCGGCCTCGGCGTAGCGCGGGTGCTTCGGGTCGAAGATGCCGGTGAGCGGGATGTCCTTGCCCATCACGGCCGGGGGCATCGCCTTGGTGATCCGGTCGCCCACCGCGTACGGGAAGCCGAGCACCCGGGCCGAGTCCTTGATCGCGGCCTTCGCCTTGATGGTGCCGAAGGTGGCGATCTGGGCGACCTTGTCCTCGCCCCACTTATCGGTCACATATCGGATGACCTCGCCGCGCCGACGCTCGTCGAAGTCGATGTCGACATCCGGCATGGAGACGCGCTCGGGGTTGAGGAACCGCTCGAAGATCAGGCCGTGCGGGATCGGGTCGAGGTCGGTGATGCCCAGGGCGTACGCGACGAGCGAGCCGGCGGCCGAGCCACGGCCCGGACCGACCGCGATGCCCTGCTTCTTGGCCCACTGGATGAAGTCGGCGACCACGAGGAAGTAGGAGGGGAAGCCCATCTGGTTGATGACGCCCAGCTCGTACTCCGCCTGGACGACGTGCCCCTCCGGGATGCCGCCCGGGTAGCGGCGGGCCAGCCCGGCGAAGGTCTCCTTGCGGAACCAGGACTCCTCGGTCTCCCCCTCCGGCACCGGGAAGCGCGGCATCAGGTTGTGGAACTCGAACATCCCGGTCGGGTCGACCTTCTCGGCCACCAGCAGGGTGTTGCGGCAGCCCTCCAGCCACACGTCGGAGCCGTCGACGCCGCGCATCTCGTCGGCCGACTTGATGAAGTAGCCGCTGCCGCCGAACTTGAACCGGTTGGGGTCGGCGATGTTGCTGCCGGTCTGCACGCAGAGCAGCACGTCGTGCGACTCGGACTGCACCTCGTGGGTGTAGTGCGAGTCGTTGGTGACGACCGGCGGGATGCCGAGCTTGCGGCCGATCTCGACCAGCCCGTCCCGGACCCTCTTCTCGATGTCCAGGCCGTGGTCCATCAGCTCCAGGAAGTAGTTCTCCCGGCCGAAGATCTCCTGGTACTTCGCCGCGGCCTCCAGCGCCTGCGCGTCCTGGCCCAGCCGCAGCCGGGTCTGCACCTCACCCGAGGGGCAGCCGGTGGTCGCCATCAGACCGTCGGAGTACTCCGCGATCAGCTCGGCGTCCATCCGCGGCCACTTGACGAAGAAACCCTCGGTGTACGCGCGGGAGGTCAGCGCGAAGAGGTTGTGCAGGCCGGTCTTGTTCCGCGCCCAGATCGTCTTGTGCGTGTAGCCACCGCTGCCGGAGACGTCGTCGCTCTTCTGCTCCGGGCGGCCCCACTTCACCCGCTGCTTGTGGAACCGCGACTCCGGCGCCACGTACGCCTCGATGCCGAGGATGGGGGTGACGCCGGCCGCCGTCGCCTGCTTGTAGAAGTCGTACGCGCCGTGCATGTTGCCGTGGTCGGTCATCGCCACCGCCGGCATCCCCTGCCGGCTGACCTCGGCGAACAGATCCTTGAGCCGGGCCGCTCCGTCGAGCATCGAGTACTCCGTGTGCACGTGCAGATGCGCGAACGAATCGCCCATGCAGAGCGCCCCCCCGGGTCGGATCATGGGATGGTCGAGGTCGGTCGGCCTACCCTATCCCCGCTGCCGGGGCCCTCTCCAGCAGCCGCGCGGAGGATCCACGGGCCGGGTGGTGTGGATCTCTCCGGCGCCGCCGGACGCCGGCAGTCGGCTGCCGGACTCGCCCGCGCGTTCGGGCCGCGGCGGCCATAGCCTGGATGGGCCCCGCACTCCGGCGAACGACTGGAGGCGCCGATGCCCCTCCCGGAGGGTACCGACGAGCTGGCCCGGTCAGCCGCGCGCGGCGACCCGGTCGCCCTCGACGCGCTGCTGGCGGCGGTACGGCCCGAGGTGCTGCGACTCTGCGCCCGCCTGCTGCCGCACCGCGAGGACGCCGAGGAGGCCTGCCAGGACGCGCTGCTGGCGGTGGCCCGGGGGATCAGCCGGTTCGAGCAGCGCTCGACGTTCCACACCTGGCTGTACCGGCTCACCGCCAACCGGGCCCGCTCCACCTACCAGGTGCTGCGCCGGCGCTGGCTGGTGGAGGCCGGCGGCGTGCCGCTGCCCGAGGCGCCGGATCCCCGGCGGACCAGCGTGGTGGCCGGCACCCGGCTCGACCTGCTCGACGCGCTCGACGCGGTCCGGCCCGAACTGGCCGAGGCGGTCACCCTGCGTGACGTGCTCGGGTTGGACTACCGGGAGATAGCCGCCCTGCTCGGCGTGCCGGAGGGCACCGTGAAGTCCCGCCTGCACCAGGCCCGGCAACAGGTCCGGCAGCGGATGTCCGGTGGTTGAGCCCGGCCACCCGGCCCGCCGGTGCGGCGCGGTGGCGGCCTTCGCCGCCGCGCTGGCCGTGAGCGTGGCGGCCTGCGGGGACGCCACCCCGGTCGCGCCTCTGCCGGTGCGGCCGCCGGCCCCGGCCAGCACCGGCACCGCCGCCGCCGGGCCGACCACGCCGGCTGCCTCTCCGCCGCCGACCACCGGCGCGCCGACCGTACGCCGGCCGCGGGCCGCCCTGCCCGCACCGAGCCGCACCCCGGCCGCGCGGACGCCGTCGGTCTCGCCGACCGCGCTGCCGAGCGCCTGCCTCGGCGCGGTCCGCTACGACCTGGTGCTCGCCGAGACCGAGCTGACCCTGATCCGGTCGCTCTGCTTCGCCCCCGGCGCGGTGCTGCGCATCATCGGCATCGGCCCGGGCGAGGTCACCGTGGACCGGCAGGACCTGGTCTCCCGCAGCTACGAGGCCGGGGTGGTGGACATCCGGTTCCTGCGCGCCGGCACGGTCGCGGTGACCATCCCGCAGGCCGACGCGGCGCACACCATCAGCGTGGTGGTGGTCTGACCGGCCGGGTCAACCGACCCGCACCCCGGCGAGCAGCGTGTCGACGAAGTCGGCGCCGCGCCCGGGCGGCGGCGTGACCTGTACGTAGAGCAGGCCGGCCGACACGGCGGCGAGCCCGGCCGCCTCCACGATGACCGGCCGCCCCGCCGGGCAGGTGAAGCCGGCCACCACCCAGTCGATCCCGCCCTGCCGGGTCCGCCGCACCGGCTGCGGCACACAGTCCGCGTGCGGACGCTCCGCCAACCAGCCCTCGACGGTGGTACGCCGGGCGGTGCTGGCGGAGAGGCCGACGAAGGCGCCCGGCACGCTCGGGTCCGCCGCCCACCGCGCCGGCTCGGGCGAGATCACCAGCGCGGGTTCCAGCTCGCCGTCGTCGCCGTACTGGCCGGACCAGCCGGTGCCGGTGGCCCGCCACCCGGCCGGCAGTGCCACGGTCACCGGTCCGCTCGCGGCGGTGCCGGCGGTGTGGCGGCGGGTGCCCGCGTCGCCGGCCGGCAGGCCGAGCGCGGCGAACGCCAGCAGGCCCGCGCCGGCGGTGGCGAGCCGGTGGCGGACCGGCCGCCTCCGCGCGGCCGCCACCCGGTCCGAGCCGGCGGTGAGGGTTTGACGGCGGACCGGCCGCCTCTCCGCGGCCGCCGCGCGAACCGAGCCGCCGCCGAGCGCCCCGGCGAGCGCCGCCCGGAACGCCGCCGCGTCCGGGTAGCGCTCGCCGGGGCGGGGCGCGGTGGCCCGGGTCAGCACGGCGGCGACCCCCGGCGGTACGCCGTAGCGCAGCCGGACCGGCGCGCCGGGACCCCGGTCGGACGGCGGGGTCGGCGGGTCGGGCGGCACGGCGGCGGCACCGAGCAGGCGCAGCCCGAGCCGGCCCAGCCCGAACACGTCCGCGCGGGTGTCCACCACGGCCAGCGGGTCGTCCTGCTCGGGCGCCATGTAGCCGGGGGTGCCCGCCCGGGCGGTCAGCCCGGACGCGGCGGCGAGCGCCTTGGCCAGCCCGAGGTCGGCGATGAGCACCCGCTCGGGCCCCGATCCGTGCTCGCCCGGCGGCCCGGACCCGGCCTGCGGCCCGCTGCGGAAGAGGATGTTGCCCGGGGTCAGGTCACGGTGCACCACGTCGTGCCGGTGCAGGACGGCGACGCCCGCGGCGATCTGGTCCAGCAGGGCCAGCGCGTCCGGCACCGGCAGCGGACCGCGCGCCAGCCGGTCCCGCAGGCTGCCGCCGTCGGCCCAGGCCAGCACGGCGTACGGGCGGCCGTCGGGCAGCTCGCCGACGGCGTGCACCCGGACCAGCCGCTCGTGCTCCAGCCGCCGCAGCAACCGGGCCTCGTCGAGAAACCGCTCCCGGACCCGCAGGTCGTGGCTCCAGTTCTCGGCCAGCACCTTGATCGCCACTCGACAGTCGAGGACCGGATCGTGGCCGAGCCACACCGTCGCGAACGACCCCGCGCCGAGCAGCCGCTCGACCCGGTAGGGCCCGATCCAGCTCGGCGCGGTCAACCACATCACCCCCGCCGATCGGCACCGGACCGCCGTACCCCTCGACGGTAGACGTCCGCCGGCCGGGTCGGGTACCCGACGAACCGGAGTGGCCGAGGCGGAGACCAACAGGACAGGAGCTCGAATTCCGGAAGGAGATCCACCATGAACCGTCTCCCGTCCACCGTCCTCACCGGCCTGCTGGCGCTCACCGCCGTCGCGCCGGTGGCCGTCGCCGCCCCGGCCGTCGCGGCGCCCCGCGCCGTCGCCCTCGCCGACGCCCCGCCCGCGCCCGTGCGGGCGGTGGCGCCGGCGACGGGGGCGGCGGCCGTCGGCTCGGCGAGCGGCCGGACAGCCACCGCCGTTCGGCCCGCGCAGACCGCCGTGCTGAGCGTCCGGGGCGCCGGCCCGTTCCGGATCGGCGCGCGCCTGGACCGGCTCACCGCGGCCGGCCTGATCGACTGGGTGGCGCCGGGCTGCGCCGGCGTCCAGCACGCCGGGGTCACCGGCGCCTGGGCCGGCGTGATCCTGCTGGCCTTCTCGGCCGGTCGGTTGGTCGAGGTGGGTACGGCCACCGCACCGCCGCACTCCCCCGCCGGCGCGGCCGTCGGCATGTCCTTCGCCGAGTTGGAGGCGATCTACGGCCGGCGCGGCTCGCTGGTCTGGAACGACGCCGGAACCGCCTCGGCCTACCTGGTCCGGTACGGGTCCCGGGTGGAGCTCTTCACCGGCCACCCGATCCGTCCGGGGGTCGGCTACTTCCAGGTCGGGCCGGCCTCCTTCGTCGAGCGGAACTTCCGGCACGGGTCGTCCTGCTGACCCGAGCGACCGACGGCCCGGTCCGCACCTGCGGACCGGGCCGTCGGCGTGCCACCCGCTGCCCAGATGCGCCCGCTCACATCATCGTGAGCCGGCACGATGTTATGGGTCTAGACGATGCTGTGTGGCACACAGTATGGTGTGACGCATGGTCAGCGACGAGATCCTCCGGACCCATCTTCAGGAGCTGAGGCGGGGCACGGTCGTGGTGGCGAGCCTGGTCGCCCTGCGCCAACCCGGCTACGGCTACGCGCTGCTGCAACGGCTCACCGGCCACGGCTTCCCGGTCGACGCCAACACGCTCTACCCGCTGCTGCGGCGCCTCGAAGAGCAGGGGCTCCTGACCAGCGAGTGGAACACCGAAGAGAGCCGACCGCGCAAGTTCTACCGGACCAGCGACTCGGGCGAGGCGCTGCTGGGCCGACTCCTCGACGACCTCGCCGCCGTACAGACCTCCCTGACCGGCCTGATCCAAGGAGTGGACCGATGACCTCCCTGACCGACCGCTACCTCGCCGCCACCCTGCGCTCGGTCCCGGCCGCGCGCCGCGAGGAGATCGCCACCGAGCTACGCGCGTCGATCGACGACATGATCGAGGGCCGGACGGCCGACGGACACGACACCGCCACCGCCGAGCGGGAGGTGCTCACCGAGCTGGGCAACCCGGCGCAGCTCGCCGCCCGCTACGCCGACCGCCGGCTGCAGCTCATCGGGCCGACCTACTACCTGGCCTGGGAACGCCTGCTCAAGCTGCTGCTCTCCTTCGTACCGGCCCTGGTCGGCATCGTGGTCGGCCTGCTGGAGGCGACCGACGGCGACAAGACGGGCGGGGCGGTCGGCGCGGGGATCGGCAGCGCCATCGAGGTCGCGATCCAGATCGCCTTCTGGGTCACCCTGGTCTTCGCGATCCTCGAGCGGACCAACACTCCGCTCAACCTGCCGGAGTGGACCGTCGACCAGCTCCCGGAATACCGGGCCGACCGGCAGATCACCCTGACCGACACCGCCGCCGCCATCGGCTGGCTCGTCCTGGTCATCGCGTACCTGCCGGTGCAGCACTTCCACTCGTTCGTCCCCAACCCGGACGGCGGCAACCTGCCGATCCTCGACCCGGCGCTGTGGAACATCTGGCTGCCGTTCCTCATCGCCGTGCTGGTCGCCACCGTCGGCCTGGAGTTCGCCAAGTACCGGGCCGGGCGCTGGACCTGGCCGCTGGTCGCGGTGAACGCGCTGCTCGACCTGGCGTTCGCGGTGCCGGTGATCTGGCTGATGTCGACCGACCGGCTGCTCAACCCGGACTTCGTGGCCCGCTGGGAGTGGCTCGGGCGCGAGGAGAACCTGAACACCGTCGCCACCGTCGTGGTGGTCAGCACGGTCCTGATCACGCTCTGGGACATCATCGACAGCGCGATCAAGGCCTACCGCAACCGGCACTGACCGACGGATCACGCCGCGGGCCCGCCCCCCCCGGGGGGGCGGGGCGCGGGGCGGCCGGGTTCTCGATCAGGGCGCGGGCCCGGGTGGGCGCCGGCCCGGGGAGGTGTGATCCTCAACCGGGTGAACACCGCCCCGGGCG
>NZ_JBITFP010000043.1:0-15151 GCF_044456245.1 Micromonospora sp. NPDC051006
AGGGAACTCAAGCGATACATCGTCCGCGAGGTCCACACCGCGCTCATGGCCGACTTCACCGCCCTCAGCACCGCTTGACGTCCATAGGAGCATCCAGGACGCGGGTAGCGGCTCCGGCCATGGGTGCACCACGGGCGCCCCGCGGTGCTGCGTAGCGCGCCGCGAGGACAGCATCCTGCAGAGTTCCTCCCGCTGGCCTGCATTCAGCGGGTGCGTGCGGCCCTCTGGCGACATCAGATATCACTACTGTCGGAATTGCTCGGGTCCGGCTGGCCCGCAGTCATGTGATCGAGGTCTTCCTTGCGGCCAGTGCCTCGTCATGCATCGTTGAACGGCGCCAGCTCAGGGGTTCTGGATGGCCGAGGCACCCCGTCCTCGTATGGAACGGCTGACCTCCGGTCCGCCCGTCCAGAAGTAGCAGCGCACCCCGCGGTCGCCGCGTGCCCAGCCCTGCTCGGACGGCAGCCGGTACAGGGTGCCGGCGCCGACCTCTCCGCCGGCGGGCACCCTCGCGAACCGGTAGACCAGCTTCCGACACTGGGCGTGCGCAGCTGCCGGGTCGCGCCCCACGTCGTCGCGCCGCTCCAGGGGAGAGGTCCAGATTCCGACGTATTCGAAGCGGTGTGGGTCGGCGCAATTGACCGATAGAAGCTGGTCGTATGGGTCGAGCTGGAAGCAGGTGTGCGCCAGCGGTGACGGCATCTTCAGAGCGCCGCGTAGGCTTCCGACCTGCTTCATGATCGAGTCGGGTGAGCCGCCGGCGCTGCTGGGGGCGCTGAGGACGAACAGGTCGCACCGGAACCAACGGGCCCCGCCCTGCCAACCCCCCGCCGACGGAGGTACCGCTTGGACGGCGACCCGCCCGTCGCGCCAGTCGCCGCCCACGAACTCGCGCGCCTTCGCGTCGCACTCGGCGAACGCCGGACGCATGGCGGCCGAATAGAACCGGGGCGGGGTCGGACGTTGGGCGAGGTCGCCGGTGAACGTTCCGACGTGGATCGTCTCCAGCACGTGGGGCTGCCCGCAGTCCACCGGCTCGTGGTCCTCCAGATTGGGGTCGGAGACGGTATAGCAGGCCCCGACTCGCGGGGTGAACTGCTGTGCGGCCGCCAGCGGGCGCCAGTCGTCGACCAGGTCACCGTCACTGCCCGGCGGCGGCGCGGCGCATCCGGAGATCAGGACGCCGATCAGTGCGGCGGCGACAAGGACCCGCGGCTGACGTCCCATGCGCAGTCCTCTCTAGGGTTCGGGGATTCGCGACGCGCGCAGCATAGGGCACACAGCGCCGCTGTTGATACCGGCCCGAGCGGCGCCCGGCCGGGCACCGCGACCCCGCCTGCTGACAGGGTTGACCCGTGGTTTGAGCGTGCTCCTGGCCGCACCCCACCATCCCCGCGCCGCCTAGCCGTCTGGCTCACGACAGCGGATCGACCTTGACGACCTGCTGACCGACCTGTCCGACCCCAACGCGCTCACGCCGAGGAGCCGTGGCCGTGGGAGATGACGGACGATGAAGTGGTGCCTTTGGTGGTGGGCCTTGCCGTACGCCGCAGCGATCACCTGATGCGGCTGCTGCACGAGCGCCGCCAGTAGCACGGCCTACTGGACGAGCCTCTGTAGCGGTCGTCGACGCTGGCACGGCGACCGAGAAATCGCCTCACGGTGACCGGTCGCAATGACGATCTGGCAGCCTGCGGTCTCGACGATCTGGCACCGCTCTACACCTCGAAGGCTTGATCGACATCGCTCAACGCGGATGGCTGTACAGCCCGTGCTGCCGTCACCTACAGTGCGATTCCGCCAACAGCATGACCGACGCGGGGGCTGATCGCGTGTCGGCGTACGGTCGTCACGATGACGAGTGGGACGTGCTGGTGCGCGCGGGCAAGCGCTTGTGAGGGCCGGCCGCCGGGCACGTGGTGCCGTTCGGTGCAGGGCGTTGCTCTCTCTCTGCTCCCCAGGTTTGAGGGCCTCCTGGGCTGCTGCCAGCCGGTGGCGGCAGTGATGGTCCCGCGGGTCGTTCGCCATGCCTATCGCCCCGTGTGGCCTCGGCCAGCGCTGCCCCGGTCAGTGACAGTAGCCCCAAGCTGCTCCCGCCCTGCTCCCGCCCTGCTCCCGCCCTGCTCCCGCAGACCGGCGGTCGGCTGGCGTGGGGCTCACGCGCGGGCCTCGTCAGCGGCCCGGGACCGTCATTTGGCGCTGGCCGTTTCCTCTTCGTACACATGTCTGCGGCACACGAAGTCGGTGGCAGATTTGCGACCCTGGGGCGACATGGCGGACCGGAGATCCAGGCATCATGCTCGAGTGGATGTCGCCGTGACCATCGGCGAACCCGCCGTGCGCCAGCCGTGGCTACGGTCGCTGGTAACCGAACTACGCCGGCCAACCACCACCCGTCAGGCCTGACCAGTCCAACCCGCCCCTGAACCACCAATACGCGCACAAGCCCGAGAGCCGGCCGACCGCCGCGGTCAACGATGAGCTCCCGCCCAGACGGGATCGGCCAGAGCCGCCACGTGACTCCATGAAAGTACTCCGCCGGGAAGCACCCAGGCCCTGGTAGGTTTCGCGCAGAGCTGCGGCGCCACGAGATCGTCGGCGAACCGCCGTCGCTCGGCGACCAGAGCGTCCGCGGCTCCCGGCGTGCCCTTCGAGATCTCGCCTTCGATGTGGTTGGTGATCTCGACATGACGGCGCACCGCCCACGTGTTGCACCGTTTCACCTCGTTGGCGTCGACGACCGTCGTCAGGGTCATCAGTGGCGGCTCGACCACCTCGGCCAGGCAGGCGGCCAGTCGGTCGTGCCCGTCGAGAAGCAGGTACGAGTCCAGGCTGCTCACCCACCACAACAGGATCGGCGGCAGCGTGCCGTCGCGGATCTGCTTGCGGTAGGCCTTCACTCGAGCGTCTTCGGGCCGGGACATCGGTCGCATGGGAAGGACGAGGCCACTGCCTCCGTGGACGTACCAGTCAAGCTCCCCCGCATCGTCATCGACCAGTAGCTTGGACCAGCGGTCGACGGTCGGGGCGGGCTCGAGAATCGACCCGAATGCCGCCACATAACGCAGGTTCGGTGCGCTCGACTGCAACAACCACCGGCTCGGATACAGCGGCCCGGTCCCGCTGGTGGTGAGCAGGTCCGCGAACCGGTACGCCCACCGGACGTCCCAATCCTCGGCTGGGCCCTCGCCTACCCGGCGTGCATCCGCCCACCGCAGGGGTGGCAAAACCGACCTGTAGCCACGCAGCCGCAGGTAGTCGACGTAGCAGAAGGCAGCGTCGAGCTGAGCAAGGAACACGACCGCCGACCCCTGCCGGATCTGAAGACGCCTACCCCTGGTGACCTCCACTGCGATACCCGGACGTCGGGGCGCAGAGGTGACATCGAGAAGCAGGCCCTGCCAGCGGCCGCCTTGCATCAGATCCTCACGACGAGCGCAGACACTGCCGGTCCCGCCCTGGAACTTTTCAACAACCACGACGTTGTCTTACACGACCACCAGCATGAACACGATCAGGTATCCGGAGGTCCGGCCCTGAGTTCGAATCCACCAGGGCCAAGCGATGCCTGCACCATCCAGGGGCGTCCCGCCGCACCTCAAGCCAGACCACAGGCGGCGGGAGTGTTGGCGCCTCACAGCCTTCGGCGCCACCCCGAAGCCCTGGGCCTCACCAGTCGCCTTGCGCCACACCCTGCGGGCGTGCCACGCGATGATCTGCCCGCTCCGCATTGACAGCCACCGTGAGCAGCCGCCACCGCACCGTCCGCGCCGGGGTCGAACATGCTCTGGCCAGGATGAAGTGCTTCAAGATCCTGCGCGACTACCGTCGCGCCGCCCACACATTGGCCGACGCCGCTTCCGGCATTGCCAACCCCACAACATTATCCTGCCGGCTGACCGCCGTACCGGCGCTAGGAAGCGCTCTCACCCAGTTCCGAGACGTCCCTTAGGCCGCTACATCAGCAAGAAATCAGCAAGAGGTTCGGCGGCATTGCCCCGGCATCCACACGGACCCGATTCCCGCCCTGCTCACGCAAGTACTGGACCAGCTCCTCAACAGCCTCTTCGAGGCTGGCTACATCGCCATTGACCACACCGGGCGCGTCACCCACGAGGGACGAGTCCGTGCGCCCGCGCCCGCCACGGCCCGGGGCTTCCTGCATTCGCTTCTCCTCAGGGACGATTGAATAAGGACCGCCGCAATCTAGCCGAATCAGCCGAAACACTGAATACAATCATCCAAACATCTCCTTGGCGCGTCGCACCTTGAGCTCCTTCAGATCCTTCCGGGTCATTTCCCACCGCGACTCGTCGAACCTTTCTTCGACCTCACGCAGGTGCGATGCGAGAAACTGAGCGTAAGACTCATCCAGCACGGCGGAGTACTCGCGCTTTCCAAGGAGCAGCCGACGTACCAGGTCCACCGAATACCACTCGTCACCCTGCTCCACGGCCGGTTGAAAGTCGAGAAAGAGTTGTCCCCGGTCCCGGACGAACCGCAGGCGGACTGTCGGAGACTCCAGGACAAGGAGCGCATCGCCACCGTTGACCAAAGTCACCTCCGAGCCGACGATCTTGAAATGTGCATCACTCCAGAGAAATCCCATGTACGTAACGATGAATGCGAGGATCTGTGTCACACCTGTCACCCCTTCGGCTTGAGCGCCCATTGGTTAACCCACTGGTAGCCGATTCCATCGGGGCCCGAGACCCGCCCCCGGGAGGGGCGAACCCGATACTGGTGGCGCCATGGTCTGGTGATCTTGCACCGCTCGAACCCAGCAGCAGGCCCGCACGGAGTCAGTTAGAAGTCACGCCACTCGTCGAGCCACTGGTCGGCCAGATGCGCTGGGACTTGAGCTCGGGCAGCGAGTTCCATAAACGCGTCGCAGGCTTCCTCTCGGCGCAGCGTGTCGATGATCTCGTACTTCTGATCGATGCTGTTGAGCGCCTCAACTAGGGTACGCAAAGCCGCTTCAGCTTCGTCTGCACGCCCATCACTGTCCTGCGGAAGCTTGTCAATGGTGCGGACAGCGTTTGCGTATGCCTTGCAAGCGGCGGCTCCGCCTCGGGCGTCGTCGTCGACCCAGTCCGGAACGGGTTGTTCAGGTTGGCGGCCAGCCACGTGTCGGGCTTCGCGCCTTCGATGACCAGGCGCACCCCGATGCAGCGGTAGCGGGACTTCAAATCCGGCACGATCGATCGACGTAGACCGCTGATGCTCAGCTGTGTCAGCGAGATCAGGTCCGGCAATGTTTCCGCGTCCAGACCGTAGCCATCGACAATCTCGAGAACAGATAGACGGGGCAGACCGGCCAGAGCCGCGGCGTCGACCAGCCGCCCCGGGGGCTTGCGCCAGAAGATCCGGAAGCTCTCCAGCTCTTTCGCTTCCCGCACGGCAGCGGCGGACATGATGCCGCCACCAACCAGGGTGACCTCTCGAACACCGTGCAGGCCAGCAGGAACCGTCGTTTCCGCGTCGGCGCCGGTCAGGGTGAGACGAAGCCACTGGCCGTCGTCCGCCGCGTCTACGGTGAGAGTCGGGTCCATTGCCGCCAACTCAAGGCCGTGCAGGCCACGGGGCAGCCGCACCTCGCGACCCGGTGCCCTTGCACAATCGGTGACGGACCCGGCCCAAGCTGGCGCGCATGCCCAGCGGCATGTCAGTGCGTTTGCTTGCGCGGCAGCGTCGCACGCAGCATCTCGCGGGTGTTGCTCTCCGACCCGTTGGGGAGTGTGAACTGGCTCAAGTGCCCCCCGCGCCGACGGGCGAATTGACCTGTGCGGGAACGGGCATTGCGGGCCGCTGTCTGGTGGAATCGGCGGCCGGATCCACCTCAGCGGGCGGGTGCGTGGGCGCTGACCGCGGACCTGATCTCGGTGAGGGTGTGATCGAGGGATCGGTCGTCAATGACCACCGGGGCGCCGAGCGAGGCCAAATCGTTGCGGGCCTCCCGGCGCAGCCACCAGCGCGCCTGCGAGACCGTGGCGACCGGGTCGGTGGGTATCACCAGCAGCACGGGGGTCTGTGTCCGGCCGCGCATCTTGACGCCCGGCCGCACCTCGGCGATCTCGGGCCATTCGAGCCGGACACCCATCAGCGGCAGCCGGATCCCGTCCGGGCCGACCACCACCGCCGGCACCCGCAACAACGTGCTGGCCGCCACCGGGTAGCCGAGCAGCACCGCGAAGAACGCGCCCCACACGACCATCGCCAGGCCCAGCACGCCTCCGGTCATTGCCCCGATCACGATCAGCGCCGCGCCGAGCAGTAGGAACGACAGGGACGCGGCGTTCGGCCGGACCCGCACGGTCAGCGCCATGTTGTCTCCTCCCTTGGTCCGCCCGGCATCATAGCGATCGGTCACGGCGGCGGCGCGACGCTCGTCGGAGCGTGTGCGCCCGAGGCCGTCGCCCGTATGGTCTCGTCGCCGGTCCGTTGGCGTGTTCACCGTTGGAAATGTCGGGACTTCCGATTGATAACGCCGGCGATATAACGCACTTCATTGAGCGCGGATCGCGGTTACTTAGAGACTCTGCGCAGGATCGATGTCCCGCCAGACTCGGTCCAGGTGCTCGGCGAGACGCTCCCACATTGCGGCTGCCCACCGGTGTCATTGGTGTGGCTCTCTCATGGCCTGCGGTCTCGCCGGGCACCGCGCGAGGAGAGGCTGAAAAGGGGTTTGTTCTGCTCGAAGTAGCGGTGCCCTCCTTGCTGACAACCCATTCGGTTCAGTCAAGCGAGGCGCCGATGTCGGTGATCATCGGGATGGACCCGCACAAGCGCTCGGCGACCATCGAGGTAGTCGACGAACGCGCCCCGGTGCTCGCGGTGGGCAGGTACAGCACCGATAAGACCGGCTACGCGCAGATGCTCGCCGCCGGCCGCAAGTACGCACATCGGGTGTGGGCGGTCGAGGGCTGCAACGGCATCGGCAAGCACATCGCCCACCGCCTGCTACACGACGGTGAGACGGTGCTCGACGTGCCCGCGAAGCTGTCCGCGCACGTGCGGGTGTTCGCCACCGGCAACGGCCGCAAGACCGACCCGGTGGACGCGCACTCGGTCGCGATGGTCACACTGCGCATCCCGAACCTCGTGCAAGTCCAACTCGACCCAGACCTGCAGGTGATGGGGATGCTGGTCGACCGCCGCATCGAGCTGGGCCGCGCACGGACTCAAGTTGTCAACCGGCTGCACCGGCTGCTGCTGGAGCTCTTCCCAGGCGGGGCGAAGCAATTCCTGTCCGCACGGCAAGCACGAGCGATGATCGCGACCATCAAACCCCGCGACCTCGTGGGCAAGACCAGACGCCGCCTCGCCGTCGAGCTCATCGGTGAACTCGCGAGCATCGACAAGAAGACCAAGACCGCGGAGAAGGACCTCAAGGAGCTGGTGGCCGCCCGCGGCTCCACCCTGATGGACCTGCACGGCATCGGCCCCTCAGGCGCCGCCCGGCTACTGGCCGACGTCGGGGGCATCCGCCGCTTCGCCGACCGCGACCGGTTCACGTCCTGGAACAGCACCGCCCCGCTCGACGCCTCCTGCGGCGAGCAGAAGCGTCACCGGCTCTCCCGCGCCGGCAACCGCCGCATCAACCGGACCCTGCACATCATGGCCGTCGTCCAGCTGCGCAACCACACCGAAGGTCGCGCCTACTTCGACGCGAAGAAGGCGGCCGGGAAGACCCCCCATGGAAGCCATGCGCGCCCTGAAACGGCGACTGTCCAACCTGGTCTACGCCCGCATGGTCGCCGACCAGAAACGACGTCAGGCGGCAGGCCCGGGAGGGCACTCCGGGACGACTCTGCAATCCAGCGTGACCGACCTGACCCCGGACATCGGCCCTTCGGACAAGCCACTTCCCGGACCCGCCACCAGCCAGCCTAAACCCACCCTCCGAGCGGTGTCTTGACACAGAGGGGTGCCATGAGCGTGCGACAGAGCTAGTCGGATCAGCGAATCTTGCCACCACCGCGCCACGCTGTCATCCGACCTCAAGAATATTTGAGGACACTGCCTGGGTCGATCAGCCGACGGTAGGGGTTTCCCCACCACCAAAATCATGGGTCGCCGTGTGTCCCGGGAACGCCATCTCGATCAGGCTTTCCACCATGCGAAACAGCGATATGACGCCCGCGGTCCGCGGCCCGGTCGTCGAGGTGGTCGACGTGACGAAGACCTATCCCGGCGGAGGCGGTGCCCGGGCGTTGGATGGCGTGTCGGTCGCCTTCGAGGCCGGTTCGTTCTGCGCGGTGATGGGCCCGTCGGGCTCGGGCAAGTCCACGCTTCTGCACTGCGCGGCGGGCCTGGATCGGCCGGACAGCGGGCGGGTGCTCCTTGCCGGTCAGGACATCGGCGGGCTGCGTGAGCCGCAGCTCACCCAGGCACGGCGGCGGCGGGTCGGGTTCGTCTTCCAGTCGTACAACCTGATGGACGCGCTGTCGGTCTGGCACAACATCCTGCTGCCCCAGCGGCTGGCCGGGGTACGGCCGGACCGGGACTGGGCGCGGGAGGTAATGCGCCGCGTCGGGCTCACCGGACGGGAAAACGACCGTCCCGGCCAACTGTCCGGCGGTCAGCGGCAGCGGGTCGCGCTCGCCCGCGCCCTGGCCAGCCGGCCGGAGGTCATCTTCGCAGACGAGCCGACCGGGGCACTGGACCTGTCGACCGGCCGTGAGGTGCTGGGGCTGCTGCGCGAGGCGGTGGACGGCATCGGCACGACGATCGTCATGGTGACGCACGACCCGGCCGCCGCAGCGTGGGCCGACCGCGCGGTGTTCCTCGCCGACGGTCGGATCGTCACGGAACTCGCCGACCCGACCGCCGAGAAGGTCGCGGCGCAGATGATGGCGGTGACCGTCCGATGATCCGGCTCGCTCTCGGCACCCTTCGCCAACACCGCGGTGCGTACGCTGGCACGTTCTTCGCCGCGCTGCTGGCTGTGGCCCTGCTCGCTGGCGGCGGTCTGCTGCTCGCCTCCGTGCTCACGGCAAAGCCGCCGGCCGACCGGTTCGCGGCGGCGGCGGTCGTTGTCTCAGGCGACCGCGACGTCACCCTGCAGAAGGTCACCACCAAGGAGAAGAAGGACAAGGTCAAGGTCAAGCGCAAGGTCAAGTCCGAGCGGCTCACCGGCGCCGGCTCGCTGCCGGTGGACCTCGCCGGCCGGTTGGGCGACATTCCGGGCGTCGCGACCGCGGTCGCGGACGTCTCCTTCCCGGTGCAGGCGCGTACGCCGGACGGCCGTCCGCTGCGCGGCGCCGACGACGCTCCCGTGATCGGACATGGATGGGCCTCGGCACCGCTGACCCCGTACGCGCTGCGTACCGGCGAGGCACCCGGCCCGGGGCAGGTCGTCGTTGACGCCGACCTTGCCAGCCGCTCGGGTACCGCAGTGGGCGGACGTCTCATCGTCACCACGAAGACTGGCGTCCGCACCATGACCGTGTCCGGCGTGGCCGCGCCCGCCGGGCGGGACGGGCTGCCCGCTCAGGGTGCGTTGTTCGTCGCCGACACTGAGGCGGCGTCGGTGTCGGGGCTGCCCGGCCCGACCGCGGTGGCCGTCCTGGCCAGCCCCGGCACCGACCTGGTCGCGCTTCGCCGTGCCGTCGAGGGGGCCGCCGGGAAGGCGTCCGTGCTGACCGGCGCGGACCGGGTCCGGGCCGACCTGCCTGGAGCCCTGCCGGACTACATCGGTCCGATCTCGATATTCGGCTTCGTCATCGGCATCACGGCGTTTTCGGCCGTTTTCGTCCTCACGGGCACGGTCACGCTCGGCGTACGTCAACGCCTGCGCGAGTTGGCCCTGCTGCGCACCTCCGGCGCGACCCCCGGTCAGCTGCGCCGCCTCCTCGGCGTGGAGAGCGTCCTGCTCGCCGGCCTCGCCGCGCTGCCGGGCGCGCCGTTGGGTGTGGTGTTCGCCCACCTGGTGGCCGCTCGATTCCGGGACCTGGGCGCGGTGCCCGCACAGTTCGTCGTACGGACCAACGTGATGGTGCTCATCGCCGCCGCCGTGGCGGGAATGGTGGTGACCTTCGTTGGTGCCAGGATCGCCGGCCGCCGAGCGGTGCGGATCGCCCCGACCCAGGCACTCGCCGAGACCGCGAACGCGCCGACCGGGGGCCTCGTCCTGCGGATCGCTCTCGCGGTGATGACCACCGCCGGCGCGATCGCCCTGCTCGTCTTCGTGCCGCTCGACGGGCCGCTCGGAATGGGCATGAGCTTCGTGTCGTCCGCCCTGTTGCTGTGCACGGTCGCGGCTCTCGGGCCGCTGCTGATCCGGGTGGTGACGGCGCCGCTTTCCCGCCTCGTCGGCGCCGGAGGCGCGACTGGCTGGCTGGCCGGTCTGGTCACCCGAGCCGAGCCGCGACGGGTCGCGGCGGTCGCCGTCCCGCTCGTGCTCATGTTCGCGATCAATGCCACCATGCTGCTCAACAGCGTCCTGGTGGACGATCTGACCGCGCAGGAGCAGGTGGACCGGACGGCGCCCGCGACGGCGCAGGTGACCGCGCCGGGCGGGCTTCCGCTCGGCACCGTCGAGAGGTTCGTAGCTCTCGACGGCGTGACGGGGGTGGCGGCCACGCTGCCGACGCGGGCCATCGTCGAGCAGGGCGGCAAGCCCGAGGACTTCGCCACGCAGGGTCTGTTGGTGGCCGGCAGCGAGAGCGCGCTCGACCTCGACCTACGCGCCGGGACGCTGCCGGGCATGGGCACGTTCGCCGCCAGCGAGTACATCACCGACCAGTACGGTTGGCGGTTGGGCGACGACGTGCGGATCTGGCTCGCCGACGGCCATAAGGTCCACCTGCGCCTCGCCGGGGTGTACGCCCGAGCCCGTGGCTTCGGTGAGCTGGCGCTGCCCTTGGACCTGGTGGCGGCGCACGACCCGCGCGGGCTGGTCAGCACGGTCGGGCTGCGCTATCGCGGCGACGTACCGGATCGGATCGCCGCCTCGTGGCCTGATCTGCGGCTGACCCCCACGCTCGGTGCGGCACCCGCTGGGGACGCGCAGAATCAGCAGGGCGCCTGGGAACTCATGGTGGTCATCTCCCTCGGCTTCACGGCGATCGCGGTCGTCAACACCTTCGCCATCGCTACCGCCGCGCGTCGTCGCGAGTTCGCCGACCTGCGGCTGGTCGGGGCGACGACCAAACAGCTTCACCGGCTCGTCGGCCGTGAAGCGATGATCACGGTCAGCGCGGGCCTGGTGCTGGGCATCCTGGTCACCGCGATCGTGGTCGGCGCGTTCAGCACCGCACAGGGCGGCACGTTGCGGGTGTTCGTCGACGCTGGCACCTACGCGGGGATGCTCGGCGGTGTCGCGGCACTGGGGCTGGTCGCGGGTGCCGTACCGGCCCGAGTCCTGCTGCGGCGGCGTAGCCTGCCGGCCCTGAGCGACGGGCGCTGACTGTGCTTCCCACCGGATCGCCACTCGGACCTGTCCTCCTTGTCGTCGGGGGACGGGTCCGGGCGGCGGCCGGCGGCTGGTGCCGGCGCACCGCAGGTACGATGGCCGCGATGATCCGCACAACGGCGTCGGCGCTGGCGTATCTGGTCAGCAGCCTCGTCGCCGGTGTTGTCGGCCTCGCCTGGGTCCTGGCGTCCATCCTCGGTGTCGGTTTGCTGGCGATCACGCAGCTCGGCGGGCCGACGTTCCTTGGTGCCGCCTGGGTGACCCGGCGCCTCGCCGCCCTGGAGCGGCGCCGGGCTCGTTGGGTGCTCGGCACCGCAATCGCCGCGCCGTACCTGTCGACGGAGGGCGGCACCGTCCGGCAGCGGATCAGCGCGGTCGCGGTGCAACCGGCCACCTGGCGGGACCTGGCCTGGCTGGTCGCGCTGTTCCCGCTGGGCCTGGCAGGCGGGGTCGTAGCCGTGGTGGCCACCGTCGTTGATCTCGCCGCCGTCGTGGCGCCGGCGTGGGCGTGGGCGGTGCCGAACCCGCACGCACCATTTCCGATGCGTCCGCTCATGACGACCGTTCCGGGCCGATTCGGCCTGACCGTCCTCGGCGTGCTGCTGTTGCCGGTCGTCGCGTGGTTCCTGCGAACCGCTGGACTGGCCCAGGCCCGGATGGCCCGGGCACTTCTGGCTCCCGGCGCGCATCGGCATCTGGTCGAGGAAGCTGCCCGCCTCGCACAGACCCGCCGTCGGGTGGTCGATGCCCAGGCGGCGGAGCTGCGTCGGATCGAGCGGGACCTGCACGACGGCGCCCAGGCCCGGATCGTTGCCGCCGGTATGACGCTGGCACTGGCCGCCCGCAAGCTGCGGACCGGTGCGGCTGCCGCATCCGACGTCGACCTTGCCCGCCGGCAGCTCGACGACGCCCTCGCCGAGCTGCGTCGGCTGGTCCGCGGCATTCATCCGCCGATCCTCACCGACCGGAGGCTGCATGCCGCTGTCGCCGCGCTGGCCGGCGACAGTCCGCTCGCCGTCGAGGTCCGGGGCGACCCAGACGACCGTTACCCGGCGGCGGTCGAGTCGGCGGCCTACTTCGTCATCGCCGAGGGTCTGGCCAATGCGGGCAAGCACGCCGACGCTCGGACCTGCGTCGTCACCCTCACCCGGACCGCCGGCACGGTCACCGTCACCCTCACCGACGACGGACACGGCGGTGCCGACCCGTCCGGCTCCGGGCTCGACGGGCTGCGCCGCCGTGTCGAGGCACTCGATGGCAGGCTCACCATCACCAGTCCATCCGGCGGTCCCACCGTCCTGTCCGCGGAGCTGCCCCACTGATGCGCATCGTGATCGCCGAGGACTTGCTGCTGCTTCGGGACGGAATGGTGCGGCTGCTGACCGACACCGGCCACGCCGTCGTCGCCGCCGTCGACACCGCACCCGCCCTGCTGGCTGCCGTCGCCGAGCACCGACCCGACCTGTCCATCGTCGACGTTCGCCTCCCGCCCGGCTTCCGCGACGAAGGGCTGCGCGCCGCGCTGACGCTGCGTGCCTCCGACCCGGGCACCAGGGTGCTCATCGTCTCCCAGTACGTCGAACGGGCCTACGCCGTGGAACTGCTCGCCGACGGCCGGGGTGGTGTCGGTTACCTTCTCAAGGACCGCGTGACCGCCCTCGACGACTTCCTCGACGCGGTGGAGCGGGTCGCCAACGGTGGCACCGCCCTGGACCCGGAGGTGGTACGGCAACTGTTCACCCGCAACAGTCGCAACCACGGGGTCGACGGGCTCACCGCCCGGGAACGGGAGGTGCTCGGCCTCATGGCTCAGGGCCTGTCGAACGCGGCCATCTGCGCGGCGCTCGTCCTTGCGCCGGTGTCGGTGGAGAAGCACATCACCAACATCTTCGCCAAGCTCGACCTGCCACCGGCCGAGGACGCCAACCGACGGGTCCGCGCAGTCCTCGCCTACCTCAACCACTGACGTCGACCGGTGACCCGACCTGTCCGTGCTCATCGCCGGGCCGAACCCACCTCGTCGTGTCGCGTTGCAACAGTTTGATCGCGTCAATACGGAGCTGGTCGACTCAGAATCAGTGGTGCCGCGGTCTGGTCGTCCGCTGACCTTCGATCGGGCGGAGGTGCTGGGTCGCCTGATGTCGCTCGCGCTGGACGTGGAGGGATTGTGTTGCTCGTGCTCGGCACCCAACCCGCGCAACGTCGACAGCGACCTCATCGAGAGTGTGGTATGCAAGGTGAGCGCGGCACAGTCCTGGACGTTGACGTCGAGGCTCTGGGCCGAAGGCGGCCGCCTCTCGCAACCGAATCATGGCTGCGGTGGGAGGCTGCGGCGGCCGGGCTGGCTCTCCCGCTCGGGCCGCTCCAATGCGGAAACTCCGGTATAACGAGCGTGCTGTTCCGCTGGCCGCCATCGCCCTCTCGGAGTGCCCATGACGACGCAGTTGCGTGACCGCCTCGACAAAATACTTCACGCTGGCCAGGTCGGCGGTCTGCATGCCGTCGCGGCGGTTCGCGGTGGTCAAACCTTGCTGGAGTACTACAGGGCTGGCGAGGACTTCGCCTGGGGCGACCCGCTAGGCGTCGTCGAGTTTGGGCCCGAGACGCTGCACGACATCCGGTCAGTCACCAAGAGCGTAACGGTGCTGTTGTACGGCATCGCGCTCGGCGAAGGGCTGGTCCCGCCGCCGGCGGAGCCGCTCCTGCGGCGGTTTCCGCAGTACCCCGACCTGGCGGTCGACCCCCAGCGTGCTCGGCTCACCGTTGAGCACGCGCTGACGATGTCATTGGGGGTGGAATGGCGCGAAGATCTCCCGTACAACAGCCCGGCCAACGCCGAGATCGCGATGGAGCTGGCGCCGGACCGGTACCGGTACATCCTGGAGCGGCCGATCCTCGAGCCGCCCGGCACCCGATGGACGTACTGCGGCGGCGCCACGGCTCTACTCGGCCGACTGATCGCCGACGGCACCGGGCAGTCGCTGCCGCAGTACGGGCAGGCCGTGCTGTTCGCGCCGCTGGGCATCGGCAACTTCGAGTGGATGACCGGCGCGGACGGAGTGGCCTCCGCCGCGTCCGGGCTGCGACTCGCGCCCCGCGGACTGGCCAGGCTCGGCGAGCTGGTGCTGGCCGAGGGAGCCTGGGACGGTCAGCGGATCGTCCCCGCCGACTGGATCCGCACGATGCTCCAGCCACGCCTGCAGACCGGCTGGGGCGCGCAGTACGGCTACCAGTGGTACATCGAGTCCATCGAGGGCCATCGGCTGGTGGCCGGCATGGGTAACGGCGGCCAGCGCCTGTTCGTCCTGCCCGACCTGGACCTCACCGTGGCCATCACCGCCGGCAACTACGACGACCCCGACCAGTGGCGAACCCCGCTCACGGTGCTGGAGCGGGTCATCCTCCCCGCAATGGCGTGACGACGCTGCGCCCGCCGGTCAGCCCCGTCGGCGGGGCAGGTATCTGGGCCAGACGCCACCTGGCGCATGCGCTTGGGACAGTTTCTGCCTTCGTCGGAACCGCACCCGCGTGGCGGCACCCAATCAACATCCGATCATCGGCAATGTCGCACGTCCTGTACGGTCGGCTGGCCGCGCGACTCGCGGCATGAGCGGGTGCTTCGCCACGCCGATCACCGTTGGCCGCGGCTACGAGGGGAACAGCTTCCAGTGCCCCTCGGAGACGACCTCGACGGTGCCGTCGGTCACCTTGATGGCCGTCTGGTCGTCGATTGCG
>NZ_JBITFP010000044.1:0-10585 GCF_044456245.1 Micromonospora sp. NPDC051006
CCTACAGCAAGATGTGGATCACCGTGAAGTACAACTGGAGCCTGACCCTGCAGTCCTCGGAGAAGTCCGCGCTGCAGAGCATGCTCAACACCTGCAGCTGACGACCGCCATCAGTCCCCGCCCGACAGGCGGCGCTTTCCGGCTTCAGCAGGACTCCGGATCGTCAGTTGGGCGGGGACGGGACACGTCACTGTCCCTGCATGCGCAGGGTGCCGCCGGCGTCCGCCTTAGGCGGGTGCTGCTCGTCGAGATCGCTCGGCCTCGGTGCCCAATCCCAGCCAGCACCTGTCCGCGTCGCCCTCCCTCGACTGACGGTCGCCGTCCGGTACGAGCGGATCAGCCCAGCCGCCGGCCAACAGGGCCTGAGCCATTCCCAGCACCGCTCGCGGCAACACCTTTGGCGCGGTCAGGGAAGTAGGTGCTCGCCGTGGTCAACGGCTCCGGCGTACTGTTAGATCGGCAACTCGTCGGTGGAGGCGAGGACGTATCGATGCTGGACGGCCGGGCTCGGCTGATCGTCGGCACCGATGTAGACCCCGGTCTGGGGCAGCACCAGCATCGCGGGCAGTTGCCCTGAGGCGTCGAACTCGATCGGTGTGATGCGGCCGTCGGCGGGACCGCCAAGGAGCCATGCCTCGATGGCGGGCATCAGCGACCACGCACCATGGCGAGTGCTGTCAGCAGCCCGGCTGCCGCGGTGATCAGGCTTGCCATGGCGGCGACCGCGCCGGTTATGCCAGCCAGGTAGTCCAGGCGTGTCGGTCGATGCTGCTGCTGCGGTCTCCGACCCTGCCTGATCATCTCGAGCCTCCTCCTGGCCGGCGGGCAGTACTCGTCTACTTCAGCAGACTCCACGCTTTCCCGACCATCCCGCGAACCGTGCCTGTGGAGAAGGGACGGGCCTGTGGACATCCCAACGATCATGACCCGGCTGGGGTAGGGCGGACGTCGCTGACGAGCCTGGTCGGTCATGTACTGCCGGCACTGTGTGGACTCGAGGTGCTCGCGAGCCTTCGTCCTCACACGGAACTGATTCCGCGCGGCAGCTCAGGGCCCCTTCCGAGCGCGATCCGACATCGCCGGCGCATCCTGCCAGCTCGCGATCTAAGGACCTGCTGCACAGCGGCACCGGCTGGCGCGGGGCCGCGATGTCCCGTGCTCGTCGCGCCTCGGCGGCACCCTCGTCCGTGCAAAAGGGACGGCACGGGTTGCCTGGTCGCCCACAGGAGCCGGTCGGATACCTCCGTCTCGGCTTCGCTTGAAATTGACCACGTGGCGCAGCGGGGCTCAGCTCGTTGACCAGAGATCGCGTTGATCAATGCCAGGAGTTACTGGGCCGAGCTCGCTTGCCGACGACGCAGCGTACGGATCCAGCCTTGGGCGGTGTGCCGGGGCACGTCGTAGTGATCGGCAACTGCCGCGACGCTGCCGGCCTGCTGGTAGACCGACTCCAAGTCACCCGGTGAGCGCCGGTACACACGCCCCTTGCCGGTGGACGCCTCGTCCTTCGCGGTTTGCTTGGTTTTCCGGGTCGTGTTGGTGGCCTTGGCGACTGCTGCTGCCTTCCGCCCGCCAGTTCGGGTCGTGCGGGTGGATGGTGCCTTCGCCCGAGACGTCTGCTTCGGGACGGCGACTTCGGTCGTGTCGCTCTTCGCGGGGGTGATCGGAGCCGGCTCATCAGCGACGGAGGTGGCGGTGTCGGCGGCCTGGGCGGGCCTAGTGTCGGGGACGGCCCTCTCGTCGTCCTCCGGATCGGCCACGTCGTCGGCGGCGGGGGAAGGCGACACGGTAATTGCCTGCTGCCCGCCAACGGCAGGCGTGACTGCCTTCAGCAGGAGTTCCAGGTCGACCGTGGGAATCTGGCTCGGGGTCAGCCCTTCTCCGTCACCGGCGCGTACCAGCAGTTCGGTGATGCGTGCGGTCGTTCCGTTTAGCTCGACGGTCAGTGTGGTGGTTGCTTGGCTGGGATCGTCTGCGGCGATGGTGATGGTGTAAGAACTCATGGCTAAACCTCCAGGGTGAAGCACCTTTGTCGTCTCTCGCGCCTCGGGCGCGCGACGGGGACTGGGGCCTTCCTCGGTTGCTGATCGAGATTAGAAGCTATCGGATGTTCGTGCGCTGACAGCTAGGCGCATCAGCCATACCGTACGCCGGGCTGCAACGCGGTGGCGGTTTGTCGGCGACGGTTGTAGCAGCCAACCATAGCCGTGCCCGCCCCATGGAGGTGCTAGAGAGACCTTGAAAAGCCGAGGGTCCAGGTTCGTTGACGAGTGAATGGTCCACCATGCGCCAGGCGGAGGAGCATGCCGCTGATTGCGGCCCAGCGATTCATTGCTTCTGAGGTGGCGGAGTGGCGTTCGCAGTCGCGAGCAGCCGCCGCTGGGCATCAGCAACGCCTGGGGGCATTCGACGACCCTCTCGCCCATACGGTGGCGGGCTCACACCGGTCGGCGCACGCGCCTCACGTTGGCGCAGGTCGATCAGCTATTTTTGTATGCCTCGACGACCGACAGCGATGCGGCCCCTGCCGGAGATTTCGTAGCCGTTCTTTGCCGCCCATTCCCGGATGGCCTGGTTCTGGCCTCGGTCCGAGCGGCTAGCCGTTGAGCGTCCGCCCCGCCGGTCGGCGCTGCGGCTGTCCGTGCCGGCGCGCCCGACACGACGACCCGCGTTGATGTACACGTCCAAGACCCTCCGCAGCTTCCCAGCATGCTGGTCGGACAGGTCGATGGCGTACCGCACGCCGTCGAGGCTGAACTCAACGGTTCGGTCAGCCGTGCCACCATCCAAATCGTCCGTCAATACAGTGATTACTTTGCGAGCCACAGTAGTTACTCCTTGGATTGGTGTCAGTGAACGATGCCCTGCGCCATTGGACTAAGAGTAGTCAGGCGTATTTGCCGACACGAGATGGGTCTCGCCCGTGATGTCAGGATGGACCGTCGTCGGCGTCGGCCACGAGGCCAGTCCCATGCCAGACGTGCTCGGATGCTGCGGTGTCATTCCACCTCATTGCGCTTGAGCCGTAGTTGTCGGCGACCCCCACGGCCCAGGTGACGTGTGCGCTTCGTGAGTTCGCCCAGGACGCCGGGAGGTCACGCGTCGCGGCCGGTAACAAACCTGATCGCTGTCAGAACCATAAGGAAACAGCAGCAAAGAAACAGCCGCCAGTCAGTAGGGCCTCACCGAGGTTGGGTTCGGCGGCCCAAACGATCCAACTCGTGATAGTTGCAGCCAGACCGCTCGACAGCGCGGCGATGGTCAGGCACAACAGCCGGACCAGAACGCTGCTCTCCATATCTCACCTCCCTCACGAACTAGGCGTCCACTTGCCACGCTTGAAACCGGCGCGGGGACTACTCGGGGCGGGGCCAGTTGCCGATCAGTGCGCCGAGCAGCATCGGTGATGCGTGCCATCGTTTTGCCTCCGACCCTTCGTCGCCAATCCCGTTCCATGAACATCTTCGGCTTTACTTAGAGCCTTGTCGTTGACTACGTGTGCCAGGTAGTTGACTTTGCGCGTCACGGCTGAGGGAGCCCTATGAGGAGGGGTCTAGTGTCGCGTGTCTGAAGTGATTTGACGGATGGGGTGTGGGACAGTGGGGCATGTCCGACCCGGCCTGGAACCCGCCTACCTCGGCCGCACGCCACAGTGGGCTACATCGGTGGCCAACACGTCGGTTCCACATGATGAGTCGCACTCCGCCGAGTATTCGGTGGGGTTGACGTAACGGAGCAGTGGTCCTTTTGCGTCGCAGACCCGCGGGCTGTCAGCCGAACAGAGGAAGGTCAACGACAACCACGTCCATGGCCGTCGGCGTTGTGGCAGCGTCACCCAAGAGAGGGCGTGACGAAAGCGGCACTCCAGTGCCGTGATCTGCGGTGAGAGGGGATCCCCACATGAGCTCGTCCACCGGCCTGCTCGCCGCGGAGGGCCCCGGCTCCGTCTCGCAGGCTCCGAACCTGCCGAACGGGTTCACGGACACGTTCACCAGCCGGTACGTCGAGGCCGGAGCACTGCGTCTGCACGCGGCCATCGGAGGCGACGGGCCGCCGCTGCTGCTGGTACACGGCTGGCCCCAGACCTGGTACGCATGGCGGCTGATGATGCCGGCGCTGGCCGAGAACTTCGAGGTGATCGCGGTCGATCAGCGTGGTATGGGGCTGTCCGACAAGCCCCGGGACGGCTACGACACCGCAACCGTCGCAAACGACCTTGTGGCATTGATGGACGCGCTCGGCCACCAGCGGTTCGCCATGGTCGGCTGCGACACCGGACTGCTCATCGGCTACGCCCTGGCCGCTGATCACCCCGACCGGGTCGACCGCCTGGCCCTCGGGGAAGCCCCTCTTCCGGGCGTGTCTCCCACGCCGCCACTGTTCCTTCCCGCGCCGCTCAACGAACGCCTGTGGCACATCCCGTTCAACGCACTTCCAGAGGTCAACGAGAAGCTCGTCAGCGGGCGGGAGGACATCTTCTTAGGCGCGAAGTTCTCGGCCGCGGCCGGAAAGAAGAACCTGTCCACCGACGCCGTCAAGTACTACGTCGACCTCCTCGCGGCCGACCCGGAGGCGCTGCGCGGCAGCTTCGAGCTCTACCGCGCTTTCCCGGTGACGCAGGCGCAGAACGAGCAGCGCAAGACCCGGCGGCTGACGATGCCCGTCCTGGCGATCGGCGGAGCGGAAAGCTTCGGCGAACAGGTCGGCAAGACGATGGAACTCGTCGCGGACGACGTGCAAACCGTGGTCCTGCCCGACTGCGCACACTGGGTCGCCGAGCAGGCTCCGGACGCGATGCTCGCCGCCCTGATCGGGTTCTTGGCCCCGTACCGGGACGGGTGGCTCGCGGCCCGCAATCCGCGCTGAGCCTGTCCCCAGCCCCGGCGGAACGGAGCAACCGATCATCACTTGTGCCCGCCGCTTCGCCCTGCCGCTCCTGGCTGTACCCGGGCCAAGGTCGCGCACGGTGAGTGCGGCGAAGGTGGCGAAGGGGGCGGCGCCGGACGAGTATAGATGTAGCGCCGCACATTCCCGCGACGCCTGTAAATGATGGAACGGTCGGGTGCGCGGCCTGACGAACGGGCTGGACCGCACCACCCCCGCGATCTCGCCCGGTACCTGGTCCGAACAGCGCACCATGAAGCCCGTCGGGAGACATCCCTTTGGCTAATTCGACACCTCGTACCCCGCCGCCGCGCTGGCCGGGTAGCCGCAACGGCGCTGCCGCACCTGCCGTCTGGAACCTGCCAACCCGGCCACTTCCTCAACAGCCGCAACGCTCGGGGGAGTGGTGGCCCTATGCGGTGTTCGGCGCAGTGACCCTACTGCTCGGGTGCTTGGCGATGGTGGTCGTCCTGCTGGCCAAGTAGCCCGCGGGGCGCAGTTTCTTACGGGGCCAGAGGCTGAGGTGTTCTGCCGCTCCGGAGTGTGGGACGGGAGCCGCTACCACCTGCGGTTCCCGGACGGCTCGCAGCCGGCGTAGCACCCCATCGGATCACGGGGCACCGACGGCATCCCGTCCACGGTCGGCCCCGCTGCTGGCAGCTGCGAGGACGGGCGAGGCGGTGGTCGCGGTATACCCCCGGTCATCTCCCGCCGTTCTGACCTGGGCGGCTCGGCGTGCGGGGCTGGACTGGCTGAAACGTGCTGGGCGTCCGCCCGTCGACGTCATTCGCAGCGGTCTTCCGAACCGCGCCCGTACGGTTGGCAACAGTCGGGCCGGTGCTGGTACACGCGCAGGTCCCGGCCGCGGGACCGCCCGATGTCCGAGGTGCGCTCGCACAGGCACGCACCCCAGCCCACGGACTCGCCGCCTCCGTCGATGACGTGCCCGTCGCCTGGCCCGCCGCGCAACAACACCTCCATCCCGACTGACGTATCACGCGAGATCGGCCGGCGCAGGACGATGGCAAAGGTCAGGAAGCCCTGCCGGTCAGCCGCTCACGCGAGCAACGATCTGCCGAACGACGGGAACCCACCGTAGCCACGAAGGCAAGTAATAGGTGGAGCGAACCTGCCGGAGCCTTCGAGAATGACGCTGGGACGAACGGTGTAACTCCTGATCAAGGAGCGGCACCTGATGTCCGAAGAATCGACGACCGCCGTGGATACGGCTCCGGCTTTGCGATCTATGACTGGCGTCACATCGTCGCCCTGTCCCCTCGACGTACCGATGCTCGTCCTGTGGCTGAGCAACCGACGTCAAGGAGGTTCGGTCATGGGTCAGCTGATCGTCATCGAGTTCGTCACCCTCGACGGGGTCATTCAAGACCCGGACGGGTCGGGCGGACAACCGTGGGGAGGGTGGGCCTTCCGCTACGGGCCGGAGGCGGTGGCCGGCGACAAATTCAAGCTGGGTGACGTGTTGGACACCGGCGTCATGGTGCTGGGCAGGGCCACCTGGCAGCTGTTCTCCCGCATCTGGCCTTCCCGCACCGACGATTTCTCTCAGAAGATGAACGCTCTGCCCAAAGTCGTCGCCTCACGATCGTTGAGTGACGTCACGGAGTGGGACAACTCCACGCTGCTTTCGGGCGACCTCGTGACGGAGATGTCGAAGCTCAAGCAGACCCGGGACGTCGTGGTCACCGGTAGCATCAGCGTCGTCGACACGCTACGGGCGCACGACCTGGTTGACCAATATCGGCTGCTGGTCTTCCCCGTCGTACTCGGCCAGGGCCGGCGGCTGTTCGACCAGCCCGGTCGCCCCGTCAACCTCGAGCTGGGGGCCGCTGAGACCGTGGGGCAGGCCGTACGCCTCACCTATGACCGGAAGCCGGCGCGATGAGCGGGCTACCATCTGCAAGCCATTCCCGAGGAGGTCGTTGATGAGGTACGCGCTGCTGATCAACGAACGTCCCGGGGCGTACGTCGGTCTGAGCGGCGATGAGCGTGCCGCTATCACCGCGGAGTACATGGCTTTGAGAAGCGACGATCGGGTGATCGGAGGCGAGCGGTTGCAGCCGGCCGGGACGGCGACCACCGCCCGCGCCGGGGACGGCGAGCTGCTGTTGACCGACGGGCCGTTCGCGGATACCAAGGAAATCTTCGGCGGGTTCTACATCGTCGAGGCGGAAGACCTGGACGGGGCGCTGGAACTCGCCGCCCGGATCCCGGTCCTCCGCCTCGGCGGCTCTGTCGAGGTACGGCCGCTGGCGGAGTTCTAGAGCGTGCTCGAGCAGATCTTCCGCGACGAGTGGTCACGGGTCCTGGCATCACTGGTGGGCTTCTTCGGCGACTTCGACCTCGCCGAGGAGGCCGCGCAGGAGGCATTCGTCATTGCCGCGGAGCGGTGGGCAGCCCATGGCCCACCGGAGAACCCGGGGGCTTGGCTTGTGGTGACCGGCCGCAACCGGGGGATCGACCGCCTTCGCCGCGAGCGCCTGCTGGCCCACAAGACCCGGTTGCTTGACCGGCCGGTGCCTGCCGAGGTCACGATCGACGAGGCGGCGATCCCCGACGAGCGCCTCGAGCTCATCTTCATGTGTTGCCATCCAGCACTGGCCACCGAGGCCCAGGTCGTACTGACGCTGCGCGCGCTGGGCGGCCTGTCGACGGCGGAGATCGCCCGGGCGTTCCTGGTGTCCGAGGACACGATGAAGCGCCGACTCTCCCGTGCGCGTAACAAGATCAGGGCCGCGGTGATCCCATTCGCGGTGCCGCCCGACCGCATTCTGCCCGCTCGGCTCCAGACAGTCCTGGCCGTGCTCTACCTCATCTTCAACCAGGGCTACGGAGACGGCCGCGTGGACCTGGCGACCGAGGCGATCCGGTTGGGCAGCACGCTCACCGGCTTCATGCCGGACGAACCGGACGCGCTCGCGTTACTGGCACTGATGCTGCTGCACGACTCGCGTCGCGCCGCCCGGGTCCGCGACGGCCAGATCGTCCCGCTCAACGAGCAGGACCGCAGCCTGTGGAACACCATCCAGATCGAGGAAGGGCGGGCGCTGCTGGATCGCGCGACCTCCCTCGGCGCCCGGGGTACCTACGCCGTGCAGGCGGCTATCGCCGCCCTGCAGACCGAGCCGCAGATCGACTGGCCCGCCGTCGCCGCGCTCTACGACCGGCTGCGCGAGCTGACCCGCGCCCCGGTGGTCGAACTCAACCGCGCCGTGGCGGTCGCGGAGGTCGACGGACCAAACGCGGCCCTGGCCATCGTTGACGCGCTCGACCTTGACGACTACCGCTACCTCCATTCGACCCGGGCCGAGCTGCTCCGCCGTCTCGGCGACAGCGCTGCCGCGCGGGAGGCGTACCGAAAAGCCCTCGACCTCGCCACAACCGACGCCGAGCGCCGCTTTCTTCAACGCCGCCTGACCGAACTCTGACCACCTCAGACGGCGCTCGATGGGGTGTCGATGGTCAGGTCGGTGTCGGTGACCTCGATCGTGACGGTCTTGCCGGCGAGGGTCCGGCCGAGCGCGACTTTCTGCCCGACGACCATGACCACGCCGGAGTTCGACGCCCGGCGCTGAACGGGCACCGATCCGGTCGCCGGTTGTGGTGGCGGACCGGCCGGGCGCACACCCCGCAACCGGCTGATGTCGGCCGGGGTCAGCGGGCTTGGCCGGGTCCGCAGCAGCTGACGGGTGTCGAGGTCGAAGAAGCTCAGCGTCGCTGCTTCGATGCGGATCCCGACCCGGCGCCCGCCGAGGATTTCCGCGGCCAGGACCAGGTGCTGACCCAGCGACACGCTGCCGGCCCGATTCACGGTCCGGTCCACCTCGACCGCTTCACTCTGCTCGGTCGGCGGCAGCGGTTGCGGACCGGCCGGGCGGCCTCCCTGACCCATCAGAGCAGCGAGGTCGGCGAGCGACAGGTGCGAACGCAATGACTTGATCCGGGCGCCGGCGATCAGCAGGTGGATGACGTCGGTGTCGGCCCAGAGCGTCACCGTGACTCCGGACCTGGCCGGGCCGAGGCAGAACTGTTTCCCGGCCACCTGCAGATTGCCAGCCGGTGGGACGACCCGGTCGAACTCCACCGCCGACGGCGACCAGTGCTCCAACGGCTGCGGGGCGATGACCGGCTCTGGCCGGGCAGTAGGTGATGCGGTCAGCAAGGGCGTCGCTGGCAGGGGCGACCTGGCGCCCGTCGGCGGTGAGCAGCGCGTCGCCGACCACTGCGGTCGCGGCGCTGTAGTGCTGGTAGGCCAGCGATCCGGCCTGGTACATCTCCAGCTCCCCAATGCCGGGTTGGCCGTTGCCTGGATTGGCGGCGGCGTGTAGGCGCATGGCGTTGACGCGAGGTTGGGCGTGGAAGTCGGCGGCGGCGGTCTCGTAGCTGTACTTGTCGGGTTGGCGAGGTGACGTGCTTCGAAGACGGGCCACGGGGTGGCGGATCGGCTGCCGTGCACGCCGTGCTGCCAGATCTGGTGGCGGATGCCGGCGCCGACCGCGGCCGCGTGCCGCATGCCCTGCAGGTCGAGCAGCCCGACGGGTCCGCCGGCGCAGGCCGCAGGATGGCCCTTACGCAGGCCGATCATCTGGCGCCGCTGCCACAACCGCAGCCGAGGCGTGGCCCAGAAGCAATCGGTTAGGGCGCCGGGCACGCCGAAGCATGTGTCAAGCTGCCGGGCCGTGAGCGCCTCCTCGGGCAGGTTGTCAGGCAGGCACACGATCATCGTCCGGATGGTCGGGGCTGGTGTGACGGTCGGGCGCGGGTTGGGACGCCTCGTCACGGGGGTGAGGGTTGGGTTGGTCGAAGACATAGCGGCCGCTGGATTGGGGGTCGGCCTGGTGGGCAGGGCGGGCACGCGGCTGCCGTAGCGCGTCAGCGGAATGCCATTGACGGTCTGAGTCATGGTCGGAGTTCTCCTTCATTCGGGCGCGGGGCGCGCAGAGGGTGACCAGCCCATCGGGTGCATGGGTCGGGTCGAGGAACGTGCAATTGGATGCGGGCGGTTGGTGCGACCTGCGGGGGCGCCACGCGGCGCGCGTGCCGACCGGCCGAAGCGGGTGGGCGAAGCGCACCGAGTAGGTGCGGCGGCGGATCCGTCAGGCGGGACCGAACCGGGTGGGGCGATATGCGGGGTGAAGGTGTTGCCGAAGAAGGTAGCGGCCAACCCTCACAGCTCTCCCCGGCCTCGTCGCGGCCCGGTGACCGGCTTGGTCTGCATGGTGAGAGATCAACATTCGCTTGCAGGCGGGTCGTGGGTGCGAACGTTGTGAGAGCCGAGTGCGCTCACAGGCGATCTTGTTGTCTGGCAGGCAGGGTCTGTAGCCAGGCTGCTTCGGGGGATGTGAGTCCGCATGGAGGGGTTGTTAGTAGTTCCCGATTTCGTGATCAGACATGTGAATATGTGAGTGTTAGTGTCGGTCTGATGAAGCTTGCTGAGTGGGCGCGCCGCAATGGGGTGCACCCGCAGACCGCGTACCGATGGTTCCGCGAGGGGACCATGCCGGTGCCCGCTCGGCGTCTTCCGTCGGGAACGATCATGGTGGACGTTGTCAGTGACGACACCCAGGGGCAGGTGGTTGTCTACGCCTGGGTGTCGTCGGTCGATCAGCGAGTCGACCTTGACCGGCAGGTCGCCCGGGTGGCCGCCTGGGTCACCGGGCAGAACATGGTCGTCTCCAGCGTC
>NZ_JBITFP010000045.1:0-9664 GCF_044456245.1 Micromonospora sp. NPDC051006
ACGTGCAGGAGCGGTCACCCGGACAGTCGACAAATCCAGCCAAGGACAGCAACCGTCGGTCAGGGCAAGGGTCAGACAACCGGGTGACCGCCCCTGAAGCCGACGGTGGTTGTGGAGATAGAGGCGGACGTCGCATTCGAGTACCAGCGATGGAGACATCGAGTGCGGACGCCAGGGTCAGGTCGGACATGTCGGTGTGCGACGTGCCGCTCCTGCTCGGTGAGGAGGAGGGCTACCTCGGCGAGAGCTAGCCGGGTGTTCATTCGGTGCGGCGCCCACAGTGGAGGTTGACGCAGCCAAGCGAGCGACCCCCTGCGGTAACAGGGGTCGCTCTGTCCGAGGTGCGCGCCTACTGCTCTATGCCTTGGCGCACATCTCGCAGCCCTCAACTTATCTAAGGGCGGGTCTCATTTGGTGAGGCGGCGGTAGCAAACGGGCATCAACTATCAGCAAGCCGCCAATCCCGGATCGCGCCTGTCCCGCTGGTGACCCCTTCGGCGGACCCGAAGGGGTCGGCCATCGCCGTCACGTGACTCGCTCTGTCGCACGCTCATGCCGAGGAGCGGACCGCCCGGTCGGACTCACTCTTGGGGGCCGTCTCCCGTTCGCGCCAAGCGCTCGCGACTCAGATACCGAACCGGCTTGCCGAGCGACTCCGCGTAGGCAATCTCCCGTCGGGTTGACTCACCTAAGTAGCCGCCCGGATCCACGACGTACACCTCGTCAGCCATGCGAATCTTCTGGAAGTGCACGCCGCCAAGCCGCCCCTTCAGGTCCGAGCTGTCGACTGTCCAGTCGTAGTCCGGCAGATCGGGGAGGCTGAACATTCCGAGGCTGATCACGACGCAACCTTCCATCGTGAGCCGCTGGTTGACCTCCGCGAACTCAGCCTCAAACTTGGTCGAGCCGCAGAGCGTGATGACCTTCGCCTCACCCTCGGCCGACTGCGGCGCCTGCTGGTCCTCCATGAGGTTCATGATCGGTGAACGGGCAGGACAAGTCTATCGCCGCCCCTGGACGTCCGCTCATGCCGCGAGTCGCGCGGTCTGGCCGACCGACCGGGATAGCCGATGAGCGATCAGCATGCTGCCGAGGCGGCCCAGGTGTGGGCCTGACGTCACGCCGCCGCGATCGGATAGCCAATCGCGGCGATGTTCTTGTGCAGCCCAGCAACGGTTACTTCCGGGTTCAAAGCCTGCACAACGACGTCAGTGAGCGGGCGGTGCGCGACGACGTACTCGACCACCGTCGGGTCCACATCGATCTCGTAGTAGGTTTCGGCGAACTCGACGTACCGGTCGACGATGTCGTCGAGCAGGATCTCGAGCAGGCCAGAGCCGTCCGGGGCGTTGTCGTCGTACGGTCCACGGAGCGGGGGGAACGTAATGCCTTCGCCGGCGTGCCAGCGGTCGTTACCGGAGGGCCGCCACAGCACAGCGGTGGCGACGAACTGGCCCTCCTCGTCGCCGAACGCTGGTTCCTCGATCTGCGGACGGAACACCGCCGGGATGCCTTCGAGCAGTCCGGGCCACAGCTCGTGGTCCGGATCGCGGTAGGGCGTCATTGCCGACTCGTGGTCGATCGCCCGAATGAACGCTCCGTCGGCGGTGAACACGGCCGCCCACTCGTCGCCGCTGCCGTTGTTCATCAGTGCCACCTCGTCGTTACCCCACGCCCGGGTGTAGGCGTAGTAGGGCTCGCCACCGTCGACGATGCACTCCAGCACGGCGAGTGCCTTGCAGCGGTCCCGCAGCACGTCGATGGAGGGCAGTTTGGCGGCGATGTCGTACACGGTCACCCGGTGAACCTACGCCGAACAGGACCGGCACCGTCACGCACCTTCAGGGCGTCCACGGGACTTCGTTGACAATGCACGCTATGCCGCAAGTCGCGCGCCGGAGACGGGGACATCTTGGGCTTCACATCCGCTGTTCCCACCAAGCGGCGCGGGGATCGGCCCAGGGATTAGCCAGGGTTCGACTGAGGAATAGATCATCGGCCGCACCGACGACCCGCCGCAGCTCCCGCGCCGTTCGTCCAGGTAGCGACCGCAGGGCAATATCCAACACTTCCCGATAGTCCGAGGTACAGCCGCAGGGGCACCCGCCAAAATCATCCAGCAGATGACGGGCCGGGCCTCGCGCCATGTCGGTCCAACCCAGAAGGGCGCGGCCGATATCACCGGGGCGCAACCGGTTGTCTTGGCGCTCCAGTCGAACGATGTCGGCGACGACTTTGCCGGAAATCCCGCGAAGGTGTGCACGGGGTTCGCGCGCCTGGCGACGATCGGGTTTAGCGGCGCGTAGCGCCACAGGCCGCCTACGCGGCAAGGTCCCTTCGCTGTAAGGCCATGTCGGGAAGTATGACACACAGAACGACGCTGACCCGAGGCCGGATAGTGCCTAGAGGCATGTCAGCTGCCGTGACTCAGGCAGCCGTCCCCGTCGAAGTGCTTGTATCGAAGGTTGCGGGCCAGCTCGTTGATCGCCCGTTGGAGAGGCGTCTGACCATCATCCTCGGGAAGGTGGGTCAGCCACCCTTCGCCGAGGGCCTCCTCCACGGCTGCCTTTGCGTGACGCTCGATCCGTCGCGCGTACTCTGCGTCAAACTCCAGCGTGGTAGCCAACGAAGTCTCCCTTCCCCGTTGGGTGACCAACTGGGTGACGATCGCGGTGCACGCGGCCGGACACCTGTGAACAACGACGGACGCGAGCGCCAGCGTACGACGCGGAAAATGGCAGGTGGCTACGGCCCGATGGTTGCATAGGGGTCAAGGGGTCGTCGGTTCGAATCCGGCCGTCCCGACGCAGATGAGGGGCCATCTCGGAAGATCGAGACGGCCCCTTTGTCGTACCTGGGCGGCCAACTGAGTGGCTACGGCACAGCGTCGAAGATCCGATCCATGACAACCGCACCGCCCAGGAGCGCCGGCCGGAGTTGGTGCCGGTAGACGCTCTCGGTGACGGTCGTGCCGGAGTGGCCGCACAGGTCGGCGATCTGCTCGATGCTCACGCCGCTGTCCGATGCCGCTAGCGCTCTGCGGCCAGCACGCAGGACGCCCGGCGGCTGGCGCGGACAGCAGGGAGCCCACGGGCCGCAGCAGAACGACAGGCCGTTGACCGGTGTGAGGTGGGCTGGCAGCCGGCCGGGCCGCGCGGCCACGATCCCGCGCGGCGTAGGGAGGGCACGTCGGCCGCGTCGGCGAGCTGGCGGCGCTCGCGGGGTTGGGGTTACTGCGCCTCCGGCGGGGGCGCTCAGGCTCCGAGATGGCCGGGGCTCCGTTGGCGGGTCACGGTCCGTGGGTGGTTGCGGTAGGCCATCCCGCTTCCCATCGACCCGGGCGAGCCGAGCAGACCACCGCCCGACCCGCCAGCGTCCGAGCCTGCGTCAAGGCCGTCTTGACGTGGCGGGCCGGGCGGTGACCCGCTCCCCAGAAGGGCGGGTCGACGGCAGACAGTGAGGATGGTGGGGTGGGTCGCGGCCCCGGACCCCGGGGCTGCAGTCGTTCGCTGCCTTCCTGCGGTGCCTTGACGTGGTTGGGCGTGTGGTTAGCCGATATCCCAGGAGGCGAGGTAGGCGCCGCAGTGCAGGCACTGGAACAGGTACGCTGTTGGCTCGCCGGCGCGGTCCAGCTGGTGCAGGAGCACGTCGGTGTCTTGAGGCGACCAGCCGAGCTGTCGGCATTTCTCGCGGACCATGTCGAGGGCGTCTGCGTGGGCCTCCAGTTCGCTGTAGCCGGCGGGCCCGAGGAACGCGGCGCCGTCGCCGCAGTGGTACAGCCATGATGGTTGCTGCCATCCGTGGAAACCCGGAGTCCGCTGCGTGACCTCTTCGACTACGTCGAACGGTACGTCGTCCGGTACGTCGACGGCGTCGCTGAACTGGGCGTTCATTCCTGCTTCGAGCGCGGCGGTTCCGAGAGTCGCGGCCGCTTGACCGGAGTGGATGCACAGCAGGCACAGGCCGCCAGGCTGCTTGCCGTAGACGGGCCCCTCGTAGCGCACGTGGCGCTGATACCCACATACGCCGCACACGTGATCGGTGCGCACGGCCGAGCCTGTCGCCACAGGGTCGGGGTGGTAGCGGAACACCGGCTCGGTCACGATGCCAATCATGCCAGCTCTTGATCATCGCCTCGTGGCTGTCATGAGCCGCACTTTGGTGCTTGGTGACTGCAAGTTGATCCCTGGCAACCGTGTGCTGCCACGTCGCCCGCGGTGGATCGGATGAGCCTCCAGGGTCAACCGCAGACGGTTTCCTACTGCCAATCGGCCGGCCGGAGGCCGGCAAGCCATGGAGGGAGCCCGCGTCACTGCATAGCGGTGGCCGGGGGATGATCGAATGATTCGGGGCAGCGGAAGGTGTACAGCGAGTAGCCACGCCCAATTTGCACGCCGACGATGTCTGGGGACGCAGTCGGGTTCTCCTCGGACGGGCGCCAGCTGCAATGCATGCCGTTCCAGTCGCCCGAATCCACGGTGAAAATCAAGGTCATCGTGGTGCCGCAGGCAGCACAATCCATCGGGTACGGATCGGTCAGTGACCAGCTCGCGTATCCGCCGACCTTCCATCCCGGCGCCAGCGACAAGTCGCTCTGATAGTGGGGACGGCTCTCGTCTTCGTCGTCATCCCACTCGTCGAGCCGCTCGCGTAGGTCCTCGGGGAGCAGATCGGCGTATTGGTACTCGCGGACCTGCTCGGGGTGCACCACGCACGGAACCGGCAGGTACATGTCGCTGATCACGGGCGGCTCGGGAGGCGCTTCCAGCAACGGGCCGACGGCGGAACTGTCGCGCCAGTAGAGGAAGACGCGAGGGCTGTAGTGCCGATCCGAGTGGTCCACCGGGCACCACAGCACCTGGAGCAGGTCGGTGCCGTCCGGACCGGCGTAGTCCGGGATATCTCGTCGGTACAGCTGCGCGACCGGGACCAACGGGATGGGATCCTCGATCAGGTCGTCCAGGTCCAGAGCGTCGGCCGCATCGAGCTCGGCCCGCTCCTCCGCAGTCAAGAAGTCCCCGCCCGGTAGCGGCTCCCGGGCTTCTGCGGTCGCGAGGATCTCCCGCCTGCGGCGCAGGGCGGCCGGGGACGTCAGGCCCCATGGCTCGTGCGCTCCGGCGTCGTCGCAGACCGGCCATACCTCGTCGGCCGGCCACAGCAGTGGTCCGCCGACCGAGCTATCCGTAACGGTCGGAGCGCCGGGTCGGGGATGCAGGCGGGTAGCCGTGATGGAATGCTCCCGCAGCTCGGGGAAGAGTGCGGTGATGTCTAGGGGACGCGGAGGCGTGGTGCGGGCCATAGAAGCGGATCTTATGGCCCGCGTGCTGGTCCTGAGTTCTTTGCCTTGCTAAGCAGCTACGGTCCCGGCTCAGCCGGATCGTCTGGATTCCGCTGCATCCGCCATGCGCGAAGGCGCGCAAGTCGCGTGGGGCCGTCCCCGAATGGGGCTCGGTAATCCACTCCCGCGCGGCCCCCCGCCCTTGTGAAGGCACTGATCTGCCGCTGAGCGGCCGGAACGCTCGGTCGCGCGCACCTGATGGTGGGTAGGCGACCTGCGTCCGCGAGCAGTTCGCCGGCCGGATGGTTGACGGCTAGCGCGTGGTCATCGGCTCAGGTGCCGGTGGGAACAGTTGACGCAGCGTCGGACCGATGGCCGTGGCCAGCGTGCCGTCGTCGCCGGAGTGCATGACCAGGTTGACCACCCCCGTTGCGACGTCGCCGGTGCGGGCTTCCGCAGCTGCGGCCGCGATGTCGGGCAGCGCGAGATCGGCGAGTAACTGCCGCACCAGGACACCTTCGCCCCAGAATGCCTCTGCCGGAATGGGGAGCCGGCCCAGCCAGGACAGCAGGATCGCCGCCCTGTCGGTGGCTGAGGGCGTGGCGGCGGTGAGCCGTCGACGGACATCGTCGACGTGCGTATCGGACAGCTCGCCGCATTGCTGACCGGTGGCGGCGGCCAACACGGGATGCAGCACGCTAGGAACCCCACGCTCAATCAGGTACCGCTTGCCCTCTCGCCCGGTGGGCCGGAACTGCGGGCGGCCCTCCTGCAGGTTCAGCAGGTCGGCCAAGGGCGCCAGGAATGACGTCAGCTGATCCGGTACCCCGAGCCCCGCCAGAAACAGGTGGAGCGCCAAAGGTTCTGCCACGACGAGGTCGTTACTGAATCGCGACCGCTCCCAACTGACCGAGCCGTGGCCATGCAAACCAGCGCTGGCGAGCACCTCGCCTGCCACATCGCGGAGCACGATCGTCGGCCCACCGTGGCAACGACAGATGTCACCGATGAAGCGACCCGTCGTGGTCAACACGCGCGCCATGTCAACCGACCCGGCATCCGGGAGCTCGGCCAGAATTTGACGACCGGCAAGAGGACCGCTGTCCTCACCACCTTCGACAATCTGCACGGCGTATGCCCGAGACCAGACATCGTCGAGCCACTCGATCATGGGGACCTCCCGCGCCAACCCAACGATCATCGCAGGCGCGCTCACGCCGACCACCCACACTCAGGACACAACAAACCTTCATGCCGCTGGTCGAGGGTTCGGCCTGAAGAGCTGTTGCTGGGATGATGTTGTTGTGGTCGACCAACGCGCCAGTTTCGAGTTGCTTGGCAGCGACGCCTTGGAGCAGTCCGCGGTGGTGGCGAACTGCGCCATGAACCGCGAGCGGCAGCTGTCCGGAGTCAACAGCTACACCCGGGAGCTGGGGTTCAACCCTCTTGACGTTCTCGCCGCCGGCCCTGTTGGCGCCGACCGGGCCGAGCCTTTGGCAGCCGCTGGCTGGTTGGATCTGTGCTGCGGCACTGGTCGAGCGTTGATCCAAGCTGCCGGGGAGCTGCGGCTGGCAGGGTTGACCGAGCGGACAGTCCTCGTCGGGGTGGACCTGGTTGACGCCTTTGATCCCGTACCGGCACCACCGCTGAACCTGGAGCTGATCTGCGCCTCCGTGGCCAACTGGGCACCAACGCGGACGTTCAACTTGATCACCTGTCTGCACGGACTGCACTACGTCGGAGACAAACTCGCCGTCCTGACCCGCGCGGCCGGCTGGCTTACTCCCACCGGCCGGCTCGTGGCCGACCTGGACCTGTCCAGCATTCGGCTTGCTGACGGGCGACCCGTTGGGCAGCGGCTCACCGCCCGACTCCGCGCCGCCGGGTTCTCCTACGACTCCCGTCGCCGCCGGATCAGCTGCACCGGCCGCCGTGACGCCCGCCTCCCGTACAGCTACCTCGGCGCCGACGATCGCGCTGGTGCCAACTACACCGGACAACCCGCCGTGCATTCCCACTACGCCGAAGACCACTGACCGCACCGACAGCGTCCGCACATGCCGCAAAGTGCCCGGCGCGGCTGAAGCGCTACGCGTCCCGGGAACAACCCGATCGCTGGAGCGTTCATGTAGTTGTCCTCGTGCTCCGGCGGCCAACGATCGCGTAGAGCAACCAACGTCTCGGCGACGGCATAAGCGACAGTGCATGGCGGCGAGTGCAGGGATCCCGGAAGACCCGCAGCCGCGAAGCTGCGATGCATGTCCATGCTTGCGCCAGTTGCTCGTCAAACAGGCGGTGCAGAACGTAGACGCGAGGGCCGAAGTCCCATGACCCGCCGTCGTCGTCATTGGTAACCATGACGAACCAATATTCGCGACCGCAATAAAGGGCAACGCCCGTGATGGCGCCGTCATACCAATCGCTGAACCACTGCTCAGCGATGTGCTGGTCCGGCTAATCGTCCCACCCGAAGAGCTCGGCATGATTCAGAGTGGTCACCAGAACCCACGCGAAGGAGTTCGGAGCCAAAGGCCGGCGACGAGAAGGGCGACCGCTCCGAGGCCGAGGATGAGGCTGACCCTCATCAGGACGTAGCCGTCCGCCTGCCAGAAATACGGCAATTACGAGACTGCATATCAAGCAGCGCCCAGCGCGAGGTCCCCCTGCGAGAGGCCGGGTAGGGGGCCCGCGAGTCGCCCAACCCACCCCCGACAGGGCATAGTGTCCCGCGGCGTCATCGGCCGATGTCGCCTGTACGTGGAGAGGGTGGTAGGAAGTGACGACGCGCTTACGTGCCCGATGGGCCCGGGCCGCCACATTGATCGCGCTGACCGGGGGGACGCTCGCGGTGTCCGCGGCACCCGTGGCGGGCGCCCCGGCACCCATCAGCATCCTGAGCGTGTCGGCGGAGAACGTGAAGCCCGGCGACAAGGTTCGTGTCCAGTTCCGCGTCACGAACAACGGGAGCCGGGCCGAAACGGCCATCGTGGTGGTCAGTGGCGGCCTGCAATGCACCATCGGCTGCCGGGCGGAGCCGAACCTCAAACCCGGCCAGAGCCAGGACTTCCAGGCCACCGTTGTCGCGCCCAAGGTGAACGCGGGCGAGATCCTCGGTCTCAACATCTCGGTCGCCGTACGGCTCGGCGGGCAGAACAGCTTCGACTACAAGATGGTCTACATTCACGGCCCGGGCACGTCGCAACCCAGCGCGGGCGCGCCGCAACCCGGTGCGGGCAAGCCGTCGTCCGAGGTGGACGGGGTGTCCGGCCAGGTCCGCGACACCAGCGGCAAGGCGATCGGCGGCGTGGCCCTGACCGTCCGGGACAGCGCCGGGCACGAATACCGTACGACGAGCGACCGCAGCGGCCGGTTCTCGATCAAGTCAGGCGCCGGCAAGACGATCGCCGAGGGCCGGATCACGGTCGTCGCGGCCCTGGACGGCTATCGCACCACCCGCACGACCGTACAGGGCTCCGCCGGTGACACCGCGAGCGTGCGGCTGACCTTGGCCGCCGTGGCCGCGCCCGCCAAGACCCCGCCGTCGCCCACCCCAACGGCGGCAGCGGACGAGGCTCCCGGGCCGGAGACCAGCGTAGACGCGGCGGCACCCCCCGCCCTCGAAGCTGTCAGCGACGAGGGCAGCGCTTCGCTGCCGTTCATCCTGGGCGGCCTGCTGTTCGCCGCCGGCCTGGGCACACTGGCCTTGATGGTGAACCGCCGCCGGAACACGCCGGACAAGCCGGCTCCGTACGCGGCGACTCAGCTGACGGCGCCGCCCGGAGCGGGTATGAGCGACGCACCGACCGCGGTGCTGCACCCGAGGCCGCCGGCCGACGGGTTCCCCGGCCCGTACAGCGGGCCCCCGCAGGGCGGCATCCAGCAGCTCAGCCGCGACCCATACGGCGGACCGGCCCTTTAGCGCGGGAGTACGACCTGGTGGGCGTCGAGGCGAAGATCTGCGGCTATGCCGTTCCGTTGTCGGCCGACGACGTTGGGGGATACGCCGTCTTCCCGCTGGGCTGGGATGGGGTGGTCTGTTTCGACGATCCGGAGCTGGCATCAACGGGGCGCCGAGCCACCGAGCTGGAACCAGAGGCACCTCGTGTGATCAGTGTCCGCCCTGACGGCGCCATCACCGGGGCATCTTGGCCCTTGCTCGACTGAGGCGGGCCGCAGGCGCCCTCTCAAGCTGAACGCTGTGGAGACACAGCGAGCACTCGCGGAGTGTCACGCGTCATGTGAAGTCAACGTGTAACGCCTCAACCGGAGTCGCACAGCCGGCTGCCGGCAATCTAAAACTGACGGACATCGTTGACACCTGGGTCTCCGGCGACTACGGAGACCATCTATGTCTACCCCTCACCCTCCGCTCGATCGGGAGGCCAA
>NZ_JBITFP010000046.1:0-8391 GCF_044456245.1 Micromonospora sp. NPDC051006
GGCGGGGGCGGGGGGGGGGGGCCGCGGGGGGGCCCCCCCCCCCGGGGGGGCGCCCCCCCCCGGCCCCCCCCCCCCCCCCCCCCGGGGCCCCCCCCCCCCGGCCGCCCCCCCCCCCCCGACGTCGTGCTGTCTGCTCAGGCGGAGTAGCCGCGGGTGGCCATCCAGTTCGCCAGGTCGATGGTCGTGATCCAGTACGACGGCACCGCCGGGTTCGCCGAGTCGGCGATCTTCACGGTCCGGCCGTTGTCCCGGTAGCCGACCACGGCGATGTAGTGCCCGCCGGAGAAGGAGTGCCACCCACCGTCGACGTCGGTGGCGTCGCCGACGATGTTCGCGACCACACCGCGCCCGTCACTGACTGCGGCCACCACGTCGGCCTGGAGCCGGTCCATCTGGGCCGGGCTGGGCGCGCCCGGGAACATCCGGGTCCGGTACGGGTCGCCCTTGACCACCGCGTTCAGCACCCGGGTGGTGTCCTCGGCGGAGTTGGTGCCCATCTCGGTGGTGCCGAGCTGCGTGGCCAGGGCGTCCTGGCTGCGCTCGATCCCGGCGGCGCTGAGCGCGTTGCGGGTGGCGGCCGGGCCGCAGTAGAAGTACGTGGTCTGGGCCTGGTAGTCGTAGTCCAGGACCTTGCTCGCCGGCGGCTTCGGCGGCTCCGGCTTGCGGGTCAGGTCGGGGTCGACGGCCTTCTTGACCGCGGGCGCCGGGCTGGCGGCCGACGGCGCGGCGGTCGACGGCGAGCTGCTGGTCGAGGGGCTGGTCCGGGCCTCGCCCCGGGAGGCGACGCTGTCGCTGCGCAGTTCGGCCACCGCGGCCGAGGCGTGCTGGGTGGCGTGCTTGTCGTCGCCGTTGTGCAGCAGCGCGCCGGCGCTGGACGCGAGCACCAGCGCCGCGGCGGACGCGGCGGCGACCTGCGCCGGACGCTGGGTGGCGAGACGACGGAGCTGACGCTTGAGGGTGTGCTTCACGGGATCCTCCACGGACTGAGGGGAAGAGCGACGCACCGGGCCGGCGTCCGAGGACAGGCAGGCGCGACCGCGCGGATCTCGTCCGCGGGTGGTGGACCGCTCAGGGGAACGCCCGGTGGCCGGGCGGGAGACGCGGGTGCCGGGGTCAGCTCGCCGCTACGGGGCGGGCGAGCGCGGGCACCGCGGTGCCGTGGAGGGGTGGGGACGACCAAGGGGTGGGAGCGGATGACACGAGGATGGAACTCCTTCCGACACCGCCGACCGGGTTAGCTGACGGATTCGGGCGGGAAGATCGCCCTACCGCGGGCCGTGGCTCGCGGATTCACCCCGGAACTGCATGTGGGTCCCCGGCTCGTGGAACTCGATTAGGCGGGTCGGCGCGGCGTCGCCTCTTGCGATCGGTTACCGCACCGGACGGGCCGACACTACTGGTAGGTATGGACCCTGCCAACCCTTACCCACCTGCGTAAACGTCGATCATGATAATTTTTTTTGCGCGTACGGACACTGGCGTGACTCAATGGGACGGGCAGTTCTGTCGGCACCTGAGGGCGACAATCGGACAGGCCGGCGACAACGGCCTCCGAACCCCCGCGAGATTGGTGCCCACTGTTCCGGCTGACCGTTTCCGGCGCGCTGTGGCCGGGGTCACGGAACAATCGCCGGATCAGCCCACCCGGGCCGGCCGCCAACGCCCGGCGGTGGCCCGCGCGGCGCTGACGGCCTCGGCCCGGCGGGGCGCCGGCACCCGGGCGGGCCGGAGCCGGGCCGCCGCCGCGTACGCCTCGGCGGCGAGGGTCCGGGCCGACTCGGCGGCAAGCTCGGCGTCCCGCCACGCCGACCGCTCCCGCAGCGCCGCGGCCCGGTGCTCGGCCAGCTTGCCGTCCCGGATCACCCGGGCCAGCAGCACCTCCTGCTCGACCGGGTGCCGCCGGGGATCCCAGCCGTTGCGGTGGGCCAGCACGTCGCCGAGCTGCCGCAGGGTCAGCTCACCGCGCCAGTGCGCCGCCGTGGCGGCCCGGTGCAGGTGCCGCTCCCGGGCCGCGTACTCGGCGGGGGTGTGCGGTGTCCTGGGCGGGCCGAACGCGCCCGCGCCGGCGAACCGCCGGGCAGCCGTCTCCGCCTCGTCGTACGCCGTCCAGGCCCGCTCGGCCTCGGCCTGAACGGCCAGCCAGTCCGCGCGCCGTCGCCGGGCGGTCTGCGCGGCCCCGGCAGCCGCGACGGCCACCTCGTCGGCGTAGCGGCGCAGGTCGGCGGCGTCGGCCGCGGCCAGTTCCCGATCGGTCAGGGCAGCGGGCGGGGTGTCGTCCGGCCGGTCGCGCTCGGGGCGGGCGACCAGCACGGTGAGCACGGTCAGGGCCAGCACCAGCAGGACCGACCAGATGGCGGCGGCCTGCGGCACCTCGATCAGGAACTGGTAGAGGACGGTCTTCTCCATTGACGGCACCTAACGGGCAGCGGAGGCGGATGCGGAACCGCGGGGGCTTCCAGCGCGATCGCGGGCCACTGTCAGGCTGCCCGGAGCTGGGGCAGCGGAACTGGCCGGATCGGGTCGCCGGGCGGGCGCGGCGGGAAGGTTCGACAGGCGCGGTGGCGGGCGGCTTGCCCGGGTGGGATCAGGCGGCCGGTGGGGCCCGGGGCGCCCGGGCGGCCGGCGTGGCCGAGAGCGGCGGCCGGACATCCGCGGCGACCCAAACGGTCGAGGCGCCAGCCGGCGCGGGTGCGGCCGGACCGGCCAGCTCGGAGGACAGCAGGCTGTTGGGAACCCGCTGCTCGGCGACCAGCGCGTCGTCGGCGCCGACGTGGTGCCCCGCGACCGGGCCGGCCACCGGCGCCACCACCGGCGCCGGCGCGTCCGTGGCAGGCGCACCCAGGCTCAGGGCGCCGAGGACCGCGAGGCTGGTCAGCAGCCGCGCCGCCCATCGCGCGACCCACCACAGGGGACAGGTGAGCGCGACGGAGGACACGGCACCACGCTACCGTCGGCGCCGCTGGGTCGCATCGGGTGACGGGCGTGTCGCCGACGCCGCGCCGGGTGCTCTGACCAGGGTGGACAGCCTCAGCGCGACTCGACGTACGCCGGCTGGTCGGCGGGAGGCGCGGCGCCCGCGCGGGGCGCCGGAACGGTGACCGTGGCGGGCGGCGCGGCCGGCGGCGCGGTGTCGGCCGGGCGTGCCCGCCGGCGCGGCGCGAGCCGACGCATCATCGGCATCTCGACGTAGCGGTGCAGCAGCCCGGCGAACACCAGGTTCAGCAGCAGGAAGCCGAGCACCACCGCCGGTCCGCGCCAGCCTGGCAGCCCGACGCCCCAGTCGCCGGTCAGCCGCAGCACGGTCATCATCACGAAGACGTGCACCAGGTAGAAGGCGAACGACACCTCGCCGAGCCAGAGCATCGGGCGGGACCGCCACGGTGAGCGCCGGCCACGTACGTCGGCGTCGGCCGCCGCCGTGATGACCAGGATGTACGCCACCGACAGCAGCGCGGCCCAGAGTTCGGCGCGGACCCACGCGGCGGCGACCACCCAGGTGCCGACGAAGAGGGCGCTGGCCAGCGTGAGCCGGGGGCCCCGCCACCGACCGCGGCGCATCAGCTCGGCGGCGGCCACGCCCATCCAGAACTCCAGCGAACGCACCGGCGGGAAGATCTGGGTGAACCACCAGCGATCGGCCTCCGGCACCAGCGCCTGGGCCGGCCAGAGCGCCAGGATCAGCAGCGGCACGGCCACCACGACGGCCCAGAGCAGCCACGGTCGCGCCCGGCGCAGATAGGGCAGCACCAGCGGCAGGCAGAGGTAGAAGAAGAACTCGCAGGAGAGCGACCAGCTCACCGTGTTGACGCTGTAGAAGTAGCCGGGCGTCGGGTTCCAGGCCTGGATCAGCAGCAGATTCTGCACCGCCGCCGAGGGGTTGACCGGGTCGGCGAACCAGAGCCCGACCAGCAGCACCAGCGCCCACAGCAACAGGTGGTTGGGGTAGATCTTGGCGACCCGCCGGCGCCAGAAGTCCCGCCGGCGCTCGCCGGGCCGGTACGACCAGACCAGCACGAACCCGCTGAGGATGAAGAAGAACTGCACCCCGGAGAGGCCGAGGCTGAACACCTTGTTGACCACGCCCTGGTAGTCCGGCTCGGCGATGATCCGCATGGTGCCGGCGTGGAAACCGAAGACCAGCAGTGCGGCGATCCAGCGCAGCCCGGTGAGGGAGGGCAGCCGGCCGGCCGCTGCGGTCCGACCCGACGGCGCCGTCGTCGCTGCGCCCGTCATGCCCGGCCTCCCACCATGCGCGGCGTCACCAGCACGTACCTCTCCTCCCAGCGGTCCGGTGGGCGGCGCAGGCCGCCGCCGTGCGGTGGTTCCCGGTCAGTGCCGTCCGTTCGGGCACCCTACCCGCCCGGTCGGCGGACGCCGTCCAGCCGGGTGGACGAGGGTGACGCGTGGGTGTTCGTCCGCTGTCGCGTGGCCTAATATCTCGGGGCCTGGAGGTGTCGGACGTACCGCCTCCCCAACCCAGTCGGGGCCGGCGTCCGGAGTCGGACGCCGCCGCGGACGGACGAGAGGTGGAGCCACCGATGCACCAGCGGATCCTCATGCGGGCCAAGAAGGGCCCCTTCGACGTCTACTCGCCGGAGGAGACCTTCGAGAGCAACTGGATCGGCGAGAACAACGGCAACCTGGTCTTCAGCCACGCCGCGCACAAGCTGCTCCGGACGGCGACGGCAGAGATCACCTCCACCGAGTTCAAAATCGACCTGCGCGACGCCGACAAGATCAACGAGCAGTTCGACGTGTACGTCATCCCGCTCGCCAACGCGTTCCGGCGCAGCTACGCGCACCGCATCGTCACCATGACCAAGCTGATCGAGCGGCTGAAGATCCCGGTGGTGGTGCTCGGGGTGGGCGTGCAGACCGACGTCAAGGGCGACCGCGAGTACCTGCGCCCGATCGACGACGTGGTCAGCCGCTTCGTCCGCGCGGTGCTGGACCGCTCGCACAGCATCGGTGTGCGGGGCGAGATCACCGAGAGCTACCTGCGCACCCTCGGCTTCTCCGCGGTCGACGTGATCGGTTGCCCGTCGATGTTCCTGCACGGCGACAGCCTGCGGGTGGAGAAGCGCAAGGAGACCCTGGAGCCGCACGACCGGGTCGCGCTGACCATCTCGCCGTACGTGAAGTCGATGGCGAAGGTGGTGACCGCGCACCACCAGCGGTACCCGAACCTGCGCTACCTGCCGCAGGACCTGAAGACCCTCGGCACCCTGCTCTACGGCGACGCCCCGGAGGACCGGGGCAAGAAGAGCGCGATCCCGATCCACACCTCACACCCCCTCTTCACCGAGGACAAGGTGCGGATGTTCGTGGACCCGTGGACCTGGATGGACTACCTCTCCGGGTTCGACTTCGCCTTCGGCACCCGGATCCACGGCACCATCACCGCGTTGATCGCCGGCACGCCCGGTTACCTCTTCGCGCACGACTCGCGCACCCTGGAGCTGGCCCGGTACTTCGACATCCCGCACCGGGTGATGAAGGACGTGTCGGCCGACGTCGACGCCGCCGACCTGTACGCGGAGGCGGACTACACGGCGATGAACAACGGGCACAAGGCCCGCTACGAGACGATGCTCGCCTTCCTCGCCAAGCACGACCTGGGGCACGCCTTCGCCGACGGGGAGAGCGCCACCCGCTTCGACGAGCAGGTGCGCGCCACCACCTTCCCGCCCGCCGTCCGCCCGGCCGGCGCCACCGACGCCGACATGCTGCTGGAGCGGGTGCGGTGGCTGCGCGACCGCAACCAGGAGCTGCGCGGCGAGGTCGAGACCCTCCAGGAACAGCAGCTGCGGGCCCGGGTCAAGCGGGTGGTCGGCGGCCCGGTGCGGCGCATCCTCAACCGTTAACCCGCCGCTCGGCGGTTGTTCAGAAACTCCACCTTCGTCGGCCACGTCCGGTTCCGGGTCCGTCCACCCGCGCGGTCGAAGGTGGCGGCGTGGTCAACGAGTCCCCGCCACCGCTGCTCAGCATCGTCGTGCCCGTGTACGGCGTCGAGGCGTACCTGTACCAGTGCCTCGAGTCGATCCGGGCCGACATTCCGGCGGGCGAGGCGGGCGCGGTCGAGCTGATCGCCGTGGACGACGCGTCCCCGGACCGCTGCGGGGACATGCTCCGGTCGTACGCCGCCGGCCGGTCCGGGATCCGGACCGTGCACCTGAGCAGCAACGTCGGCCTGGGGCTGGCCCGCAACGCCGGCCTCGAGGTGGCCGCCGGCCGGTATGTCTGGTTCGTCGACAGCGACGACTGGCTGCCGCCGGGCACGATCCCGGCGGTGCTGGACCGGCTGCGCCAGCACGAACCGGACGTGCTGATGCTCGACCACCTGCGGGTGCACGAGGACGGCCGGCGCGAGGTCGACGCGAGCAGCCACCTGCTGCACGGGATCTCCGGCGTGGTGCGCCTGGCCGACCAGCCGCAGCTGCTGCGGGTGCAGCACACCGCCTGGAACAAGGTGGTGCGCCGGGCCTTCCTGGACGAGTTGGAGCTGCGCTTCTTCCCCGGCTGGTACGAGGACATCCCGTTCAGCCACCCCCTGCTGATCGGCGCGGAGAAGATCTCGGTGCTCGACCGGATCTGCTACCTCTACCGCCAGGGCCGGCTCGGGGCGATCACCTCGACCCGCAGCGGCCGGCACTTCGACGCCTTCGACCAGTACGAGCGGCTGATGGACTGGGTGCGCCGCCGGCACCCCGACGAGCAGTTGCAGACCGAGCTGTTCCAGCTGATGGTGAACCACTACCTCGTGGTGGTGGGCAACGACGACCGGCTGCACCCGCACCTGCGCCGGGCCTTCTTCCAGCGGGTCGCCGAGCACTACCGCCGGTACCTTCCGGCGGCCGGCTACCCGCCGCCGGCCGGAATCACCGGGCTGAAGCACCGGCTGGTCGGGCGCAACGACTACCTCGCGTACGCGGCGCTGCGCCAGGCCCACCGGGTGGCGGGCCGGCTGCGCCGCCCGGCCCCGCCGGCCGGCGACGCCCCGAGCGGGCGGGCCGCGGACGACGCCCCGGGCGGGTCCCCCGGCGACGACCCGGCGAGCGGGGCGACAGACAGCGTCCGCAACGACGCGCTGGCGGGCCGCGGCAACCCGTGACCGCACGCCGGGTCAACATCCCCGCCGGGAGCCGCTTCGGCTCCCGGCGCCCTGGTTTTCCAGGTCGTCCCCGCACCCGGTGGACGACGACGACAGGACCGCACACTGGTGCGGACGCAGGTGAGCAGAGGTCGGTATGACGGCGACACTGAAGATCGGACCGCACGCGGTCGGTGCCGGGGAGCGACCCTTCGTGGTCGCCGAGATGTCCGGTAACCACAACGGTGACCTGGACCGGGCGCTGGCCATCGTCGACGCGGTGGCGGCGAGCGGCGCGCACGCGCTCAAGCTCCAGACGTACCGCCCGGACACGATCACCATCGACGTCGACACCCCGGCGTTCCGCATCTCCAGCGGTCACGAGCTGTGGGGCGGCGAGAACCTCTACCGGCTCTACGAGAAGGCGCACACCCCGTACGAGTTCCACGCCCCGATCTTCGAGCGGGCCCGGCAGCACGGCCTGACCGTCTTCTCGTCCCCCTTCGACGCCACCGCGGTGGAACTGCTCGAGTCGCTGGACGCGCCGGCCTACAAGATCGCCTCTTCGGAGCTGGTCGACCTGCCGCTGATCCGCCTCGTCGCGGGCACCGGCAAGCCGATGGTGATCTCCACCGGGATGGCCACCATGGCCGAGATCGACGCCGCGGTGCGCACCGCCCGGGACGGCGGCGCCGGCGGCATCGTCCTGCTCGCCTGCACCGCCTCCTACCCGGCCCCGCCGCAGGACAGCAACCTGCGCCGGATCCCCGTGCTCGCCGACGCGTTCGGCGTGCCGGTCGGGCTGTCGGACCACACGCCCGGCATCGGGGTGCCGGTCGCGTCGGTGGCGCTCGGCGCCTGCTTCATCGAGAAGCACGTGACCCTGGACCGCGCCGACGGCGGGGTGGACTCGGACTTCTCGCTCAACCCGGACGAGCTGGCGGCGCTGGTGATCGAGTCGGAGCGGGCGTACGCGGCGCTCGGTGGCACGGCGATCGGCCCCACACCGGCGGAGCGGGAGGGCCTTCGCTTCCGTCGCTCGCTCTTCGTCGTCGAGGACGTCCGCGCCGGCGACCCGGTGACCGAGCGCAACGTCCGTTCCATCCGGCCGGCGGGTGGCCTGCCGCCGGTCGAGATCGACCGGGTGCTCGGCCGCACCTTCGCCACCGACGTCCCCCGCGGCACCCCGCTGAGCTGGGACCTGATCTGACTGTGAGGCTGGCCGGGTCGGTCCGCAGATGATGGGCTGATGGTCGGCGGCAGCGGACGTGACTCTTGCTCTGACTGGCTTCGTGCCTTTG
>NZ_JBITFP010000047.1:0-6985 GCF_044456245.1 Micromonospora sp. NPDC051006
GGGGGGGGGGGGGGGGGGGGGGGGGGGGGGGGGGGGGGGGGGGGGGGGGCCGCGGGCGGGGGGGGGGGGGGGGGGGGGGGGGGGGGGGGGGGGGGGCCCCCCCCCCCCCGCCGCTGCGGCGTCACCGCCGCTCGGCGACCACCTCCGGCTCGGCCGGCTGCCGGTCGCGGGTGGCGCGCAGGCTGGTCAGCGTGACGACCACCAGCACGCCGATGATGACGCCGAGCGACGCCAGCGTGGGGATCGCCGGCACGCCCTTCCAGATGCCGTGCGCCCAGTGCAGGCCCAGCTTCAGGCCGATGAACGCCAGGATGATCGCCAGGCCGTAGCTGAGGTGCACCAGACGGCTGAGCGCGGCGTGCAGCACGAAGTAGAGCGCGCGCAGGCCGAGCAGGGCGAACGCGTTGGTGGCGAAGACCAGGTAGGGATCCTCGGTGATGCCGTAGACGGCGGGCACCGAGTCGACCGCGAAGACCACGTCGGTGGCGAGCACGGCCACCACCACCAGGGCGAACGGGGTGAGCGTCCGGCGGCCGGCCTCTCGGATGGTCATCCGGGTGCCGTGGTAGTCGTCGGTGACCGGCATGAACCGGCGCAGCAGCCGCACCGAGCGCATCTTGTTGATGTCCACCTCCTGCTGGTGCCCGGAGAGGGCGTCGCGCAGCAGCTTCACCGCCGTGGCGATGAGGATGATCGCGAAGAGCAGGAAGGCGAAGTCCAGGGTCTCCAGGGCGGCGGCGCCGAGGGCGATGAAGACAGCGCGGAGCACGAGCGCGCCGGCGATGCCGTAGAGCAGGACCCGTTGGGCGAGCACCGCCGGGACCGCGAAGGCGGCCAGCAGGAGCATGAAGACGAAGAGGTTGTCGACCGAGAGCGACTTCTCGACCAGGTAGCCGGTCAGGTACTGCACGCCCAACTCGGAGCCGTAGCGGTTCCAGACCCAGGCGCCGAAGGCCAGAGGCAGGGCGATGTAGAACGCCGACCAGCCGAGCGCCTCGCGGAGCGAGACCTCGTGCGGGCGGCGGGTGACCAGGAAATCCAACACCAGCAGCACGATCACGCCGGCGATGGTCACCCCCCACAGCATGGGGGTGCCGACCGTCGACAGCTCGGCGGCGGAAAGGTACGACAGCTCAGTCATGGAGCCTCCTCGAACACCGTGTCATGTTCGAGGTCTCCTTCACCCACCTTTGCGTGGGCAACCACCCGAGGCGTGCCGGGCACGCCGTACTGACCGGAATGGTTCGTGGGAAGTACTCCCCTCGTGGGCACAAGGTTAGGTCAGGCTCAGACGGTGCGCCAAGCGGGGCCACCCTACGCGTGTCGATGGTTGCCCAGGTCAACGGCTGCCCCGCTCCCGCCGCGCTCAGCCCCGGCGTCGACTGCTGCCTCGCTCCCCCGCGCTCAGCCCCGGCGCAGCGTCGCGCCGGGAGCCATCGCCGGCTCGACCATGTCCCGGTAGTCGCGCGGGAGCTGGACCACCACGTCGTCGAACTCGCCGCCGGTGATCGCCTCCCGCAGCGTGGTCAGGACCGCGCGAATGGCGTCCCGGGCGGCCGGCTCGTCCACGGCGGCCCGCTCGCCGACCCGGGCGACGAACTCCGCGGCCCCGAACCGGTCCGCCGCCTCGGTGCCGGGCCCCGGCTTCAACACCACCTGCAACGGCTTCGGCAACTGCGCGGCCAGGTCCAGCACCTCACCGCCGGTCAGGCGCTCCGCCAGTGTCACCAGCGTGGCCCGGGTCAGGGTGACGGCCTGCTCCGACGAGGTTCGGGTCCGCTGGGCCACCTGGTCGACGAAGGTGTCGTAGTTCATCGCGTACTCCTCGGGCTGCGTCGGAGCCTGCGGGTACCCGCGGCGCAGCGGCGGAAACGGACGCCGGATTTCCCCGCCGGCCGGGCGTGACCGGCCGGGGGGCGGGTAACCGCCGCCGGTCGTGACCGGATCGATGCCGCGAGGAGCCGACGCCATGGCGAGCTACGCCGACGTCCTGCAGTACCTGTCGAGCCTGGACTACCCGGCCGAGAAGGACGACGTGATCCGCGAGGCCGAACGTGAGGGCGCGCCGCCGGACGTGCTGCGCGCGCTGCGGGCGCTGCCGCCGGTGGACTACGCCAACGGCAACGAGGTGGCCCGCTCGGCCGGCATCGAGGCCGCCCCCGAACTGAGCCCGTCGCAGCGCGCCGCGCAGGCCCGCGACCGGCACCCACGGGTCTCCCAGCACCTGCGCGGCATCTGACCCGGCCGTGCCCGGACCTGCGCCGGGGGACGACGACGAGCAGCGGGTGACGGCGGCCGGGTCCCGGCCGGGCCCGCCCGACGGACACACCCCGGCGATGGTCCAGATCGCGGTGGTGGCGCTGGTCGGGCTCGCCGTGGGTGGCGTCTTCGGCGCCCTGGTGTCGCCTCCGCTCGCACCGCTGGTCGGTTGGGACGTGGCCGCGGTGACCTGGCTCGTCATCGTGTGGCGCAAGATCTGGCCGCTGGACGGCGTGCAGACCGCCCGGCTGGCCGCGCACGAGGACCCCAACCGGGCGATCCGCGACGTGGTGCTGCTCGGCGCCGGCACGGCCAGCCTGCTCGCGGTGCTGCTGGTGGTCGGCACCGCCGACACCACTCCGCCGGGCCCGCTCCGCGACCTGTACGGCGCCGCGGGGGTGCTGAGCGTGCTGCTCTCCTGGCTGGTGGTGCACACCGTGTTCGCCGCCCGGTACGCCCGGGTCTATTACACCGGGCCGGACGGCGGGGTGAACTTCCACCAGTCGCTGCCACCGTGCTACGTGGACTTCGCGTACCTGGCGTTCACCGTCGGCGCCACCTTCCAGGTGTCGGACACCAACCTGACCAGCCCGGAGATGCGCCGGACCGTCCTGATGCACTCGATGCTGTCGTACCTGTTCGGGGCGTTCGTCATCGCGGTGACGGTGAACCTGCTGGCCGGCCTGGCCAGTTGACCAGGGCAGCCGAACCTGGACCGCAGAGACAGGCGGGCGCCCCAGGCCGCGAACCGCGACCGGGGGCGCCACGCAGATACCTGTCCCTGGTGGTAGTCGCGGCCCGAACCGGGCCGCGACCACCAGGCCGGTAGTAACGCCCGAACCGGGCGGGCATGACTGCCTCGATCATCATACAATGCAACATCATCCGAACGGCTGATTTTCGGCGAACTGTGGGCCAGGGCACTGTCGCCGGGTCAGCGCATCACCTCGGCATACCGCTGCTCCAGGTCGACTCGGGCGAGCGCGCCCACCAGCCAGGCAAGCCGTTCGGACTCGCCACTGCCGGCCAGTCCGGCCAGGTCGCTGGCGGATCGTCCCAGTCCGAGCCGGCGCGCCGCGACCAGCGCCCGCCGGTCGGCGACCGGGGCCACCTCCCGCCAGAGCGCCTGCGCCTCGCGCAGGAACAGCTCGACCACCTGCCCGTCCACTCCGGGCAGCTCACTGAGCAACTCCCGCTCCAGGCGCGGGTCGTAGTGGGCCTTCGCCCGCAACCGCCGCAGGTCACCCCGGTAGCGGTCGACCACGACGCGGGCGAGGTCGCCGAGCACGTCGGCGAGCGCGTCGACGTCACCGCGCTGCCCGGCTCTGCGCAGCACGTCCACCCGGGACTCGTGCAGCGAACGGGCCAGCCGCGCGGCGCTGTCCCACCCCTCGTCGCGCAGCGCCCGCGCGCTCTCCACGGCACGCCGGAAGTCGCCCCGTCGGGCCAGCAGGACCGACAGGTAGAGCACTTGGAAGAGGCTCGCCGGGTTGTTGGTGACCTGGAAGCCGTACTGCTCGGCGAAGCCACGGCTGCTACCGGCGAGCCGGCGTACCAGACGCTTCTTGTCCTCGATGCTGGAGATCGCACTGGTCGGCATGCCGGCGACTACCCGCACCACCGCCGGTCACACGCCGGGTGGTCAGCTTCGGATGTCGCCACCGCGGTCGCGGGCCTTGAGTCGGGTCGTGGGCAGTGCCGGGGCGGGCAGCGGCGGGGCGGGATCGTCGGCGACCACGCCGAAGCGCCGCCCGGCCATCCAGTCCTCGCGGGCGGTGGCCACCTCCTCGTGCGAGCGACCCACGAAGTTCCACCACATCACCAGCGGCTCCTCGAAGGGCGCACCGCCGAGCAGCATCAGCCGGCTGCCCGGCTCGCCACGCAGGGTGAACCGGTTCCGCCCGATGCCGAGGTAGAGCAGCGCACCGGGCGCGAAGGGAACCCCGTCGACCTCCGCCGAGCCGGACATGGCCAGCAGCGCGTACTCGAAGTCGGGGCGCAGCGGCAGGTCGACCGGCGTCGGCCCGGCCAGCTCGAGCTGCGCGCCGACCAGCGGGGTGTGCACCACCGCCGGGGACCGCTCGCCGGCGATCTCGCCGACCAGGAGCGTGACGTCCAGGCCGCCGTCCTGCCAGCGGGGCAGGTCCGCGTGGTGGGCGAAATCGGCGCTACCGGCGCGCGCCGGATCCGGCAGAGCCACCCAGAGCTGAACCCCGTGCATCACCGGCGGGTGCACGTCAGGCGACCGCTCCGAGTGGGCGATGCCGCGCCCCGAGGTCATCACGTTCAGCTGGCCCGGCCGGATCGGCTGGACGCTGCCCAGGCTGTCGCGGTGCAGGATCTCCCCGTCCAGCAGCCAGGTCACCGTCTGCAGGCCGGTGTGCGGGTGCGGCGGCACCTCCATCCCGGGGCGCTCCGCCACGTCGTCCGGCCCGAAGTGGTCGACGAAACACCAGGCGCCGACCATCCGGCGCTGCCGCTGCGGCAGCAGCCGCCGCACCGTCGTGTACCGCCCCAGCGGCACGTCGTGGCCGGGCAGCAGCACGCTGCCGGGATCGACGGCGGCCACGCCAGGCGGTCGCGTCTGCGCCGGCATTGATTCGGTACGTTCCACCGCCCGACTGTACTGCGGGCCCGATCGGCGGCGGCGCCCCTTCCCCGCCTCCGTCCCCCTGGTCAGTAGCGGTCCCCGCGCGGCGGGGCGGATGGCGCCTCTCCCCCAGCCCGCCGCGGATTCTGCGCGGCACAGTGCTGGCCAGTCCCCGGGCCCGGCACCCGCACCCCTACGGATCTTGGACAACTTCCGTTAGCAGTTAACGGAAACTGTCCAAGATTCGGTGGCGCAACATGCTCGCGGGGCCGCGCGTCGGCCTGCCGGCGGTGATGGCCGACCGGGCGCCAGCCTTTGGGCGGCCGGCACATCGCGGGCCGGCACCGGGGTGGCGGGGACGCCAGCCAGCACCGTGCAGACGCGCGTCGGCCGCTACCTGGTGGGACGCGCCCGTCCCTCTCTCGGATACGCCACTGGCCGGCACCCGTATCAGGGTGCCGGCCAGCGGTCAGACCATTCTGTGGTTGTCAGCTGTTCCAGTGCTGGGCGACGAGGTCAGCGGCCTGCTGCTCCCACTGGGCGTAGGCGTCCGGGTAAGCCGACACCTGCACCGTCTGCGCGGCCTCGGTCAGCGGCATGTCCTGCCACCCATCAACCTGCTTCAGACCCTTCTGGAACGCCATCGTCGAGTACTCAGGATCGGTGATCTGCTCCGGGGTACCCCAACCACTCGAAGGGCGCTGCTGGAACAGACCCAGCGAGTCATGGTCGTTGGCGTCGCCGAGGTGGCCCAGGTTCTCCAGCTTCGACTCCTGCAGCGACGTGGCGATCGAGATGACCGCGGCCCGCTCGTCCAGACCCGACTTCTTCGTCCCGGCGATGATCGCCTTCACATTCTTGGTCTGCTCGTCGTTCAGGTCGATACGCGACTGCTCGCCCTGCACGCCGTGCGGGATCAGCTTGGCGGTGTCCACACCCGGCTTGTCCGCCTGCACCGCCACCGCCACGGCGGTGGGCTTGGCGTCCACGACCGGCGCGGCGGCGTGAGCGGCCACGGGGCCGGCGAAGATGCCACCGGCGAAAGCCAGACCAGCAACACTCAGAACGCTCTTACGCATGATCGTATTCATCAGGAAAGCTCCAATTCGGGGGTAGACACCCACAGCCGATAGGGGTCGGCACAGTGCGCGGGTGTGCAGCACCTCGACAGGCGCTCAAACAAACAAGGGGGAAAGTCTTTCGGCCGGGCCACACGACAGGGGCGGGCTCATCGGCCAGGGGGTCCGACGCGTGGGGGGCTTACGGCATCGGGTCCAGGTGTAACGACCGGCGGACCGCCATCATTCCGGGGGCGGGCCCATCGGCCGGGTCCAGGTATAACGACCGGGGGGTGGCCGTCATTCCGGGGCCGGCTCGTCGACCGGGTCCATGTGTAACGACCGGCTGGCCGCCGTCATTCCGGGGGCCGAGCCACCGTCGCCGACCGGGTCAACCGGCCGGCGGGCGGGGCTGCTACCTCGGCCGTCAGGGATATTCAACGACGCCCGGCGGTCCACCATTCCGGCCCCGGGATGCCCCCGGTCACACCCCAAACCACCCACACCCGCCCACCTGAGCGGCGGCGGCGCACCCCACACCTGGCGCGAACCGGACGCACACCCCAAACCACGCCGACTCAACGCCCAGGGCACCCGCAGCGGCCGGCCCACCTCCGCCACTCGGCCCGGCCACAACAACGGAAAACGACCCAGCCAGCGGGAAGGGTGTTGGGCCGGCGCGGAGCTGGTGCTCAGGTGTGGGAGCCGCGGCAGCCGGTCGGCAGGACCCGTGGACGATCGCCGGCGGCTCGACGGGCGGTGGGCGCGGGTACTGCCTGCCACCCGGCGAGCCGGACAACCGGCGCACCAGTGACCGGCCGCCCACGACGACCGAAAGTCGCCTACGGCCGAATGATCGACTCGAAATCCGTGAAGTTGGGGAGTCGCAGCCGACGGGACACCCCGACTTCACAGAACTCGAGTCGACCAACCCGACAACCCGCCTGATCCACTCCAGATCGCCGACATGGCGGTATCCGCGCGGCTTGGGCTCAAGTGGTTGTTGCAACGGGATGGATCTTCGTGAGGATGTTGGTTCATGCCGGGGAAGCGGTTGTCGTCCGGGGAGCGGGCGCAG
>NZ_JBITFP010000048.1:0-6473 GCF_044456245.1 Micromonospora sp. NPDC051006
CAGTCGACAAATCCAGCCAAGGACAGCAACCGTCGGTCAGGGCAAGGGTCAGACAACCGGGTGACCGCCCCTACATCCTCACTGTCAGGGCAGGATCCCAAAGGAGATGCTGGAGCCGCCGTGCAGCTGCTGGCGCCGCTTCGGTTCCAACGAGGGCTCGTAGTCCACGAGGTGACCGAGTGCCTCGTGGGATCACGGGTAGCCGACAAGCCGAAGCGATGACCTCAGCGCCAGCGCTTCCGACATCGCCGCACGAATCCGGTACCTGCTACCGGTCCTGGCCAACAGAAAGCGTAAGGAGGCTCAGCCGTGACCGCTCCCGAGCAGTACGCCAGCGTCCGCTACCTCGTCGACGACGTCCAGGCAGCCGTCGACTTCTACACCACCCACCTTGGCTTCACGCTCAACACCAGCGCCGCCCCCGCCTTCGCCGACGTGGTCCGTGGACCGCTGCGGCTGCTGCTGTCCGGACCCACCAGCTCCGGTGCCCGTGCCACCCCCACCGACGCGACCACACCCGGTCGCAACCGCATCCACCTGATCGTGGAAAGTCTGGACGCCGAGATCGATCGGCTCCGTGGCTCCGGGGTGTCGTTCCGAAGCGATGCGATCTCCGGCCCCGGCGGGCGCCAGATCCTGCTCGCCGACCCCGCCGGCAACCTGATCGAACTGTTCCAACCCGCCCGGCGGACCGGCCCCGCACCGGCCACACCCTGACAGATGGGCCGCGAGTGACAAGCGCTGCGGCGACGCCGAGGTGGTCGGCCGGCCGACAGCGCCGCCCGATGGCGTCCTCGCTACGCGTACGCGGCGTTGTCGCGGGGCGCCATTCGAGCAAAGAGGCGAAGCGTCTGCCGACGCTTCGCCAAATCGTGGCTTGACAGGCAGCCGGGTCCAGCGTGGACGATTCGGTGTGAGAATTCTCGTGGTGGGCGGAAGCGGCCTGATCGGCGCCCATGTCGCGGACGTGCTACGCGAACGAGGCCACGCTGTGACCACGTTGGCCCGTACCGCCCAGCCGGGAGTTGATCACCTACTCGATCTCGACTCTGCGTCGATCGACGAACTGCGGCCGCTGCTCGCCGGCCACGACGGTGTGGTGTACGCCGCCCGCACCGACGAGCAGCGACCGCTGCGCAAGCCGATCTATCCGGCGTTCCGCCGAGACATCGTCGATCCGGTGGTGCGCCTGTTCACCGCAGCCCGCCACGAGGGTTTCACCCGCGGGGCAATCATGGGCTCCTACTACACCTACTTCGATCGGCTGCATCCACAGTGGCGCCTTGCAGCCCGCCACACCTACGTTCGATGCCGGTTGGAGCAGGCGCAGGAGGGACGGGTGGCCGCCGGACCGGATCTGCCGGTGGCGGTGCTCGAGTTGCCGTTCGTCTTCGGCCGGGCCGGCGACCGGCTACCGAACTGGGCCGGCCCGCTGGACCGCTGGGCCAGATCTCGTTCACCGCTGGCCGTCCCCGTGGGCGGGACTGCCGCGACCTCGGCGCGCAGCGTGGCCGAGATCGCGGTGGATGCTCTCGAGCAGGCCCGCGGCGACGACATCCCGGTCGCCGACGAGAACCTCACGTGGAAGGAAATGATCGCGCGCATCGCCGAGGCAGCCGGCCGGCGCCGGCGGGTCAGTCGCCTACCTGCTAGCGCCGTACGGGCCTCCCTACGATCGGGCGGCATCCTGCAGACCCTCGGTCGCAAGGAGTCGGGCATCAACCTCAACCACCTCGCCGATCTCCTGCTCGCCGAGCTGTTCATCGAGCCGGCGTCCGGCCGGTCGCTGGACCCGGCGCTCCGCGAAACCTTCGCCGACACGGCATCGGCTGCGTAGCACAATCGCCTGCCAAAGATGCGCCCGGCAGCCGGGAGGGATCGGCGGCTCTCGTCGTCGGCAACCGTTTGTCCCGGCCTGCTAAAGAGGACGTGGGGCCGCCGGCCCGGGACGCATCGGGTGCGAGGACTCCTCCCACCGGAGGGTTAGGGGTACGCGAATGAGAGCCGTCGTGTACGACCGTTACGGGCCTCCGGACGTGTTGCGGATCGAGGACGTCCCCAAGCCGTCTCCCGCCGCCCGGCAGGTGCTCGTCAAGATTGCGGCAACCTCGGTCAATCTGAGCGACTGGGAGACCCTGCAAGGCTGGCCACTGTATTCGCGCATCGGTGGGCTGCGCTCCCCGGCACGCCGGACACTCGGCTCGGACATCGCCGGATGGGTCGATGCGGTCGGCGCGGACGTCACGGGGTTCCGACCCGGTGACGAGGTGTATGGCGACAACCTCATGCTCAAGGGCGGCTTCGCCGAGTACGCGATCGCCCCCGAGTCGGTGCTGGCCCGGAAGCCTCCAGCACTGACCTTCGCCGAGGCGTCGACGATTCCGCAGGCGGGCGTGATCGCGTGGCAGGGGACCGGTGGCGCCATGGCCGGACGGCGGGTCCTGATCAACGGTGCCGGCGGGGGTTCGGGGTCATTCGCGATTCAGCTTGCCAAGCGACTCGGCGCTCAGGTGACCGGAGTCGACAACGCAGGCAAGCTCGACTTCATGCGGTCGGTCGGCGCGGACAAGGTGATCGATTACCGCAGCGAGGACTTCACCCGCAGCGGCCCGTACGATCTCATCCTCGATCTGGTCGCGCACCGGTCGGTGTTCGCCTACCGCCGGGCGCTGGCTCCCGGTGGCCGGTACCGGTGCGTTGGCGGGTCGGTCTCGGCGCTGCTGCGCGTACTGACGATCGGCTCGGTGGCCGGTCGGCTCACGCACCGCCGGTTGGGCGTCCTCGCCGTCAAGGAGGGGCCGAAGCACTTCGAACCGGTGGCCGATCTCTGCGTGGCGGGTGACCTCGGTATCCACATCGATCGCACCTTCAGCCTCGACGAGGTGCCCGAGGCATTAGCCCACGTTGGCGAGGGACGCGCCCTCGGCAAGGTCGTTGTGAGTGTGAACTGACCAGCGGTTATTCCGCGAGCTGAGGTCTGCCCTCTCGATCATCTCTGGGCGGGTCGGCTTCACAGCCGGCCACCTCGCCCCGGCCACTCACCTCTCGTACCAGCGAGAGGTCGACGGGTGCGACGGCGGGGGTGGGGTCGGCATGGCCGAAGGGCCTCTCCAAGCTCTGCCCCTCACCGGTGCCGAACCCGTCACGCAACGTCAGCCGCATCGGCCGGGCGGTCGGCCGTTGGTCATCCGAGCCACCGGTCGAACCATGCGCGGGTGCGGCGGAGCACGTCGAGCTGGTGGTTGCGTTCGCGAATCGAGTGGTTCTCACGGGGATAGACGACGTACTCGTGCTCGACGCCGAACCTGCGTAGCGCACGGTGGAAGAACTCCGCCTGTGACACCGGAACGTTCGTGTCATTCTCGCCGTGCAGGATCAGCACCGGCGTGCGGACCTTGGAGGCGTACGAGATCGGACTGAGCCGGTCGTGGCGGTGCGGACCCGTTCCTTCCCAGCCGTTGCTACCGCCGAGGGCAGCCTCGAACGGCCCCTGTTCTCCGGTTGCGGCGAGCATTCCCCAGTCGCTGATTCCAGCTCCCATCACGGCGGCCTTGAACCGGTCGGTCTGCCCGACCGCCCAGGCGGCCATGAAGCCGCCGTGGCTCCAGCCGCCGATGCCCAGCCGGTCGGGGTCGGCGACGCCGTCGGCGATGAGCAGGTCGATGCCGGCGCAGATGTCGGTCCACTCGTCCTGGCCGACCGCGCCGGCGACGCGCACCGCGAAGTCGTGGCCGTGCCCTTGGCCGCCGCGCGGGTTCGGCAGAAACACGGCGTAGCCGGCGCTCGCCAGCCACTGGCCGGACGGGTGCCAGCCGAGCATGAGCCGGTCGGCGTGCCGCTCGTACGGGCCGCCGTGGACAAGTGTCACCAGCGGGAAGGGCCCGTCCTTGTGGGACCGGCCGGCGGGCAGGATCAGCAGCCCATCCAGCGTCAGCCCGTCAGATGCCTCGTACGACAGGCGCTCCTGGACGCCCCACGGGATGTCGCGGAGTTCGGGCCTGAGATCGGTCAGGCTCGTCAACGGCCCGCAAGTGGGGCCGGCGTAGACGTTTCCGGGCTGGTAGGACGTGCTGACGACCGCCGCGACGGCGTCACCGTGCCGGCTCGTAGTCAACGATGCCGCAAGGCCGTCGACCCGGGACACCTCGACGAGGGTGGGCCCGGCCGGATCGAGCCGGTGGATCGCGGTATCGAGCCCGTCGGCGACCAGCACCAGCGGCAGACCGGCGTCGACCTGAACCAGGTCACTCGGGCAGATGGTCCTGCCGGCGGTCAGGTTACGGTGCTCGCCCACCGGCCCGCTCACCGGCACGGCGACATCGAGAACCGCGTGGCCGCCCACCAGAGCGGGCGGAGTCGTCGCGACATATGCCAGGTGCCAGCCGTCGACGGCGCGCCACCAGACGAGCGACGACGCGCCCGCCGCGGCCGGGCCGAGGTCCCGCGTCACGCCGCTGCCCGGATCGAGGAGGTGGAGACCGGGCTCCACAAGGCCCGGGTCCACGTCGGGGGTCGACCACGTCAGTACCGCCAGCATTCCATCGTCGGGCCGCTGGGCCACCTCGACGACATGGCGATCGCCGAACGCATCCGGTGTCCGGATCTCGCGGCTCCGTACGTCGAGCAGCCGAAGCCGGTCCGGGCGTACGCGTTCACCCCACACCCGAGCGTCGTCACGCTCCCTGCGCCGACGTTCGTCCTCAGCGGACGGTTCATCGGCCGCGATCACCACGACCAGATCCGGATCGGCTCGTGGGAGGTGCTCGGAGACCCCACCGACCCAGGACGTGACCGCCTCCACGACGCCGTCAACCAGCCCTACCCGGTGCAGTTGCGCCGTGCCACGCTCGGCCCGGTCGGAGAGAAAGTAGATCAACAGCGAATCCTCGGCCCACCGCGCCGCTGATTCGTACGCCTCACCCGAAGTCAATCGTCGCGGAGACCCGGTCCCGTCGACGGCGGCGACCCAGAGTTCGCTGACCGGGTGATCAGCAGCCCGCCCGACCGGGGCGACCACGTAGGCGACCCACTTGCCGTCCGGCGACAGCGCCAGTGCCTGCGGAACACGACCGTCAACCACCAACTGGGCGGTGAGCTGTGCACGGGCCACCGGCGCACAGTATCGATCAACTACGACGGCGGCCAACCGCTGTCGCAACACGCCGCAGCATGGTTGCGGCGTCCTCGCAGGCCCCGCGCGCAGGGGCAGTGCGCCGCTGAACTAGGTGTACTGCCCAGGAAGGTTGGTTAAGCGGCTGATGGGTGGGCGTTTGCCGATCGCGGTGTGGGGCCTGTGATGGTTGTACTCGTGTATCCAGGCGGGCAGGGCGTTTCGGCGGGCTGACTCGCTGGAGTACATCCGTTTGAAGGCCCAGCCTTGGGCCATGGTGCGGTGGAAGCGTTCGATCTTGCCGTTGGTTTGTGGGCGGTAGGGGCGGGTGCGTTTGGCCGTGATGCCGAGTTGGGTGCAGGCGTCGCGCCAGGCGTGGCTGCGGTAGCAGCTGCCGCTGTCGGAGAGGACTCGTTGGGTGACGACGCCGCGGTCGCTGAACCAGGTGACGGCTCTGCGCAGGACGCCGATGGCGGTGGCTGCGGTTTCGTCGTCATGGATTTCGGCGTAGGCGACGCGGCTGTGGTCGTCGATGACGGTGTGCACGAAAGCGGTGCCGATCATCGGGTTGTAGTGCTTGCTGCGCGGCTTGCCGGCGGTGGCGTTGCGGTTCTTCTTGCCCTTGGCGCGGCCGACGTAGCGCCAGCCGCCGCCGTCGGGGATGTTCCCAAGCTTCTTGACGTCGACGTGTAGCAACGCCCCGGGAGTCGGGTGCTCGTAGCGACGCACGGGTTCGCCGGTGACCCGGTCGACGTGAGAGAGCCGGTTGAGCCGACACCGCGTCAACACGGCATGCACCGTCGATGAGGCCATGTCGAGGCGGTCGGCGATCGCGACCGGTCCCAGGCGGTGTTTCCACCGTAGGTGCACGATCTTGCGGACCAGTGGTTCCGGTGTCTTGCTTGGCTGCGACGTGGGCCGTGACGAACGGTCACGCATGCCGGCCTCGCCGGCGGGCCTGTCAAGATTTCTGTGTAAGTTGATCTATGGGTTGTCAGGTCAGGTAGGGGCCGAGGCGGTCGGGGTAGGCCAGGGCGAGGGCGCCGAGGGCTTGGCGCCAGCCTGGGACGAGGGCGCCTTCGACGAGGCGGGCTTGGGCGCGGCGTTGGCCGGGGGGTAGGCCCTTTTCCTTGGCGCGGTCGCGGGCGCGTTTGTCTTCGATGTCGCGGATGGCCAGCCAGAGCAGCTTGATCACGGCGTCGTCGGTGGGGAAGTGTCCCCGGTTCTTGATGATCTTCCGTAGTTGGAAGTTCAACGACTCGATCGCATTGGTCGTGTAGATGATCTTCCGGAGTTCGGGTGGGAACGCCAGGAACGGCACGAACCGTTGCCAGGCGTTCGTCCACGTCGCGACCGCGGCCGG
>NZ_JBITFP010000049.1:0-5076 GCF_044456245.1 Micromonospora sp. NPDC051006
CCGACTCCGCCGACCCCAACATGGCCAGCTACTGGATCAGCACCGAGCACCTCGCGGACTGGATCGCCACCCGCGGCTACTCCACCAGCTGACCCGAACAACAAACGAACACCGCAAACACCGAAAGGGCCGGACCCCACCAAAGGGGGCCGGCCCTTCCGGCATCTCCACGCGGAAGGCCGGCCCCGCAACGGGCCGGTCTTTGTCATCCGTAGACACGAAGGCCGACCCCGGCGGGTCGGCCTTCATCGTCTCGGCGGGCCGGTCTGCTCGCGCTACGGCGCCGCGTGCGTCCGGACCCGTCAACTCTCGGGCGCGGGCTTGGCCGGCTTGGCGGACTTCGTCGGCTTGGCGGGCTTGCTGGGCTGGGGAGGGATCGGGCGGGCAGTGGGCGGGGGCGGGGGCGGCGTGGGAGCCTCGTTGGCGAGCAGGTCGTCGATCCAGCGGGCGGCGGATCGTTGCCGGGTCAGCATCTGTTGGCGGGCCTCGGCCAGGGCCGCGTCCGGCTGGGACGTTCCCTCGACGTGTTCGCCGAGGATGCTCGCCCAGCGCCGGCTCAGCTGCTCGGCGTACCGGGCCTTGCGGAGCTGCTCGTCGTACTGGCATTCGAGGGTGACCTGGCGTTCCATGTGCGGCTGGAGCGCCGGCCAGATCTTGTCGTCGAGCCGTACGGTGGCGTCGGGCTGACAGGTGAGGAGGACGTCCCCCCGCTCGTAGGGCCACGGGGTGCCCTCGGCGAGCGCCTGCTGCAACGCGAGCTCCAGGTCGCCCGCGCGGTGCGCCGGCAGGTCACGGGCTGCGTCCGCGGCGAGCCGGGTCAGCCGCTGGACGGCGTGCGGCATGAAGTACTGGGCGTACCAGCTCAACACCTCGGCGCGCAGGCCCGCCGGCGACGACCAGGCGAACGTCGCGCGGATGTAGAAGCAGTACACGTAGCCACGGGCGGGCACCGCGATCAGCCCCGGCGCGTCGCGTTGCTCGACGAGCGGGCCGGGCGGCGGAGGTGCGGAGCGCGCCGGCTCCTGGTCCCGTAGCGAGGCCGCCAGCCGCTGCCAGTTGTGCCGCAGCCAGCGCCCGCTGTGGACGCTCGCGTCCCGGGTGTTGCTCAGCCCGCGGCTGCCCCACTGCCGCCACCGGTTCGCGGGCCTCGGCGCCGGGTCCGGGGCGTCCGTCATCCACCCTCCCTGGTCACGGATCAGCGTTCCCACGCTAACAACGGGTGACCGATCTGCCCGCCGCCACGCCGACGGGACGGCCGAGGCCGCGCCGACGACGCGCTGGGGCGACACCGTGGCGTCGCTTGATGATCGTCGGACGGCCGCGTGCCGGTCAGCTCCGGACGACATCCTGCCCGGATGCGGAAACTGCCGATCGTCGTCGGGTACCGGCTGCTCGGTGGCGTGGGTGCCGCCCTGCTGGCCGGCGCCGGCCTCGCCGCCGGCGCGCTCCCGGTCGGCGGCCACGCCGCCTGGTGGAGCGCGCTGCGGCACCTCGCCGGGCCGGGCCTGCTCTGCGGGTACGCCGGGCTGACCCTGCTCGCCGCCGCCTGGTGGTGGGCGGGCCGGCAGTTGCCCGCCGCCGGCCCACCGGGTGTGTCGGCGGTACGGCTCGACGGGCGCTCCGCCGCGCTCACCCTGGCCTGCTGGGCCGGGCCGCTGCTGCTCTGCCCACCGCTGTTCAGCCGGGACGCGTACAGCTACCTCGCGCAGGGCACGATGGTGCTCGTCGACATCGACGTGTACCGGCACGGCGTGACGGCGCTCGGCGGTCAGATTGCCGCCGAGGTGCCGCAGATGTGGCAGCAGACGCCCGCGCCGTACGGGCCGGTCTTCCTCGCCATCGCCGCTGTCGTCTCCGGGCTGACCGGCGGCAAGCTGGTGCTCGGCGTGCTCGGGCTGCGGCTGGTGGCGTTGGCCGGGGTCGCGCTGCTGCTGCGCTACCTGCCCCGGCTGGCCCGGCACTGCGGCGTCGACCCCGCCGCCGCGCTCTGGCTCGGCGTGCTCAACCCCCTGGTGCCGCTGCATCTGGTCGCCGGCGCGCACAACGAGGCGGTGATGCTGGGGTTGCTGGTGGCCGGACTCTGCCTCGCCTTCGAACGCCGCTTCGGCACCGCCGCCGTGCTGATCACCCTCGCCGCGCTGGTCAAGGCGCCGGCCGTGGTGGGCCTGCTGGTGGTGGTGTCGCTCGCCGCCCGGCACGGCGGGCGCCGGGCGGCGCTGATCCGCACCGCCGGCTTCGCGGTCGGCACCGCGGCCGCGGTCACCTGGGCGACCGGCATCGGGTACGGCTGGATCGGCGCGCTCGGCACCCCGGTGTACCGGCACAGCTGGTCGATCTCCAGCGCCCTCGGTCGCGGCGCGACGTGGCTGGCCGGCGCGCTCGGCCTGGAGTGGGGAGACGCCCCGATGCGACTCTTCCTCGGCCTCGGGCTGATCGCCGCGCTGGCCGTCGCCGGCATCGCCTGGTGGCAGCGGCGACGGCTCGGCCCGGCGTACGCCGTGGGGCTGGCCCTCGCGGCGGTGGCGCTGCTCGGCCCGGCGACTCGGCCCTGGTACGCGCTCTGGGGTCTGGTCCTCATCGCGGCGGCCGCGCCGGACGGGTGGGCCCGGTGGCTCGCGGCGTCGGGGGCCGTGGTGCTGGCGTTCGTGGCGCTGCCCAGCGGGATCGGACCGGACCCGACGCAGGCGGCGCTCGCCGCGGCCGGGGTGCTGCTCGGGCTGCTCGCGGTCGGCTGGCTGCGGCTGCTCACCACCACCGCGCAGCCGGCGTCGGCGGTGGCCCGATGAGCGCCGAACGGCCCGCGCCGGGCGGCGTGCTGACCCGGCCGGCTCGGGTGTCGCCGCGTACCGGACGGCGGATGCTGCTGGTGGCCGGGATCGCAACCCTGCTCGGGGTGCTCATCGCGGTGCTGCCCGGGCACCGGGGCTGGTTCGACGTCGGCGTCTACCACGGCGCGGTCGGGCACTGGACGCGCGGCGGTGACCTCTACGACTGGACCACCTGGAACGGGTACGGCTTCACCTACCCGCCGTTCGCGGCGGTCAGCATGCTGCCGATGGCGGCGCTGGCCTGGTATCCGACGATCGTGGTGAACCTGCTGCTCACCGCGGTGGCGACCGGCTTCCTGCTGGTGCTGCTGGTCGAGCCGCTGGCCCGCCGGGCCGGCTGGAGCCGGTGGTACGCCCTCGCGCTGGCCGGCTGCCTGCTCGCCGGGCTCAACCCGGTGCGGGACACGGTCAGCTTCGGGCAGGTCAACCTGCTGCTGGTGGCCCTGGTCTATCTGGACCTGTGGCTGCTGGAGCGGAGCCACCGGGCCGCCGGGATCGGCATCGGGCTGGCCGCGGCGATCAAGCTCACCCCGGCGATCTTCATCGGCTACCTGCTGGTCACCCGGCGGTGGCGGGCCGCCGCCACGGCCACCGGCACGACGGTCGCCGCCACCGCGCTCGCCGCCGCGCTGGCCCCGGGCGCGTCGCGCACCTTCTTCACCGAGGCGCTCTGGGACACCGGCCGGATCGGCGAGCTGGCGTACGTGTCGAACCAGTCGCTGCTCGGGCTGGTGGCCCGGCTCGACCCGGAGCACCCGGACCGGCGGCTGTGGCTCGTTCTGGTCACCGCCGTGCTGGCGGTCTGGCTGGTCCGCTCCCGGCGGGCCGCCCTGGCCGGCGACGAGCGGGCCGGGTTCGCGCTGACCGGGATCACCGCCTGCCTGATCAGCCCGATCACCTGGGTCCACCACCTGGTGTGGCTGGTGCCGGGGCTGGCGCTGCTCGCCGCGGCCACGCTGCCCTGGCCGCCGCAAGAGCGGGTGGCGCGCCGTCGGCTGCGGGCCGGCGTGGTCGGGTATGTGCTGCTCTCCAGCGGTCTGGTCTGGGTCTTCGCCAACAACTCCACCGGGCCGCTCGGCTTCCTCGGAGGCAACGCCTATCTGTGGGTCGCCCTCGGGATGCTGCTGGCGCTGCCCATCGGCGGGGGACGCCTCGCCGATCATCCGCGGTTCACCGGCCATTGTGGATCAGTTCGGGTGCGGGGACTGTTCCGGACGGTCGTCGGCGGTGAGACTGGGACCGGTCCGCCAACGACGCGGATCGATGTATCCGACGGTCTGGAGGCAGCATGCCCACCCTCGCATCCCCCCGCCCGACGCTCGGCGTGACCCGCCGGCTCACCGCCACCCTCGTCCTGCTCGTCGCGATGGTCGCCGCCGCGCTGGTCGGCCCGTCCGTGGTCGCCCCGCGGCTGACCGACTCGGCGTCCGCCGCGGTCTACAGCTCCTGCACGATGAGCCGCTGCGCCGACGCCCGGACGGCCCGCTCCGGCTGGGCGGCCAAGGGCTTCCCGACCAGCCGTGGCTGGTACAGCTGGAGCGGGGGCCTGTCGAACTTCGCCGGCGGGCGGTTCTACAACTACGAGGGGCAGCTGCCGACCAACGCCACCTACTACGAGTACGACGTGTACCCGCGCCAGCAAGGCGCCGCCCGCGACGCCTACCGCATCGTGGTGAACAAGAGCACCGGGGTGACCTGGTTCTCGCCGAACCACTACACCGACTTCTACCGGCTCTGACCGGTAACCTCCCGGGGTCGGCCGTGCCTGACGACGGCCGGCCCCGGCCCGGCGAGGAGGTCTTCATGCCCGACCAGGATGGTGACCGGACAGCCGGCTGGCTGACCGTCGCCCACGACGACGCACCGGACGAACCCGACGCGGTGCCGCTGCCCGGCCCGGCGACGCGCACCCGCAGCGGGTTCTTCGCCACGCTCGCCACCGCCCTCGCCCTGCCCGAGCACTTCGGCCACAACTGGGACGCGCTCGCCGACGTGCTGCGCGACCGGCTGGCCACCGCGCCGCTCACCCTGCGCGTCGACGACGCCGGCCAACTGCTCGCCGACGAGCCCGCCGGCCAGTACGCCCAGCTGCTGACCGTGCTCGGCGAGGTCGCCGCCGACGCCCCGCACCCGCTGCGGGTCGTGCTGCGCGAACCGTTACCTTTCAGTGAGCAAGCGTGACTCCTGATTGGCAGTCGTCCGTTGCCGGGCGACGTTGACCGGATGAGCCGGTCTAGACGCTTCACGG
>NZ_JBITFP010000050.1:0-2500 GCF_044456245.1 Micromonospora sp. NPDC051006
CGCCATTCGTGCAGGTCGGAACTTACCCGACAAGGAATTTCGCTACCTTAGGATGGTTATAGTTACCACCGCCGTTTACTGGCGCTTAAGTTCTCAGCTTCGCCACACCGAAATGTGACTAACCGGTCCCCTTAACGTTCCAGCACCGGGCAGGCGTCAGTCCGTATACATCGCCTTACGGCTTCGCACGGACCTGTGTTTTTAGTAAACAGTCGCTTCTCGCTGGTCTCTGCGGCCACACCCAGCTCAGAGTGCAAGACTCATCACCAGACATGGCCCCCCTTCTCCCGAAGTTACGGGGGCATTTTGCCGAGTTCCTTAACCATAGTTCACCCGAACGCCTCGGTATTCTCTACCTGACCACCTGAGTCGGTTTAGGGTACGGGCCGCCATGAAACTCGCTAGAGGCTTTTCTCGACAGCATAGGATCATCCACTTCACCACAATCGGCTCGGCATCAGGTCTCAGCCACATGTACGACGGATTTACCTATCGCACGGCCTACACCCTTACCCCGGGACAACCACCGCCCGGGATGGACTACCTTCCTGCGTCACCCCATCACTCACCTACTACCAGCTCGGGCCACCGGCTCCACCACTTTCCATTCCCCGAAGGGTCCGGAACGGCTTCACGGGCTTAGCATCACTGGATTCAATGTTTGACGCTTCACAGCGGGTACCGGAATATCAACCGGTTATCCATCGACTACGCCTGTCGGCCTCGCCTTAGGTCCCGACTTACCCTGGGCAGATCAGCTTGACCCAGGAACCCTTAGTCAATCGGCGCACACGTTTCTCACGTGTGAATCGCTACTCATGCCTGCATTCTCACTCGTGAACCGTCCACAACTCGCTTCCACGGCTGCTTCACCCGGCACACGACGCTCCCCTACCCATCACAGCGGGCGTTGGCCCTCATGCTGCAATGACACGACTTCGGCGGTACGCTTGAGCCCCGCTACATTGTCGGCGCGGAATCACTAGACCAGTGAGCTATTACGCACTCTTTCAAGGGTGGCTGCTTCTAAGCCAACCTCCTGGTTGTCTCTGCGACTCCACATCCTTTCCCACTTAGCGTACGCTTAGGGGCCTTAGTCGATGCTCTGGGCTGTTTCCCTCTCGACCATGGAGCTTATCCCCCACAGTCTCACTGCCGCGCTCTCACTTACCGGCATTCGGAGTTTGGCTAAGGTCAGTAACCCGGTAGGGCCCATCGCCTATCCAGTGCTCTACCTCCGGCAAGAAACACACGACGCTGCACCTAAATGCATTTCGGGGAGAACCAGCTATCACGGAGTTTGATTGGCCTTTCACCCCTAACCACAGGTCATCCCCCAGGTTTTCAACCCTGGTGGGTTCGGTCCTCCACGACCTCTTACAGCCGCTTCAACCTGCCCATGGCTAGATCACTCCGCTTCGGGTCTAGAGCGTGCAACTCGAAACGCCCTGTTCGGACTCGCTTTCGCTACGGCTTCCCCACACGGGTTAACCTCGCTACACACCGCTAACTCGCAGGCTCATTCTTCAAAAGGCACGCAGTCACGACGCACCGAGCAAGCTCGATGCGCGACGCTCCCACGGCTTGTAGGCACACGGTTTCAGGTACTATTTCACTCCGCTCCCGCGGTACTTTTCACCATTCCCTCACGGTACTATCCGCTATCGGTCACCAGGGAATATTTAGGCTTAGCGGGTGGTCCCGCCAGATTCACACGGGATTTCTCGGGCCCCGTGCTACTTGGGTGTCTCTCAAACGAGCCGCTGATGTTTCGACTACGGGGGTCTTACCCTCTACGCCGGACCTTTCGCATGTCCTTCGCCTACATCAACGGTTTCTGACTCGTCCCACGGCCGGCAGACCGTGGAAGAGAGATCCCACAACCCCGCATGCGCAACCCCTGCCGGGTATCACACACATACGGTTTGGCCTCATCCAGTTTCGCTCGCCACTACTCCCGGAATCACGGTTGTTTTCTCTTCCTGCGGGTACTGAGATGTTTCACTTCCCCGCGTTCCCTCCACACTGCCTATGAGTTCAGCAGCGGGTGACAGCCCATGACGACTGCCGGGTTTCCCCATTCGGAAACCCCCGGATCAAAGCCTGGTTGACGACTCCCCGGGGACTATCGTGGCCTCCCACGTCCTTCATCGGTTCCTGGTGCCAAGGCATCCACCGTGCGCCCTTAAAAACTTGGCCACAGATGCTCGCGTCCACTGTGCAGTTCTCAAACAACGACCAACCACCCGTCACAACCCGCCGAAGCAGACCTATACCGGGGCCGGCAACCGAAGAAGCAGACCAAACTGGCCGCTCCCTCAGACACCCAACAGCGTGCCCGACACCCTCAACCTCTTGAACTGTTTTCCACGCCGAAGCAGTACTCACAGTCCAAGCAGACCGACAGTGCCGAATAGTCAACGTTCCACCCATGAGCAACCAGCATCAGACATTCGCTGATGAACTGGCCTCTGACCAAGCAAGCTTGGTGAGAAGTGCT
>NZ_JBITFP010000051.1:1613-2821 GCF_044456245.1 Micromonospora sp. NPDC051006
CCAGTGGCTAGCTGAACAGTCTGGAAAGGCTGACCGTAGACGGTGATAGTCCGGTAGGTGAAAGCTGCTGGTCTTCTGTGGGTGTTCCCGAGTAGCGGCGGACCCCTGAAATCTGCCGTGAATCTGCCAGGACCACCTGGTAAGCCTAAATACTTCCTGGTGACCGATAGCGGACGAGTACCGTGAGGGAATGGTGAAAAGTACCCCGGGAGGGGAGTGAAATAGTACCTGAAACCGTTCGCCTACAATCCGTCGGAGCCTTGCGGGGTGACGGCGTGCCTTTTGAAGAATGAGCCTGCGAGTTAGTGGCATGTGGCGAGGTTAACCCGTGTGGGGGAGCCGTAGCGAAAGCGAGTCTGAATAGGGCGATTCAGTCGCGTGTCCTAGACCCGAAGCGGAGTGATCTAGCCATGGGCAGGCTGAAGCGCGGGTAAGACCGCGTGGAGGGCCGAACCCACCAACGTTGAAAAGTTGGGGGATGACCTGTGGTTAGGGGTGAAAGGCCAATCAAACTCCGTGATAGCTGGTTCTCCCCGAAATGCATTTAGGTGCAGCGTCGCGTGTTTCTTGCCGGAGGTAGAGCACTGGATGGTCTAGGGGGCCCACAAGCTTACCGAAATCAGCCAAACTCCGAATGCCGGTAAGTGAGAGCGCGGCAGTGAGACTGCGGGGGATAAGCTTCGTAGTCGAGAGGGAAACAGCCCAGATCACCAGCTAAGGCCCCTAAGCGTGTGCTAAGTGGAAAAGGATGTGGGGTCGCATAGACAACCAGGAGGTTGGCTTAGAAGCAGCCACCCTTTAAAGAGTGCGTAATAGCTCACTGGTCAAGTGGTTCCGCGCCGACAATGTAGCGGGGCTCAAGCACACCGCCGAAGCTGTGGCATTCACATTTTTACCTCGCTTGGACTTGATTCCTTGTGCAGGTGTGTGGATGGGTAGGGGAGCGTCGTGCCGCGGGTGAAGCAGCGGGGTGACCCAGTTGTGGACGCGGCACGAGTGAGAATGCAGGCATGAGTAGCGAAAGAAGGGTGAGAAACCCTTCCGCCGGATGACCAAGGGTTCCAGGGCCAGGCTAATCCGCCCTGGGTGAGTCGGGACCTAAGGCGAGGCCGAGAGGCGTAGTCGATGGACAACGGGTTGATATTCCCGTACCCGCGAAGGAGCGACCCTGATGAACCTCGTTGTGCTAACCACCCGAGCTGCCGGAT
>NZ_JBITFP010000052.1:0-1223 GCF_044456245.1 Micromonospora sp. NPDC051006
GAGAACTTAAGCGCCAGTAAACGGCGGTGGTAACTATAACCATCCTAAGGTAGCGAAATTCCTTGTCGGGTAAGTTCCGACCTGCACGAATGGCGTAACGACTTCCCCACTGTCTCAACCACAGGCCCGGCGAAATTGCATTACGAGTAAAGATGCTCGTTACGCGCGGCAGGACGGAAAGACCCCGGGACCTTTACTATAGCTTGACATTGGTATCCGAATTAGCTTGTGTAGGATAGGTGGGAGCCGGTGAACCATCAACGCCAGTTGGTGGGGAGGCAATCTTGAAATACCACTCTGGTTGATTTGGGTATCTAACTTCGGACCGTTATCCGGTTCAGGGACAGTGTCTGGTGGGTAGTTTAACTGGGGCGGTTGCCTCCTAAAAGGTAACGGAGGCGCCCAAAGGTTCCCTCAGCCTGGTTGGCAATCAGGTGTTGAGTGCAAGTACACAAGGGAGCTTGACTGTGAGACTGACAGGTCGAGCAGGGACGAAAGTCGGGACTAGTGATCCGGCACTTGCGAGTGGAAGCGGTGTCGCTCAACGGATAAAAGGTACCCCGGGGATAACAGGCTGATCTTCCCCAAGAGTCCATATCGACGGGATGGTTTGGCACCTCGATGTCGGCTCGTCGCATCCTGGGGCTGTAGCAGGTCCCAAGGGTTGGGCTGTTCGCCCATTAAAGCGGTACGCGAGCTGGGTTTAGAACGTCGTGAGACAGTTCGGTCCCTATCCGCCGTGCGCGTAGGATACTTGAGAAGGGCTGTCCCTAGTACGAGAGGACCGGGACGGACGAACCTCTGGTGTGCCAGTTGTCCCGCCAGGGGCACGGCTGGTTAGCTACGTTCGGAAGGGATAACCGCTGAAAGCATCTAAGCGGGAAGCTCGCTTCAAGATGAGGTATCCCACCCACTTTGTGGGGTAAGGCCCCCAGCTAGACGACTGGGTTGATAGGCCGGAAATGTAAGCCCGGTAACGGGTTCAGTTGACCGGTACTAATAGGCCGAGGACTTGACTACTAAGCTGCTACGCGTCCACTGTGCAACTCCCGACAAACGAACAACAACCCGTGTGGTGTGTTGTTTGATATGTCGATAGAGTTACGGCGGTCATGGCGGAGGGGAAACGCCCGGTTACATTCCGAACCCGGAAGCTAAGCCCTCCAGCGCCGATGGTACTGCACTCGGGAGGGTGTGGGAGAGTAGGACGCCGCCGGACAATC
>NZ_JBITFP010000053.1:0-1069 GCF_044456245.1 Micromonospora sp. NPDC051006
AGGGGCGGTCACCCGGTTGTCTGACCCTTGCCCTGACCGACGGTTGCTGTCCTTGGCTGGATTTGTCGACTGTCCGGGTGACCGCTCCTGCACGTCACTGGCTGGGCGTTCGTGACTTTATAGGAGCCTGTGCGAGAGGCCCCGTCACTGTCTTGTCCGCCTGCCCGGCGGGTGCGTGCCGACCCTGTTCGGTGCGAGCGAAAGGGACGACGAGTCCAGCATGGCAGCCAGGAAGCGCCCGGTCACGGGTGGGATAGACACCCACGGCAAGACTCACCACGCCGCCGCCGTTGATCAGACCGGCCGGGTACTCGGCGATCAGCAGTTCGCCGCGACACCGGACGGATATCGGGCGTTGCTGGCCTGGCTGCGGTCGTTCGGGCGATTGATCAAGGTGGGAGTGGAGGGCACCGGCACCTACGGCGCAGGACTGGCCCGCTACCTGGCCGGCGAAGGCGTCGACCTGGTCGAGGTCGACCGGCCCGACCGCAAAACCCGCCGCAGCAAAGGTAAGTCCGACCCGATCGACGCGATCGCTGCCGCCCGCGCGGCGGTGTCCGGGCAGGCCGCTGGCACACCCAAAACCCGCACCGGGCCGGTCGAGGCCATCCGGGCGCTGCGCGTGGCTCGCCGGGGCGCGGTCAAGGCCCGCACCGCCGCCCTCAACCAGCTCCACGGACTGATCACGTCCGCGCCCGAGGCCGTGCGCGCCAGCCTGGCCGGACTGCCAAGGCACGCGATGATCACCGCCTGCGCCAGCCTGACCGTCGATGACACGGCCATGACCGACCCCATGGAGGCGACCAGGGCAGCGCTCCGCGCCGTCGCCACCCGGGTGCAGGCTCTCGACACCGAAATCGCCCTGGCCGACCGGCGGCTGCGCCCGGCGCTGACAAAGACCGCCCCACGCCTGACCGCCCTTTACGGCGTCGGACCCGAAGTCGCCGGCCAGCTACTGACCACCGCCGGTGACAACCCCGACCGGCTGCGCTCCGAAGCCGCCCTTGCCCACCTCTGCGGCGCCGCCCCGATCCCCGCAAGCTCCGGACGCACCGACCGCCACCGCCTC
>NZ_JBITFP010000054.1:0-1051 GCF_044456245.1 Micromonospora sp. NPDC051006
TTGGTCGTGTAGATGATCTTCCGGAGTTCGGGTGGGAACGCCAGGAACGGCACGAACCGTTGCCAGGCGTTCGTCCACGTCGCGACCGCGGCCGGGTAGCGGCGGCCGAGATCGGACTCGGCGAACGCGTGCAGTTCGGCCTCGGCGGCCTCGACGGTGGGTGCGGTGTAGATCGGTTTGAGGGCCGTCGCGACCTTCTTGCGGTCGGTGTAGGACACGAACCGCATCGCGGCGCGGATCAGATGCACGGTGCAGGTTTGCACGGTGCTCAACGGCCAGGTCGCCTCGATCGCCTCAGCGAAGCCGGTCAACCCGTCACAGCAGACGATCAGAACGTCGCGGATGCCTCGGTTGCGCAGCTCTGCGCAGACCCCGGCCCAGAACTTCGCCCCTTCGGCGGCCTGCACCCAAATCCCGAGCACATGCTTCACTCCGTCGAGGTCGACACCGACCGCGATGTGCGCGGCCTTGTTGCGCACCTGGTGCCCGTCACGGACCTTCACCACCAGCGCGTCGAGGTAGATGATCGGGTAGATCTCCTCCAGAGGCCGCGACTGCCAGGCCTTGACCTCGTCGAGAACCGAGTCGGTGATCTTCGAGATCGTCTCGTGGGACAGCTCGGTGCCCAGCGTGCGAGCCAGATGGTGCTGGATGTCGCGGACCGTCATCCCACCCGCATACAACGAGATGATCATGTCGTCGAGGCCGCCGGCGCGACGAACCCCCTTGGCCACCAGCCGCGGCTCGAACGTGCCCGCCCGATCCCGCGGCACCTCCAACGGCACCGGACCCACCTCGGTCAGCACCGTCTTCGGCGTGCTGCCGTTACGCGAGTTCGGCGACCCCCGCCCAGCCGGATCACCCTTCTCATAACCCAGATGCCCCGTCAACTCCGCCTGCAGACCACGCTGCAGCACCGCCTTGAGCATCTCCGGCAGGAACCCTCCCTCACCGGTCAACGCCACCTCACCGGCATCCACCCGACGCATCACCTCATCGAGCAAACCGGCATCGATCATCTCGTCAACCGCCGCACGAGCCAACGACGGCG
>NZ_JBITFP010000055.1:0-1026 GCF_044456245.1 Micromonospora sp. NPDC051006
TGTGCGACCGACGGTGATCGTTTACGCCTGGGTCGTGGTCTTCTGCTTGAGGCGTTCGTAGGGGGTCTGCCCGCCGAGGCCGCCGTGCGGGCGATGGTAGTTGTAGTAGTCCTCCCACTCTCGGAGCTTGTCGTTGAAGACCTGGGCGTCGTCGATGACCACCCCATCGAGCATCCGGTAGAACTCCTCGGCGTCGATGCGGTGGGATCTCTCCACCTTGCCGTTGAGCCGCGGCGTTCGGGGCTTGATGTAGGCGTGGGCGATGCCTTTGTCCAGCACGTGCCAGTGGAACGCCGACTGGAACTCGGCGCCGTTGTCAGTCTGGATGACCTGCACCTGGAACGGCAGTCGCTGCAGCACGTAGTCCACGAACTGGATCGCGGTCTTCTGGTTGAGCTGCGGGTAGATGCGCAGCACTCGCAGGCGGGTGCAGTCGTCGATCGCGGTGAACTGGTAGTACTTGTTGCGCCCGCCGCGGCGGCCGCCGGCCGCGGTGATGGGCTCGATGAACTTCACGTCGATCTGAACCCGGTGGCCGGGCAGCTGCTTCTCGTACCGCTTCCACCGCTTGTCGTGACGCTTGTAGCGCTGCGAGGCCGGGAGCCGGCTCATGTCCAGGCGCTTGAGGATCCGCCAGACACCGGAATGGCTGATGGCGACGTCGTGGTACCGCTTGAGGTACATCGCGATCTTCTCGGGGCCGAAGTGGTAGTTCTCCCGCAGGTAGATGATCTTCCCGACGACCTCGACGTGGGTAGCGTTGGGGCTGGTCTTGGGCCGCTTGGACCGGCTGCGCAGCCCGTCGACGCCTTCGGCCTGGTAGCGCCGGTACCAGATGTAGTACGCCTGCCGGCTGATCCCGTAGTACCGACACGTCAGCGCGACGTTGCCGCTGACCTCCTCGACGTGCCGGATGATCGCCAAGCGCCGCTTGGCCTCCCGATCGAGCGGAGGGTGAGGGGTAGACATAGATGGTCTCCGTAGTCGCCGGAGACCCAGGTGTCAACGATGTCCGTCAGTTTTAGA